>DASTMJ010000374.1:0-12540 GCA_035714205.1 Flavisolibacter sp. | reverse complement strand
GGAAGCAGCACCTGGCATCCGAGTATGATGAAAAAGATGATGTAGTGCGGCTAAACGTAAAGCCTGTGAAAGTGCCGCATACTGAGCGTTTGCAATACTTTATTGAAGATGGAAAAAATGGTAAAGGAAAAATTGCTGTGGCATGGGAGCGGGTCAGAATAGAATTGCCCATTACTATTGTTCAGTAATGGAACTTTATTGGCTGAATAAACAAAGTGCTGCCACTCATTACAAGCTTTGAAATTTTTCCGCAGGCAGAAAGGAATTCTCCGAATTATATAAACAAAACCCCGAAAACTGTAATAGCAACCGCTGTGTCCATAATTAATTTTGACCAATGGAACACATGCATCATCATCACCACCAGCAGCAAGATCCGCAACAAGAAAAAGCGAGGGGTAATCATCAGCATAATCAAGGCAAGCAGCTGCAGGACCATTCGATGCATGATAAACATGCAGGACACCATACCGGGGACTTCCTGAAAAGGTTTTGGATTTGCCTGGCGCTCACCATCCCGGTGCTGCTGTTATCTGAAATGATACAACATTGGTTTGGCTTTCATATAACCTTTGCTGGTGACAGCTACGTATTACTTGCCTTAGGTTCTTTTATCTATTTCTATGGCGGCGTTCCTTTCCTCACGGGTATGATCCGCGAGATAAAACACAATGCAGTAGGAATGATGACGTTGGTGGCTCTTGCTATCAGCGTTGCTTATGCTTATAGTGCAGCTGTTGTTTTTGGTTTGAAAGGAATGGATTTCTTCTGGGAGCTTGCCACATTAATTGATATCATGTTATTAGGGCATTGGCTGGAGATGCGCTCCACCATGGCTGCGTCAAATGCCCTGCAATCGCTGGTAGCTTTATTACCTTCTACCGTACATGTAGAAAAAAACGGAACGGTAACTGATGTTGACATACAGGAATTGCAGAAAGATGATATTGCCATAATAAAGCCAGGGGAAAAAATCCCGGCAGACGGTATTGTTATACAAGGCAGTTCCTATGTAAATGAAAGTGTGCTGACAGGCGAGAGTGTGCCGGTAAAAAAAGAGAATGAAGCCAGGGTAATTGCAGGAGCAATTAATGGTGATGGCTCTTTAAAGATAAAAGTAACAGGCACAGGAGCAGATAGCTATCTGAATAAGGTAATAATGCTGGTGCAGTCTGCACAAAGTGCAAAATCAAAAACACAAAACCTTGCCGACAGGGTAGCCAAATGGTTAACCATCGTATCAATAGTGGTAGGTGTTGCCAGCTTTATTGTTTGGTACATCAACCATGATCTGGCTTTTGCATTAGAACGAATGGTAACGGTGATGGTAACCTCTTGTCCTCATGCTTTAGGTGTGGCCATTCCATTAGTGGTAGCTATATCAACTACTGCATCAGCAACACATGGTTTACTGATAAAAAACCGGACAGCATTTGAAAATTCAAGAAAACTCACAACTATAATCTTTGATAAGACGGGTACATTAACCAAAGGCTCACATGAAGTTCAAAAAATAATCAGTGCAGGAAATTACAGCCCTGATGAAATACTTCAGTATGTTGCTGCAGTTCAGCAACAATCAGAACATTACATTGCGAGGGGCATTATCAGAAAGCTAAAAGAGAAAAATTTACAGTTACAGCCATCAACAGATTTCACATACATGCAGGGTATTGGTGTATCTGGTATTGTAAATGGTAAAAAAGTGGTTGCCGGGGGCCCCAACTATTTTACGCAGGAAAACAAAACGGTTCCTGAAACACCAAAAGGGGTTGACCAAAATACAGAGACGATTATTTATGTTTTAATAGAGGATGAACCGGCAGGTTTCATAACACTGGCAGACACAACCAGGGAAACAGCGGCAGAAGCAATAGCCAGGCTAAAAGCAATGAACATTCAATCTTACCTGCTTACAGGCGATAATGATAAAATTGCTTCTTCAGTAGCCAACAAATTAAAGATGGATGGATATTTTGCAAATGTGCTTCCGCACCAGAAGCTTGATAAGATAAAAGAGTTACAGGATAAGGGCGAAGTAGTAGCCATGACAGGTGACGGTGTAAACGATGCACCTGCACTGGCGCAGGCAGATGTAGGCATTGCGGTAGGAAGCGGTACAGATGTAGCAGCAGAAACAGCCGACATTATTTTAGTAAACAGCGACCCGAAAGATGTAGTGAAGATGATTGACTTCGGCAGAAAAACATATCGTAAAATGATACAAAACCTTGCATGGGCAGTGGGATATAATATCATTGCCATTCCATTAGCAGCAGGAGTACTCTATCCGGGTTTTATGCTAAGCCCTGCCATGGGTGCAGTGCTAATGAGTTTAAGTACAGTGATTGTAGCATTCAATGCAAGGCTGTTGAAACTGAAATAAGCTGCATTTTATGATACATGTTTATGAATAGCTGCGCAACTGTTACCGATGCTCTATATATACTGAAGGGGAGGCTATGTATTTTGCCTTAACCAGGAACCTCATTGCCTCCAGGTGATTGTTCTGTAAAGAGTAGGGAGTTCAAAAACAAAACCTCATTAAGACCGGAAGCCAGGGCTATTTACCCAGGCAATGAAAAGATTGTTATTAAAATACTCCTGCCAGGGCGTGTTCAAATTCATAAGGGAAAAATCAGAATATACCAATTGGTATATTTTTTTCTATATTTACATTTATTATGGAGGGAACATCATCCAAAGCTGAGCGGACAAGACAATATATCATTGAAAAGACGGCTCCTGTTTTCAATACCAAGGGTTTTGCCGGTACATCGCTAAATGATCTTACCGAAGCAACGGGTTTGACCAAGGGAAGTATCTATGGCAATTTTGAAAATAAGGATGAAGTGGCTTTGGCTGCGTTTGACTACAATTTTGAAAAGGTAACTGCCTATATGAAACGAAAGATACTGGCATCGGAAAATGCCGTTGAACGTTTACTGGTCTACCCGCAGGTGTACCGTGATTTCCTGAAGATCCCTTTCCTGCAACCCGGCTGTCCCATATTGAATACCTCCACCGAGGCAGATGATACACATCCCATGTTAAGAGAAAGGGCTGCTGCTGCGTTGGCCTTCTGGAAAAAATCGATAGAGAACCAGGTAAAAAGGGGTATCGAACGCGGGGAAATTAAAAAAGATACAAGGCCTGCTGAAGTGGCCGTCATTATCATGTCGCTGATTGAAGGGGCGATTATGCAGGCCAAGGTGACCCTTAAGTCTGCAGACTTAAAACTGGCGATGGATTACCTGGAAAGAATGATCAGGGACCTGGAAGCATAATTTTTTTTGCCGGTAAATATACCAAACGGTATATTTCATACATAGAAGGGAAGTGAAGTGTTTAGGGTTGCTGTTTACAATGAAGAGCGTTGCCGGAACATAATGGCTGAAAACATTTAAAGTGTGTATATGAAAGAATTAAAAAAAATAGTGGAAAGCAGGATGAAGATCAGGTTTCATGACTGTGACCCGTTCAGTCACCTGAACAACTCCAGGTATATTGATTACATGATAACTGCCCGGGGTGACCAGTTAATTGACAACTATGGTTTTGATATATACCAGCTTGCACGGGAGAAAGGGCTTGGCTGGGTGATGGCACAAACACAGGTATCCTACCTCTCACCCGCCTACCTGATGGAAGAAGTTATTATTGAAACAAGGTTGCTTGACAGCACTGAAAAAAGCCTGTTACTGGAAGCATGTATGTGGGATACCCGGAAACAGGTTCTGAAAGCTGTTATGTGGGCAAAGCTGGTTCATTACAATCTTAACACGCAGCGCAGTCATGCACACGATGAAGCCTTAATGCTGTTCTTCGGGCAAGTTGTAAACCCGCTGGAAACGGTGATGAATTTTGAAGAAAGAATCCAGGACCTTAAGCAGAAACGAAAAATGGAAACAATGTTATGAATGAAACCATAACCAACGCATCTGCAGGTGACCTGGAAGTGATCTATCAACTGTTTGAAGAAGCCATCCTGTTCCAGAAAAAGAATCATTACGTGGGCTGGAACAGTTACGATAGGGAGTTTATACAATCGGACATCCGGGATGGACTTTTATTCAAGATGGTCAAGGAAGAAGGTGACATTATTTGCATCTTCAGTATTTGTTATAGCGACGCCTTAATATGGCGGGAAAAAGAGAAAGGTGATGCTGTTTATTTACACCGGCTGGTATTAAACAGGAAGTTTGCGGGTGAAAAATGTTTTAAGAAAGTGCTGGAGTGGGCAATAGCATTTGCAGAGGCCAGGGAACTAAACTATATACGTATGGATACCTGGGCCGAAAATGAAAAGATCATTGCCTATTATAAAAGTTATGGTTTCTCTTTTGTAGAAAATTATACCACTCCGGATACAGCAAACCTACCCTTACAACACAGGCAGCTGAACGTGGCATTGTTAGAGCTGGATGTAAAGGCTGTTGGCGGACCAAACCATCTTACTAAAGAACATTCTCACAAAACAGTAAAAACTATGAAGCAGTTGTGAGAACCTAAAACATGCGAATAAGGTTGGGCCACATGCCTGGTCTTAACAAAAAATAAGCGATGTTGTGCATCCTGGTTGATAAGGAAGAGCGGTTTAGAAAAACAATGGCGCAACCTGCCGGAACGTCTTTATAAAATCTTTATACAAACGGCTATTCTCTTTATAATATGCTTATACCGGGAAGTTTAATTTTGTACCGGTTCCATGCCTGAACTTTTTATTCATAAGATCAGTAATGCACGACAGTTGCTTTGGAGTATACTGCTGGTTATAGTTGTAAGCAGTATTTGTTTTATTTTTTCCGGCTTGCTCGGTTATAAGGTTGTAGCACTGCTATTATTACTTACTGTATCTGTCATTGCCATTTCATTTGACATTTTGCCGGTACTGGCAGCGGCCTTACTTAGCTCACTGATCTGGAATTTCTTTTTTATTCCACCAAGGTTTACCTTTCATGTAGGGGCAACCGAAGATGTGATCCTGTTTATCATGTACTTTGTTATTGCGCTGGTTAATGCTGTGCTGACCTACAAGATCAAACAGGTTCAGAAAGTAGCCCGGGAAAAAGACGAAAGAGCCCATACCATTAAACTTTATAATACGCTTCTCAACTCGCTTTCACATGAGCTAAGAACACCCATTGCTACAATAGTAGGCGCCACAGATACCTTGCAGGCCCGGAACATACATCTTTCTGAAGAACACAGGGGTGAATTGCTAGCTGAAATTTCGAAGGCCTCTTTCCGGTTAAACCAGCAGGTAGAGAACCTTTTAAATATGTCGCGACTTGAATCCGGTTTTATCAAACCAAAACCGGACTGGTGTGATATCAACGAGATCATTTACAATGCCGTTAAAAGAATTGAAGAAAACAAGTACACCCAAACCATAGTGGTAAACATCAGTAACGAGTTGCCCTTGTTCCGGCTTGATAAAGGAATGCTTGAACAGATCGTTTATAATTTAATCAATAATGCATGTCTTTATACACCGTGGAACAGTATGATCCATATATCGGCGCAATGTCATATTAACCTGTTGCAACTTGTTATTGAAGACAACGGACCTGGTTTTCCAGAGAAGGAGCTTGGCAAGGTGTTCGATAAATTCTATCGCTTAAAACATAGCCAGGCGGGGGGTACGGGACTGGGGCTATCTATTGTGAAGGGTTTTACTGAAGCGTTGGGGGGAACGGTACGGTTGGATAATGTGAAGCCGAACGGTGCACGGTTTACTATAAATATTCCCGCGGACACAACGCAGGTAAACAAAAAATCGGAGTTATGGCTAAGGCGGAAATATTAGTTATTGATGACGAGGCCCAGATCAGGAAACTGCTGGAAATAACGCTTGCCAATAATGGATATGCGGTGCGGCAGGCTGCTACAGCAAAGGAAGGATTGCTGGTAGCCGGCAATCATCCTCCCGAACTGATCATCCTGGACCTGGGATTACCTGATGAAAACGGGCATTTTGTACTTCAAAAATTGAGGGAATGGTTTACCGGTCCGGTTATCATCCTTTCTGTTCAGAACAGCGAAGAAGACATCATAACAGCGCTGGATAATGGCGCCAATGATTACCTGACCAAACCATTCCGGACGGGTGAGCTACTGGCCCGGATGCGCTCTGCTTTACGAACATCCCAGGCCGATGAAAGCAGCCCGATAATTATTTGTGAAGAGCTTGAAATTAATTTAATAGAAAGGACAGTCAAAAAAAACGGGTCGGCGGTAAAACT
Organism: Flavisolibacter sp.; assembly: GCA_035714205.1. Lineage (GTDB taxonomy): Bacteria > Bacteroidota > Bacteroidia > Chitinophagales > Chitinophagaceae > Flavisolibacter. Next base: position 6,295 of record DASTMJ010000374.1, on the reverse strand, counting down.
AACCGTTACTGAATACAATTTACTTTCTCTATTTGCGAGGAACGAAGGAAAGGTTTTAACGCATCAATACCTATTGCGTGATATATGGGGCCCGGGTTTTATTAATCAATCGCAATACCTACGCGTATTTGTTGCACAACTCAGGAAAAAAATAGAAAAGGATCCCAATCGTCCAGAACTTATCCGAACAGAGTCGGGTGTTGGTTACCGTTTTGTATGCAAGGATTAAAATTTCAAAATACAATTGATTGTACGAATGTCTACAACACATAATAACGTCAGCGTTGCGGGGCTGCTTATTGCGTTAGGAATCATTTACGGGGATATCGGTACTTCACCACTTTATGTACTTAATGCCATAATGAATGGTAAAGTGATCTCTGAAGAGCTGGTTGTTGGTTCGCTATCCCTGATCATTTGGACGCTGACCCTGCAAACCACTATCAAATATGTGATCCTGACCCTGCAGGCTGACAACAGGGGAGAGGGTGGTATCTTTTCTTTGTTTGCCCTGGTTAGAAGAAGAAAAAAATGGCTGGTGATACCGGCCATGATCGGGGGTGCGGCTTTGCTGGCAGATGGTATGATTACGCCGCCCATTTCTGTAACGTCTGCCATAGAAGGATTAAAGCAGGTGCCTGCACTTTCACACATCAGCCAGCGTACGATCATTGTACTGGTCATTTGTATACTTTCTGTATTATTTTTTATACAGCAATTCGGCACTGCGTTTATAGGACGGTTTTTCGGACCTATTATGACAACCTGGTTTGTGATGCTGGCCACGCTGGGCGTTATACATTTTGCGGACGACCTGCATGTTTTTAAAGCATTTAATCCTTATTACGGAATTAAGCTGCTGATCACCTATCCGAATGGGTTTTACATACTTGGTGGTGTCTTCCTTTGCACTACAGGTGCTGAAGCCCTGTATTCTGACCTGGGACATTGCGGTAAATGGAATATACGGTACTCCTGGATCTTTGTAAAAACATGCCTGATCCTGAACTATCTGGGGCAGGGAGCCTGGCTGCTGAGTCATTATGGAGGGCAAACCATAACCCCGGAAATGATCTCGGCCGGGTTTAATCCTTTTTACGGGGTGATGCCTTCGTGGTTTCTTTATTTTGGAATTGCCATTGCTACATCAGCTGCTATCATAGCCAGCCAGGCATTGATCTCTGGTTCATTTACGCTGATCAGCGAAGCGATCCGGCTGAATCTATGGCCCAAATTCAAACTGGTTTATCCAACAGAAGCCAGGGGACAACTTTATATACCTGCTATCAACCTTTTATTGTTTAGCGGTTGTATTGGCATTGTGCTTTATTTTCAGAAAGCGGCAAATATGGAAGCTGCCTATGGACTTGCTATCACGCTATGTATGATTGCTACGTCGCTGCTCTTTGCCAATTACCTGGTGCTTCAACGGGTAAAAGGGGCATTTATTTATTTATACCTGACCGTTTACCTGACCATCGAGTTTTCCTTTCTATGGGCCAATATGGAGAAGTTTCCGCATGGAGGTTATGTAACACTGGTTGTGGGAGGAGCGTTATTCCTGGTGATGTACATCTGGTACCGGGCAAGGAAAATTAAAAACCGCTATGTGGAATTTGTGAGGCTGGAACATTATATTCCAAAAATACAGGAACTGAGTAACGACAGGAGCGTGGCCAAATATTCAACGCACCTTGTGTACCTGACCAGTGCAGATAATCCAAAAGAGATAGAACACAAAATCATTTATTCCATATTAAACAGGAAGCCTAAGCGGGCGGACATTTTCTGGTTTATTCATGTAGATACGCTGGATGATCCGTATACGTGTGAATATTCGGTTGAACACATTATTCCCAATGATATCATACGTGTGGAATTTAGTTTGGGGTTCAGGGTACAGCCGAGGATTAACCTGATGTTTAAAAAAGTAGTAGAGGACCTGGTGGCCAATAAAGAGGTAAATATTATAAGCAGGTATGAAAGCCTGGAACGAAGTAATGTAGTGGGTGATTTTACATTTGTGGTAATGGAAAAATATTTAAGCGAGGATAATGATCTGCCGATTGTGGAACGACTGATTATGAAACTCCATTTCTGGCTGAAGGAAATCAGTTTATCGGAAGAAAGGGGTTTTGGATTGGATACCAGCAATGTAGTGGTAGAAAAGTTCCCGCTGATTGTATCACCCGTAACTAATCTTCATCTTAAAAGGATCCAGAAGTGGTAATAAGGTTTTTTCAGACAGGCAGTTTAAGATACTGTTGCATCTGAAGTGCTGGTTGTATGCTGATATGGTTTTTCTCTTTCATTTAGTTTCTCTTAGGACTGTTATTGAACTTTTTCTACAAATGGTTTTATTTTGGATAACTAAGTTCTGTCCTATGAAGGAGGGCTTTTTATACTTTATCCCAATTGACATAGACTGACGGTGATCAGTTTCGAATATTTGAATTCCGTTTATTTTTAAAAGGGCGTAACCATCTATTCGCAGTAGTTTTGGAGATGCCATAAAAAAAGGGCAGGATGTGAATTCTGCCCTTCAGTTTGAGTTTAGAGACTTGAGGTTGAAATCTTTACCCGCCTTTCTGCACACGAAAATTCAGATCTCCGTTTGTGTTGTTAAGCACAACTTTAATTTTCCATTTGCCGGCAACCCCTGCCTGGCTTTGTTCGCTGCCTTTTATTTTCAGGTCGCTGGTATAGACCTGGGTATTACCTGCATCATAGATGGTCAATACGGCTGTACCGCTGCTAATGGCACCTGATTTATCAATGTTGGCTTTCACGCCTGTGTTGTTCCAATCGTAATATAATGTTGTGGTTACATTCTTTACTGCTGTGGCCTGCAACTGGAAATTATCAGTTATATTGGAGATCTCCGGCTGAAATGCATCCAGTGCGTTATTGGATTTGCTGCAAGCAGAAAATGTAATGATAGCAATGGCCAGCATGCTTTTTAAAAAGTAGTTTGTTTTCATAAGTATTTTACTGTTTATACTACAAGGTATCCATTAATTAAGCAGCAATCAAGCTTATTAGAATTAAATGAAATGCCGGTATGGCCCGCATTTGATTGAGTGAACCAAAACAATTCAGAAGTAATATTTATCTATGTTTTTTGTAAAGCACTTGTGTGTAGGTGCTACCTGTTTACGCAGGGGCATTTAGTTTAACAGGTATTTTTTGAAACAGGTTCCATGGAATTTGCAATTGTTAAATTTTTTTGCTGCACTGTTGCGTGTTGTATTGTTTACCGTTTTTAGCTCTGCAGTAGTTATTTCTTATTAGTGCGATTATTAGAAACAGATTAGAATTTTAAAAATCGTAGTTATCCTATTGACAACATTAGCGAAGGGGTTTAGTTTCGCCTTCTCATCAACGTTAGTAACATAACGATTGCATCCAACTCCTCTAAAAGATCTCCTCTATAATCGTTCTACCGTAAACAGTTAGGTTTATTGTTCCGGGCTGCACTCCCCCCATGCGCCTCATCTGAACAAGCCTGCCAATGTCTTATGCGGCCTTCCCTGTAGTTTCTATTATTTATTTATAAACCTAAACCCTCTAAAAATGAGAAAGATTTCATGGCTTTTAGCCCTTGCTATTCCTGTTATGGTAGTTAGCTGCCAGAAAGATGCCGTTCAGAAGGATGAGATTACCCTTTCATCTAACTTAACCTTTAGTGATGTTGCCGCTACACAAGGTAATGGTGCTCCCACCGGCACACATTATAACCTGAATATTATTGGTGTTCCCAATGGGAAAACTGCAGACATGACGGGTAATAACGGTGGACGCATCTTTGTAAATCTTGACGGCAAAACCAAGATCAACCTGACGCCTGCGCCAGTTGGCGAAAGCTTCCAGGTATTGGATGCCAATGGTACTGACCGTAATGGAGCGACCTTTCAATTACCAAAAGATGTATCAGCCAAATGGACTGTATGGGCCCGTATACCCGGCAACCAGAAAGGCTCTGTAACCATCACTACCTGTGCTGATTCTGTAAATATTGCAGAAGATGGTGCCGAGCCGGAATATGTTGAAGCAGAGATTTCCTGCGAATCGATCACCATGCAGCGTTTAGGTTATGAAAAGTTTGTAAACGTGAGTGACTACCTGTTGTATGTTACCCTTACAGAAGATGTAATGGTTGATGGAGAAGTAGTTCTGGAAGCCGGCAAATATCCACTTTTTGACGAGGCGTTGGCCGGTTATTTCTGGGATTATGATAACGATGGTTTGAAGATCTTACAACTTCGTTTTTATCCTTCTCAAAATTAATTTTCTACCAGGCTAACCAGGTAAACACCAAGAACTGAATCATGAACAAAACCCTTCCAATCAGGAAGGGTTTTGTTGTTGTACTTTTTTAATCTCATGTTGTTGATAATGATGGTAAGATCTGATTTTGTGAACTGGGTTATTCTGATCTTGGTGCCCGGAAAAAACTACCGGTATGCGAATGGCTTTGGCCAATCATTTGGTCTCAACAAAAACGTGGGATAATATTTGGACTGAATATTTTGAATAGTTTGATGTTGCTATATTGTGTTATCGCCCATTTTGAAAAGTGATTCCTCATGCCATTGAAATTATTTCTATTCTGTCTTTTTATAAACAGTATATCTTTTTGTCAAAGTTCAAACAGTAAACCCTTTGTCCTGGGGAAAACTGAAGTGATTGAGTCAACTCTTTTAAAAGAAAAGAGAATCGTAAATGTATATCTGCCGGAAGGCTACTCTGCATCAGACACTATAAGTTACCCGGTAGTGTATTTATTGGATGGTTCAGCAGATGAAGATTTTATTCATGTGGCAGGCTTATACCAGTTTTATTCTTTTTCCTGGATCAGGAGGGTTCCTAACTCTATTGTTGTTGGCATTGCCAATGTTGACCGGAAGAGGGATTTTACATTTCCATCTGGTATACCGGAAGAGCAGGAGAATTACCAAACAGCTGGTCATTCCGGTACCTTTATTTCCTTTATCAAAAATGAATTGCAACCTTTTATTCAGAAGCATTACAGATCTTCTGATGATAGAACGCTTATTGGACAATCTTTAGCAGGGTTATTAGCCACAGAAATTTTATTGTATCAACCTGAACTTTTTAACCGGTATATCATAATCAGCCCAAGTTTATGGTGGAATGATGGTTCGCTATTAAAAGGCACAAAGGATAACCTTATAAAAAATCATTTGCCCGGTACCCGGGTTTATATTGGCGTGGGTAAGGAAGGCTTAGCACCTTCAACCCTTCCGCATGTTATGGAAGTAGATGCCAATTTGCTGGCAGAGAAATTAAGGAGTTATAAATTTGCAGACATGAAGGTGATGTTTGATTATTTGCCCGATGAAAACCATGCAACCATTTCTCACCAGGCAATTTTAAATGCATTTAAGCTTGTTTATTCAACTGAAGATTGAAAGATGTAAACCCATAAAAACAGATCCATCTCCCGGGAAATAGGGAGTGGATGAATTAACCAAAAATGAAAGGTTCGTCCTGAAGTAAACAACAAGTTTTAAGAAGCACAATTTTAAAAAAAACTGGTTTTTGGCGGTCCAATGAAAGAAGAGAATGGCGCAATGGAAAAGGAGCATCCGGGTTTGGAAGGACAGGAACGGAGTGAAGGATCACCCGTGAAAAAACAGAATGGTTTATCTTCAATAAAACCATAACCATGCTTCTTCAATCATTAATTGCCGAGTTTGAACACGAAGTAACCAACACCCGTAAGTTGTTACAGGCCGTTCCGCAAAAAGACCTGGCCTTTAAACCTTCACCTGTTTCGTGGACCATGGGCGAACTAGCCCAGCACATTGCCACCATCTATTACTGGTAGGAAGGAACGCTAACCAAAGATGTTTATGATATTGCTGCAGAGAAATTGGAAAGAGGTGATGTAAATGATAAAGAGGCTACGCTGCAGTTGTTTGAACGCAATGTAGAAAAAGCAAGACAAGCCTTGCAAACCCTTTCGGAAGAAAGTTTACGGCAACCCTGGACCATGAAGTCGGGGCAACGTACCGTGTTGGGTCCCTTGCCCCGGGGCATGGTATCACGTGGATTTTTATTCAATCATATTTATCATCATCGGGGTGAGTTGGTGGTATACCTCAGGGCTAGCGGTAATAAGGTACCGGGATTGTATGGCCCCACCTACGAGGATAGCCTGGCTGCAAAAGCTTCTCAATAGGAGAGAGCCGGGTGACGTTCCATCGGCATTCAATTTCAGCCTTTAATAATTTGATATTGCAATTTCTCTTTCCACATCGTATAACACCTG
>DASTMJ010000373.1:0-1617 GCA_035714205.1 Flavisolibacter sp. | reverse complement strand
TGTCAGAAAGCTTTTGGTAATATTCTGTCATACTTAACCTGTTTTCCAGGAATTCAACCTGATTGGGAAACAACCCGGATGCAATTTGTTTGATTTTGTGTCTGTATTGAGCTTCTCCGTATTCAAGTGGAATAACGATGTTATTATTAATTCCGATACGGGAAAGTTGTTCAAATATTTCTGCATGATTTGCGGTTGGGGATGCCGCATGGCCCACCATGATTTTACAACCAATGCCTGCCAGCTTCAGGCCATTTGTAATTTTTTCAATGGACAGAAAGGAGATTGGGCTGTACGTGCAGTCACTTTTAACTTCCGAAAATACATTTTTATAGTCCTGGGGCAGAAAGGAAAAAAAAGTATTTACCTGCCTCCAGGCTTCATTCAAAAGTTTTTGATTATGGTAAGGGATCCCTATCAATTTCTTCACCGCAATTGTACCCATTCGTTTTATTTGTGTTATAATGGTTTGCTGTTGTGAATAATAAGTGGTAGAATACTGGTCAAACAATAGCTCACGGCGACCGGGAGTATGATAAAATTCATAACTCCAAAAAACCCAATACACTCGTATGCCTGGTTTGACTTTTATAAATTCCTTAAAAAACCAGGCAGCAGTATCGTCCAGTGGATAGAAAGTTACCGAATCTATATCTCCACAGTTAGTTACAAAACGTTTATAGGTACGAAGATTTTTCTTTAGGTAGGTTACCCTGTTGTTTTTATAAATTGTCTTTTGACGAAGATTGATAAACTGATTATTTCCTAATGCTCCAGCTTTTTCAAAACGGTCTACTGTTACATTTAAAACAAAACCATGACTATCATTGAATACATGCAAGTTCATGGCTATCTAAATGTTTTTATCATAGGTTTTGCCGGCACTCCCATGACGGTGGTAGCATCAGGCACATCACGATTGACAACTGAGCCTGCCCCTATGATAGCGTTATGTCCAACCTTAACACCGGGCAAAACAACCGATCCTGAGCCGATAAAACATTGATTACCTATGATGCAGTTTCCTGAAATGTGAACACCAGGTGATAAAACGCTGAACGCACCAATTGTACAATCATGTCCAACCGTGCAATTCAAATTAATCAGGCAACCTTTTAATACACTGATATTCGTTGTCAGAACAGTTCCGGTAGCAATGATACTACCTTCCTCAATGTTAACCTGGTAGCCTCCAACTCTTGCAAAGGGAGAAATGAGTGTGTCGGCCCTCCCTCCCAGACTGGTCAGTTTATCATAAAAAAGTTTTCTTAAAGAAACATCACCTACCCCAATAATAAAATGCGGCTCTTTTTGAAACAATAGTTCAACTTCGGCAATATTCTTTACTATTTTGTACTGGCCATAAATTGCGTTCCCTGGATAATTTTCATCTTCGTAAAAAAATATGCTGTTCTTGTAATTGACCTGGTGCAATAATTCAAGTGCTTCCCTTGCAAATCCGCCTGCGCCTGCAACTAGCATAAATTATTTAGTTGTTTTTTTGATTATTGTACTGATTTTTTTCACTTGGCTTTCTGTAATATAATGTGATAAAGGCAAACACATTATCCGTTCTGATATATCCTCACTGTAAGGACATGCCGCTGAACCACTTAA
>DASTMJ010000372.1:0-1701 GCA_035714205.1 Flavisolibacter sp. | reverse complement strand
AAAAAATGCAATGGTAAGATTCAGGTACAAAGGTTCTTCCGACTAACCATTTATATAAATTTTAGAATAGTGCGGGTTAAAACAATTATTTTCCGTTTGTGAAGCTTCAACTTTCTGTCTTTTTATTTCTTTTACCTGTTTTTGCATTTACGCAACAAATGAATGGCATCTGGAAAGGTACCCTTACCCAACAACCGGGTGGATGTTTTCCTGTGTACAATGTGGAGCTGCAGGTAAATATTGTAAATAACGAGGTTGCAGGTTTTTGTTATCATTACTCCGACATATTGAATTATGTAAAAAAGAACTACACCGGTTTTTATAATACAGCCACCAAAACCATCAACATCCAGGAGCATAAGGTTACCACCTTTCACATCCCTTCCGACTGTACACCCTGCATCCGGTATTTTACACTGACCTATGCAAAGGAAGGTAATGTTGAAACCTTAAGTGGTGACTGGGGTGGAGTGGTAATGAATGGAAGCGCTGCCTGCACCCCCGGAAAAATTGTTTTGAAACGGGTTAGCAAATCCGACTTCAACCATATACAGGAAATTAAAGTTGATACGGGGATCATCAAACTGGATTTTTATGACAATGCCGAAATAGACGGTGATTCTATAACCGTAATGTTAGATAACCGTGTGTTGGTTTCCAACCAAAAGCTGGGATTAAAACCTGTGACACTTGAAATAAAAGTAGACCTGGAACACCCCGAACAGGAAGTAACCATGATAGCCGACAACCTCGGTTCTATTCCACCCAATACAGCCATGCTCATCATAACGGCTGCAGAAAAACGGTACCGGCTTTTTCTTACCTCAGATAAACAAAAAAGTGCGCAGGTGCGGTTCATCTATGAAAAAGAAATTGCCGCTAAAACATTCTGACAAAGAACATAGTAGCGGCCACTTCCAAATTATTGTTTTAAAAACGTCTCTGCTCCCCTCTTGGTCTTGGTAATTCTTTCCGCGGCAATTTTTCATCCCGCACGGCTGTATTGTAAACAAAAGAAGCAACGATCATAGATGCCTGTTTCAGATCGGCAGGAACTAAATGATCATAGGTATCCATATTGGTATGGTGCGTTCTTGTATCGTATTCAATGGGATCCTGTATGAACTGGAAGCCAGGTATGCCAACGGCATCAAATGCCAGGTGATCCGTTCCACCCGTATTGTTGATGGTCAGCGTAGAGGCGCCCATGTCTGCAAAAGGCATCAACCAGCCTGCAAAAAGGGAACGGACATTTTCATTGCCCTGCAGGTAAACACCACGTATCTTACCCGTTCCGTTATCCAGGTTATAATAGGCCGAAACTTTCCCATGGTCCGGGTTTAAATTCATAGTAGCAGGATCAGCAAAATGATTTTTTACATAATTGCGTGAACCATGTAAACCCTGCTCTTCACCGCCCCACAAAGCAATACGAATGGTACGCTTTGGTTTCAGGCCTAGTGTTTTTATGATACGTACTGCTTCCATCATCACCGCACAACCGGCTGCATTATCGGTTGCACCTGTTGCGCCCTGCCATGAATCCAGGTGGCCGCCCAACATTACGATCTCGTCTTTCAATTTTGGATCTGTTCCCGGTATTTCGGCAATCACATTATACCCTTTCAAATCGTTGGTATAGAATTTAGTTTTTACATCGGCTTCCAGCTCAACCGGAACATTGGCATTTACCAGCCGCTG
>DASTMJ010000371.1:0-3363 GCA_035714205.1 Flavisolibacter sp. | reverse complement strand
TTCATCAACAGCTTCCTGTACAAAAGCCTTCATGGCACCTTCGCCAAAAAAAGAAAGCATATGCTTATCAAAACCCCCGCCAAAACCTTTGATGCCCGCAAAGCCTACATTTCCAATTACAATGGCCTCGCCATCCAGGATATGTACACCTGCTTTTAATAAAATTTGCCTGATCAGTTTGTGACGACCTTTTTCATAATCGTGATTACCCAAAACCGCTACAACAGGTACGGTGCAGGCTTTTAATTCATCTGCCAGAATCTGTGCTTCCATTTCATCACCTGTATCTGTAAGATCTCCCGCAATGACCAAAACATCTGATTGCTGCGAAACCTCTTTAAAAAAATCGATCCACCTTCCCCTGTCATTTTCTTTGACATGAATGTCGCCTATGGCTGCAATCTTATTTATTATTTTTTCTTCCATACTTCTAAACCGTTTTAATGGTGTAGGTTTTATAATTCCATTCTTTTATGTCGATCTCGTATTGTGTTTGATCGATCATTGGGCCGCGGCAAACTTTTTCAAAAGCAGGTGGAAGATCATATTGTTCCTGTGCCCTGCGAATGAGCTCATCAAATAGCCATTTAGGAATGATATCCCGGTATTCGGAAGGATATACAAACTGGAACTGTATCAATTGTGCAAGCAAAATATGCCAGTGTGGATCCATATGGTGCAGCAGCCGTTTCCAATCAAAATCTTTACCTGTTTTTAATAAAACATGGTTTACATCGGCTCCATCATACCGCTCCCTGTTCAGCACATATAATTTGCAAAAGACCAGTTCTTCAGGTGCGAGTAAGGAGACATCTACTCCCACAAAACGGGCTTTTGTAGCCCGCCGCAACCAAGAGTCATCGACCCTGCAAATATTGTTGACCGTGTCAAAAATGATATCAATAAAATAATCGCCTTTGTATATTTTGGCAAGCCACCGCACATCATACAGATCTGTTTGGTAACCTTTATCAGCAAAGAATTTTAAAATTTTTGGATAATCACTGGGTTTGCAAAAAATATCGAGGTCTTTTGTGTCCCTGTAAATCCCCGTATGGTGAAACATGGCAAAAGCACCACCAAGCATAAATGGTACACCAGTTTCATTTAAAAGATCAAGAGCTTCTTTATAAAATGCGTGCGCCTCTTTTCTTTGTTCTTCTGTTACGATCATATATTTATTTTACACTACCCTGAAATCCTGGAACAATCAAAACGTAAAGCCAGGCCAGGCAGGATAGATGTAAAAAGAACGTGCCAGAATAAGGCAAGGTGGATACAAAGGCAGGAGCCAGGAATTTAAACCGGTGCCTTTGCGTAAAAGGAAAGTGGACAGAGCCAATTGGAATATTAAAACGGGTTATGATCCGCAAAAAGGGTTATACCCTGTAACAAATGGCATTGATGTTCATTCCGGCGCCAACAGAGGCAAACAAAATGATGTCACCTTCTGAAACATGGTGACCTTCCATTTTTCCTTGTAATGTCAGATCGTAAAGCGTTGGTACAGTTGCCACCGAACTATTGCCCAGCCAATGAATGGACATGGGCATAATATCTTTTGGAATCTCTTTTATTGCATATAATTTGTACAGCACACGTATAATGCCTTCGTCCATTTTCTCGTTGGCCTGGTGTAAAAAAATCTTTTTAACATCGTGAATGTCAACGCCAGCTTTATCAAGACAATCCTTCATTGCTTCAGCAACATATTTCATTGCATACTCATATACTTTGCGGCCTTTCATTTTTATATACCGGATACGGGAATCGCTTCCCGGAAAATAGGATGGACCCTGGTAAATATAATAGGCTTCGTCCATGGAATGGCTGATGGCTGAAGAGGCTAAAATGCCAGTTCCTTCACTTTCTTTATACTCAATAACGGTTGCACCGGCACCATCGCTAAAGATCATGCTGTCGCGGTCGTATTTATCTATTACCCTGGATAAGGTTTCTGCTCCGATCACCAGGGCTTTTTTAGCAACACCAGCTTTAAAAAACGCATCGGCTTGTATCATGCCCTGTACCCATCCCGGACAACCAAATAATATATCGTAACCTATGCAATAAGGGTTTTTAATTTTTAAATTATGTTTTACCCTGCTTGCCAGTGCCGGTACCGCATCTGTTTGAATGGTATGTTTGACGACGTTGCCAAAATTATGCGCCACAATGATCTGGTCCAGTGTTTCAGGGTCAACACCGCTATTTTCTATAGCCTTCTGCGCGGCAATGGTAGCAATATCGGAAGCATTCAGATTGTTGGAAGCATATCTTCTTTCTGCTATTCCTGTTATCTGCCTGAATTTTTCAACTACCTCCTGGGGTGCTGTTTCAATACGCTTGTGATCTTCTGCGTAAAAATTATGTACGGTAAAATCTCTGTTTGTAACGATCTCTGTTGGAATATAACTGCCCGTGCCGGTTATAATAGTTCTCTGCATAGTATAGACTCTGTTTTGTATTTGTGCAGCAGTCGCGACGCCAAATATAAAGAGATGTTGCGTATGTCCCGAGTTCTTCAGTTGGTTCCATAAAACAAAAATTTTATATAGCCTTTAATTTTGACTATATTCAATAACATTCCCCTCACCAAATTCAGGCATTATGAGAAAGGTATTGTTCCTTGCAATTTTTGCTATTGGAGCATTTGCATCCAATGCACAGAGCTCAAAAAAACAGTTCCCCGATGTTGATATTCCGTACAAAAAATTTGTTTTACCGAACGGGTTAACCCTGTTAGTTCATGAGGATCATAAAGCACCGGTTGCTGCATTTAATATCTGGTATCATGTTGGTTCAAAAAACGAAAAAACAGGCAAAACCGGTTTTGCCCATTTGTTTGAACATTTAATGTTTAACGGCAGCGAACACTATAACAAAGATTATTTCCAGTTGATGGAATCCATTGGTGCAACAGATCTTAATGGAACCACCAATGAAGACCGCACCAATTATTTTGAAACGTTTCCGGTGAGTGCCATGGACAAAGTGTTATGGATAGAAAGTGACCGCATGGGGTATATGCTGAATGTGATTGATTCGGCAAGACTGGATGAGCAGAGGGGAGTGGTGCAAAATGAAAAAAGGCAAGGTGAAAACCAACCCTATGCAGTAGCCTGGGAACTAAGTGCTAAAAGTACGTACCCTGCCAACCATCCGTATTCCTGGACGGTGATCGGGTCTATGGAAGACCTGAATGCTGCTTCGCTTACAGATGTTAAAGAATGGTTTAAGGCCTATTACGGACCTAATAATGCCGTTATTGTGATTGCCGGAGATGTTAATGCGGATGAGATACACGAAAAAGTAAAAAAATATTTTGGAGATATTCCTGCGGGCCCACCCATTGCAAAACAT
>DASTMJ010000370.1:0-22133 GCA_035714205.1 Flavisolibacter sp. | reverse complement strand
AATATCAAGAGATCCAGACTTTTGTGGATCTGCCAGTTCCACATGCTGCTGGCGGATCTGCTCCAGGTTCTGGTGATTTTTTGCGGAGGTAAAAATGAGTAAGACCTGTGGTCTTCCTTCGTACGTAAACCCCATTTGTTCCAGCTTCACCCTTCCAGGTGCGGCTTTGGCAATTGCCTGCATATAATTCACTAGCCGGTCGTGGGTAACATGCCATTCACCTACTTCATGATAGATGATATCTTTTGGTTTTGGAACTGCGGCATTATATGTCACACTATCCGGCAGGTAATAACTTAAATCCTGCGCATAGGATGCAATAGGAAACAATAAGATCAGTACAACTAATTTTCTCATGATGTGTTATGCTTGAGTTATGAAATTATGGAAAGAAGAAGATTGAATGGTAATTGAATAATGAAAGATCATAAATTTAGAGCTCAATCAACACCTATGCGATCCATATTCTTTTTACTTTTTATACTGGTTAACCAGTTTGTTTTTGCCGGGAAAGTAGATACCGTAAGTATTTACAGTCCTTCAATGAAAAGATCTTACAACTGTGTTGTCATTTCACCCGAAACAAAAAAGAACATTGCGCTGCCGGTAGTTTATTTATTACACGGCCATGGTGGTTCTTATAAAAACTGGATCAAACGGGTTCCCGAACTGGCGGCTTATGCTGATCGTTTCGGGATGATGATTGTTTGCCCGGATGGCGCCTATAGCAGCTGGTATTTTGATAGCCCTGTTGACAGCACAATGCGGTTTGAAACCTATATTTCTAAGGAAGTACCAGCATTTATAGATGCCCATTACAACACCATCAAAGACCGGAAAGCCAGAGCCATTACCGGGCTAAGTATGGGAGGACATGGAGGATTGTTCCTTGGTTTTCGTCATGCAGATTTTTTTGGAGCATGTGGCAGTATGAGTGGTGCACTGGTAATTGATTACATCACCAAAGATTATGATGTAGAAAAACGTTTGGGTGATACAATTACTAACAGGCATTATTTCCGGGACCTGTCTGTTATGAAAGAAATGGAGAACTATCCAAAAGATTCGATAACCATTATTATGGATTGCGGTACAGATGATTTTATTGTTGAAATGAGCCGTATGGCGCATCAGAAGATGTTATCATTAAATATTCCCCATGACTATATTGAAAGACCCGGAGAACATGATTGGAAATATTGGGCAACGGCCATAAAATACCAGCTTTTTTATTTCAGAAATTATTTTGACAAAGCCAACAAAGATTCAAAAGGTAGCAGGGCATTACCCAAAAAAAGACCCGCCAGATAATTGATCTTATTATCCCAGGCTTTTTTTGACAGGAAAAAAAAATCCCGCCGGAAGCGGGATCAAAGCAACATATATTTTTTTAACCTCCGGTACTGCCCGTTCGCACTTTGACCTTCTTTTTACCTGAGTTCTTTTTTTCATAATCCAATATAGCCTGGGGCTTGGTGGGTGCTTTCTTTTCTGTTTTTTTAGCAGAACTCTCCCCGGTAGTAACATCTATGGGAGCCAGGTCATCTTCTCCTTCCGCCACTGCTGGCTGTTCTTTTTCTTTAGGTTTATCCATTACCCACTGCTCTGTTTTTTCGATGGTGCCAAACTGTGGATCGTAAAACCGCCAGGTGCCGTGTTTATATGAGTTGGGCTCAACCTTTACTACCTGCTTGCCCACAACCTTTGTTGGATCTTTCAGATCGTAAACATTTACCGTATCGTATGGATTTTGGGGATCTATAGCTCTCCATGATTCTTCCCTCACTAATTCGCCCTGGTAATTAAAGTAAGTGTTTTTGCCATCCTTATACCCGAAGCGGTAATTTTCAACAGCTATCAGGTCGCCTTCCAATGAAAATTTTCTCCAGATGCCTTCCTTTTTATCATTCCAGAACTCTCCTTCTTCTTCATAACCTCTTTCTCCCCTTAAATCATCAATATGTATTACCCAGGGACCTTGTTTCATTCCGTTTGCATCAACACGGTTCAGGGTATCACCCTTTACACCAATAATAAAATTTTTTAACTGGGCATGACTATTTACAGTGGCAAACAACAAGATTAAAAACAGGTATCTCATAGTTTAGTATGTTTGATGATAGCTAAAGCCTGAACTCCAGGCTGTTAGCCGGAACTATTCTTCAGCAATTTATAAACGAAAAACGGCTTAGTTTATGCATCGACTGTTAAAATTAATGACCTCCCTCTCTTTCAAACGTATCCAAAACAAACCTGCAATCCTTTTTACGTTGGTTTTTATCAGCAGTTCATTTTTATTATTTGCCCAGGTAAAGCCTACGTCGGCTGATGACCGGCTTAAAGGATTAAAGCAAAGGCAGGTACTGGACCAAAGATCCACGGTGAACCATATTAAATTCAGGAGCATAGGCCCTACGGTAATGAGTGGGCGGGTGGCCGATATAGATGCCAACCCTGAAGATCCCACTGAGTTTTATGTAGCTTATGCATCCGGAGGCGTATGGCACACAATTAACAATGGCCAATCCTTTACACCCATTTTTGACAGTCTTGATGTGTTAACTATTGGCGATATAGCAGTCAATTGGAAGACCAGAACAATTTGGGTAGGAACCGGTGAAGTAAACAGCAGCCGATCCTCCTATGCCGGAATTGGTGTTTATAAAAGCAGGGACAATGGAAAAACCTGGCAATATATGGGTCTTCCTGAATCACACCATATTGGGAAAATCCAGTTACATCCAACTGATGAAAACACCGCATGGGTTGCCGTTTTAGGCCATTTATATTCTTCCAACAAAGAAAGGGGCGTTTATAAAACAACCGATGGGGGTACCAGCTGGAAACAAACTTTGTCAATTGATGAAAACACAGGTACTGTGGAGCTTGATATCAATCCCCTTAACCCGGATGAAATATATGCTGCAACATGGTACCGTACAAGACGAGCCTGGAACTTTGAAGAAAGTGGTGCTACCAGTGGCATTTTTAAAAGTACTGATGGTGGAACAACCTGGAAACTCGTTTCAAAGGAAGGATCAGGTTTTCCTTCAGGTGCACATGTAGGCAGAATTGGACTGGCAGTTTATCCAAAGAACCCTCAGATTATTTATGCGATTGTTGATAACCAGCAAGCATTGCCAGACACTGCCAAAAAAGACACGTTGACCTTTGCATTGGATGAACTTAAAAATTTATCGATTGAACAATTTGCCAATCTTAATGAAAAAAGACTGGATACTTTTTTAAAACGTAATCGCTTATCATCCAGGTATTCGGCAAAACAAATAAAAGAAATGGTGGCCTCCAATAAATTGAAACCAACATCTCTTTATGATTACCTCTATGTTAATACGGGTTTTGAAGGCACACCTGTTGGTGCTGAAGTATATCGGAGTGAGAACGGCGGGCAAAGTTGGCGGAAAACTCATGAAAAAGAAATACCTATTTTTTTTACATATGGGTATTATTTCGCCAAGATCTACGTATCGCCAATCAACCCAGATAAAATATATGCCCTTGGTTTTTCATCTCAGGTTTCAATAGATGGAGGAAAAACCTGGAAGAACATGGACAAACCGAACGTACATGCCGATCATCATGCGTTATGGGTCAATCCTAAACGGGACTCGCATCTTATCAATGGGAATGATGGAGGGGTGAACATAACCTATGATAATGGTGACAATTGGTTTAAAGCCAATACACCGGCAGTGGGTCAGTATTATTCCGTTACGGTAGATAATGCCAAACCTTATAATGTATATGGCGGTTTGCAGGATAATGGTTCATGGTATTTGCCATCAACAAGTGGTCGCAACTCTTTTGCTAATTCAGGTTTAGGTTTATCAGATGATAATGTAAAAAATTTGGGTGGCGGTGATGGCATGCAGGTACAGATAGATACAAGAGATAATAGTACCGTTTTTTATGGTTTTCAATTTGGTAATTATTTCAGAACAAACAGGCTTACAAAAGAAGGTACCAAACGTATATCGCCGCGGCATGAGCTTGGTGAAAAACCACTTCGTTTCAACTGGCAGTCTCCTATTTTATTAAGCCCTCACAACAATGATATCCTTTATTTTGGCAGTCATAAATTTCACCGCTCCTTCAACCAGGGAGATACAATGATTGCTTTAACCAATGACCTTACCAAAGGTGGTAAAGATGGCGATGTACCTTATGGTACCCTTACAACTATCTCTGAGTCCCCGGCACGGTTTGGACTCATTTATACAGGCACCGATGATGGCAATATACATGTGACCAAAGATGCCGGTGCTACCTGGTCATTGATTAGCGCACCAAAGAAAAAAGGATTCAGCCTGCCACAAAACCTATGGGTCAGCAGGGTTACCGCTTCAAAATTTAACGAAGCCAGGGTATATATCTCGCTCAACGGTTACCGCTTTGATGATTTTAATCCTTACCTGTATATCAGTGAAGATTATGGTACAACCTGGAAACCTATAGGTAATGACTTGCCGGCAGAACCCATAAACGTTGTAAAAGAAGATCCCAAAAATGAAAACATTATTTATGTTGGAACAGATGGCGGCTTATATGTAAGCTTTGATAAGGGACAGCATTTTATGATGTGGAGCGGAGGGCTGCCTAAATCGGTTCCGGTTCATGATATTGCATTCCAGGAAAGAGAAAATGAGATTATTTTGGGCACCCATGGCCGAAGTATATATATAGCAAAACTGGACGAAGTACAAAAAGCAGCAGAATTAAAATAATTCTGAAAATAAAGCACCGCCGGCGGTGCTTTATTTTTGTAGTGAAAGTCAAAAAGATTTTAGCAGGCTAATAGATTCATCAAAATAAAAACTGTTTGCAAAATTTGTTAAACACTTATTGATGATTTAAATTGTTTGAATGAAAGGCCGCTATATAATTTTTGCCGATGATGACGAGGACGACCTGGAATTAATTACAGGACATTTTAAAGAGTATGACCGAAATGTTAATGTCCTTGAATTTAAAGACGGCCAGGAGGTGATCCGTTTCCTGGATGATTTTGCCATCAAAACAAGTCCACCCGTATTAATAGTACTGGATGTTAATATGCCCCGTATGAACGGCAAGGAAACGTTGATTGCCATAAGGCAACATCCGCATTTCAAAAACATTCCTGTTATTATTTACACAACATCGTATAGCAGAGAAGATCAGGATTTTTGCCAGGAAAATAATGCTACCTGGGTTCATAAACCCAACCATATAAATGATGTTAAAAACATAGCAAAGATCATTGCTGATTTCTGTAACCAGTCTATTTGATTATCTATTGTGCAAGCAAGGTATAATTTCCTAACAAACCATAACGACTGACAGAATGAACCGGGTCGCTTTCAATACTTACATAGTATTTTTCTTTTTCCAACGTTGTACTGACAGATAATACAGATGATGTTTTTATAGTTTTTAAAAGCATCCCCTTCTTATCATAAATTTTCATTTTCAGGTTCAGGTTAGACCCTTCGCCGCCAGCCAAACAAAATGGTTCTGCTGTTATAGTGGTGGGTTGTTTTACATGTATAAAATAATAATCAATATCATTTTTATCACTGATCAATCCTTGCTGACCCGATGCAAACTCTTCCGACTTATCCATTTCCCTGTTGCGGTCTGTTTTTAAACCAATAATATTGGAAATGATGGCTACATCATCCTGGATATTATTATAACCTAAAACGGTAGGGCCTTTATGCCAGGTGGTAACATTTTGATAATAGCCAATTCCCATGATAGGTGCCCAGCTTGTTATGCCATCACCACAACCCATATTATATTCTGATAAAAGCGTTCCTGCAGGATCATAATCTGCCTGGTGCAATAATCCAAGGGTATGTCCTACCTCGTGCGAAATGGCTTCTGCAATAAATTTTTCATTATAATTCAACAAAGTGCTGAAAATAAACACCGGTGTATTATTACCCCAGGTAAATGAATTATTAAATGCTGTTCCTCCAACAACTCCAAACCATTCCCAGGTTTCTGTAACAATAACTCTTGTTCTTTTATAAGGATTAGTTGCCTGGTAAATTGTTTCATCGGTTGTAACCACCACATCAAAAGGAGAAAAATCTTCACTCACTCTTTTTACAATGCGCTCTACTTCTGTAACAGACAGATTTGCCGCAGCAGCATAAATGGTCCCTTTTGCATTCCACGCAGTATTTGAAACTACTTCTCCATCAAAGTCGAGGTAAATGGTGGCATTAGGAATAGCCGCAGGTTTCCCGGCGTTTGGATTCCGTTTAAAAGAATAGGTATCTGGTGAAGCTGCTCTTTTTGCCTGGTTATAAACCTGCAATCCAAACTTACATATCTCAGGTTGCTGATCTTTTCCGGCAGGCAATACATCAGGAGTTGTATCCATATTTTTAGAGCAGGACACTAAGAGAGCCAAAAAGACAATGGGTGTAATTTTCATGTTAACTCCTTCACTTTGGCTTTCAGGAATTGAACAACAGGCATTTTTTTGCAGTTCTATTCAATCGAGGAAAGTGGCTATATAAATTTAAACTATTTATATAACAGGAAATGCAAAAGTGTGCCAATCATTTTAAGCTCAACCAGGCCGCCAGTTTACTCTTCAGTTTGGGGAACTGTAGAATAAAGTTGACATATCGGAGTTAACTTACTCGCATTCAATCATAATAATCCAGTACCTAAAATATTTTAAACCGCTCAAAACACGCTTTTTCCAGGAGCTCCCTGTCATCGGGATGGGCAATATCTATCAGGGCCTTTGCCCGTTGACGTAAATTTTTTCCAAACAAATCAGCAATACCATATTCAGTTACCACGTAATGAACGTGGGCTCTCGTTGTAACAACACCGGCGCCCTGTTTTAAAAAAGGAACAATACGGGCCACTCCTTTTGCTGTTCTTGATGGCAATGCAATAATAGGTTTTCCACCTTCGCTAAGTGCTGCTCCCCGCATAAAGTCCATTTGTCCACCAACTCCGGAAAATTGGTACGTGCCAATCGAATCGGAACAAACCTGGCCGGTTACATCAATTTCAATAGCGCTGTTAATAGCCACCATTTTATTATTACGCCTGATGATGTGAGGATCGTTTACATAATCAATATCAAGGAACTGGAACGCAGGATTATCATGAACATAATCGTATAAACGCCGGGTACCCAGCGCAAAACCAACAACAGATTTATGGGGGTGAATGCGTTTGTAACGGTTGTTGATGATATCTTTTTCAAAAAGGTCCACAATTCCGTCTGAACACATTTCCGTGTGCATACCCAAATCTTTATGACCCGAAAGGGAGCGCAACACCGCATCCGGAATGGAACCGATGCCCATCTGTAATGTGCTCCTGTCCTCAATTAAAGAGGCTACGTATTCACCAATACGCATTTCTTCAGGGCCCACTTTATCACCAAACCTGGCTTCATACAAAGGCTCATCACAATCAACCATAGCATAAAAACGACTGCTGTGAATAAGTCCGTCACCATGTGTACGTGGCACATTGGGATTGATCTGCGCAATTACATATTTGGCTGTGTTTACTGCAGAACGGGCCACATCCACAGACACACCTAATGAACAATATCCATGAATATCTGGTGGAGAAACCTGCACCAGCGCTACATCTATGGGAAGTATGTTTTGTTTGAACAGCTCAGGAATTTCACTAAGAAATACAGGCACATAATCAGCTCTTCCTTCATTTACAGCTGTACGAATGGCTGCAGATACAAACAATGAATTGATCTTGAAATTATCGCGGTATTCGGGTTTATCAACATAGATGTCTCCGTAGATACTGATAAAAACCAACTCCACATTTTTAAGTCTGAAGGCATGTTTTTCAAGGGCTCTTAACAAACAGGTTGGTGTTTGGGCACTGCCCTGTACAAAAACCCTGTTTCCTGACTGGATAATATCTAACGCTTCTTCTGGTGTTTTAAATACAACTGGAACTTTCATAATGATTGCAAAAAGAAGTAAAAAACAGGGTATGTCAAATGATTACTGTTAATCTGTAAACTAATTATAATCAACTTTGCAGACACAGTATTATTTACAGGAACGGAACTATCAACGAAAGTACATGCAAGGTAAAGCACAGGAAATCCATACGTTTTTTTATAGCCAGGCTTTTGCCGATGGGTTCAGAACAACTTTTGCCATCTTGTTACCTGCGCTGTCAGGTTTTTATTTTGGTTTTTTTGAAACCGGCTTAACAATCTCACTCGGGGCCATGGCTACCAGCTTTACCGATTCTCCTGGTCCCATTATTCATAAGCGCAACGGAATGCTCTTTTGCATCTTCTTTATTTTTATTGTTGCCCTGATTACCCCGTTTGCCTTGTTTAATGAATTTACTACAGGGATTTTAATTGCGGTAATAACATTCTTTTTTTCCATGTTTACTGTTTATGGCAACAGGGCTGGTGCTGTTGGTAATGCGGCCATACTTGTAATGATCCTCACCATGGACAGGTCTCTGCAGGCACCCCAGGTGCTGCCTTATGCTTTACTGGTAGCAGCCGGCGGCGTTTTTTATACCATAACAAGTTTGTTGCTCTATTTTATAAGGCCGTATAAAAATGCACAAAGAGCACTTGGAGATTGCATCGGTGAAATAGCAACCTACCTTGGCATGAGAGCTGAATTTTACAACACGGAAAGCAGCCTGGATAAAGATTATAATAAAGTGATTGCACAACAGATCATCGTTAATGAAAGACTGGACGTTGTCAGAGAATTATTTTTTAAAACAAGGCAAATTGTACAGGAATCGACCGAAGAAGGTCGTAAACTGGTTTTCACCTTTGTAGAAACGGTTGACCTTTTTGAAAACATTACAGCCGCGTATTACGATTATGATTCGCTACGCAACCAGTTTGGTCATACTGGTGCACTGGATTTGATTTATCGCTCCCTCAAAAAAATAGAACAAGAACTGAATTCAATAGCTTTTTCCATGCAAAGTGGTTTCTCTTTTAGCAGGAGCTTTGATTATGATGAAGAAGTAAAAAATCTAAAAGCGCAAATAGATACAACTTTTCAAAACCAGTCGCACAGCCTGGTTTTGAAAAAGATTGTGGTGAACATTCGCAATCTGTTAAACGACCTCACCAATATTCAGCAATATTTTGAAAGAGATACCAAACTAAAAAAAACAAATGTTGATCACTCTCATTTTGTATCGCATCAATCGCTAAACGCAAATATTTTCTGGAATAACTTTTCCCTTCAATCATCTGTGTTCAGGCATTCTATAAGGGTAAGCTCAGCCTGCACCGTTGGATACCTGCTGGCCAGGCTCCTTTCCTATGGACAATACAATTACTGGATCTTACTTACCATTGCCTTTATACTTAAACCGGCATTCAGCTTAACCAAACAAAGAAATATAGAACGCATGATTGGCACGGTTGCCGGTGGTGCTATTGGGGTTTTGATTCTTGTATTCATACCCGGCAAAAATGTGCATTTCATTTTTATGGTCTTATTCATGATCGGCTCCTATTCTTTTATGCGAATAAATTACCTGGTAATGGTCATTTGCATTACTCCCTATGTTTTGATCTTATTTTCTTTTTTAGGAGCCGGTTTTCAAGACGTTGTAGAGGAAAGGATTTTAGATACGCTGATTGGCGGAGCAATCGCTTTTTTGGCAAGCTATCTTTTATTTCCGCAATGGGAATCGGGCCAGGTTAAAAATTATATGCAGGGAATTTTAAAAGCCAATGCAGCCTACATGAAAAAAATAGTGGATGCTTTATCAGGTCAAAAACTAAGTATGCTTGAATATAAGCTGGCAAGAAAGGAAGTGAACCTTCAATCTGCCAACCTTTCAGCAGCTTTTCAACGCATGCTTTCCGAGCCAAAAAGCAAACAGAGTTCCCAAAAACAACTACACCAGTTTGTTGTACTCAACCACATCCTGTTTTCCAATATGGCTACCATAGCTACTACTCTCTTATCAAAAGAGGCAACAGTTTATCCGGCAGAATTACTACAACTGGGTAAAAAGGCCTATTCAAAACTGAAAGAAAGCAGCCGGAAATTTGAAGCGGGATCCACTACCTTAAAAATTGCAGAACCATCTACAAACGAAGAACGTTTACTTACTGCCGATGAACTGCTCATGAAAGAACAACTGCAGTTTATTGTAACGGTAAGTAATGATATAGATAAGATCACAAAGGTTATGGCTGGTTAAGAAACCATTGAAGTGCCAGTTCATATCCTTTCAGCCCCAAACCAAAAATACTGCCCGCAGATTTGCCGGATACATGTGAAAGCTTTCTGAAATCTTCCCTTGCATGAACATTGGAAATATGAACTTCAATAACAGGAGTTTTTATAGCAGCAATAGCATCGCCAATAGCAACAGAAGTATGCGTATAACCACCGGGGTTTAAAATAATTCCATCATGATCAAATCCCACTCTTTGCAGTTCATTGATCAATTCTCCTTCAACATTACTTTGAAAAAAGCCGAATTCAACTTGCGGGTAAAGACTTTTTATTTCTTCAAGGTATTGTTCAAATGGCTTGTTACCGTAAATGTCAGTTTCTCTTTTTCCCAGCAGGTTTAAATTAGGTCCGTTGATGATGGCTATTTTCATTTCACGAATTTAGCAAACGAATGACAGGAATTAAAGTAGTTAGAAGGGTGTCACTAATTCAAAAGCAAACTATAAACATGAAGGCTGATATATTTTCCATTTTTCATCTCACAATCCCTCATGGTCCCTTCAAATACAAAACCTGTTTTTTCCAATAGTTTTGAACTGGCCGTATTTCCCTGCTCTACAAACGCCTCCAGGCGGTGTAAATGTTTTTTCGTTCTCCAATATTCTGTTACGGCATGTAACGCTTCCGAAGCAAACCCTTTGTTCCAGGCCGAGGGCTTCAGCCAGAAACCCACTTCAGCTTTATTATGTTCAGGTTTGTAAAAATAAATGGTAATTACTCCCAGGTTTTCTCCTGAAGTTTTATCAACGATCTTCCAGGAAATACCCGATCCCTCCAGCCAGATTCTTTCATACCATTCAATTTGAACGGCCGTGGCTTCAAATGTATCGTACCGCACACCATAAAACGGTATTACCTCCGGATGGCTCAAACCTTCAAAAATAAATTGCTGATCATCCCAGGTAATTTTCTGTAATAAAAGACGATTGGTAGTTAGTTGTGGGAACATAGTAGCATCCGTAATCTCCGGTTTGTCTAGTTCATGTTCAGGTCTTTTTTGATGAGATCAATGAACTCATCAAACAGATAGCGGCTGTCATGCGGTCCCGGTGTGCTTTCGGGGTGATATTGCACCGAAAAAGCTGGTTTTCCTTTTACCCGGATACCTTCAATGGAATGATCATTCAGGTTTACATGTGTGATCTCAATATGATCTGCATTTTTTACAGCTTCTGGATCAACACCAAAACCATGATTTTGCGTGGTGATCTCGCAACGGCCTGTGATTAAATTTTTTACCGGGTGGTTCATTCCCCTGTGGCCATGGTGCATTTTGAATGTGGGAATATCATTAGCCAAAGCCAAAAGCTGGTGGCCAAGGCAAATACCAAATGTTGGTTTTTCTTCCTTCAGCAAATCTTTTATGGTGTCAACCGCATAGCTCATAGCGGCAGGGTCACCGGGGCCATTAGAGATAAAATAACCGGCAGGGCTAAACGCTTTTAACTCTTCAATCGGTGTCTTTGCGGGAAACACTTTTACGTAAGCACCCCTTTCAACCATACAGTTCAGGATATTTCTTTTAGTACCATAATCAAGAACAGCAATTTTTACAGGCGAAGAAGGATCACCTAACTCGTATGGAACCCGGGTACTAACAATCGAAGCTAATTCAAGCCCCGACATATCGGGCACCTGGTCAAGTTGTTTTTTTAATACTTCTGCATCAAGGATTTCTGAAGAGATGATACAGTTCATTGCTCCTTTGCTGCGAACACCCGAAACCAATGCTCTTGTATCTACACCTTCAATGGCAACAATATTCTGGGCTTTCAGGTATTCATCCAAAGACATTTGCGCTTTTTTTCTTGAGAACAGTTCTTCCAGGTTTCTTCCTATCAATCCCTTAATCTTGATGCTGTCACTTTCCACATCAATATCAGCTATACCATAATTACCAATATGAACGGTGTTCATGATCAGCACCTGGCCATAATAACTGGGATCGGTGAATACTTCCTGGTAACCCGTCATGCCGGTATTAAAACAAATTTCTCCGCCTGTGGTGCCAATGGCGCCAAAAGCTTTACCGTAGCAGGTTGTACCGTCTTCTAAAACTAAAATTGCTTGACTTTGTTCCATATTGTTATAAAAGAATTATGCAAAGAAAAATATTCAATCAATTAGCCAACGTTAAACTTTCCCACAACTCTTAAAATGCATGCAAAAAAAAGGCAAGATTAAAAAATCTTGCCTTGATATTAAAAACATGGAATCATTAGCTGGGTTGTTGTTCAGAAGTTTCTGCCTGTTTTTCTTCAGTTGCAGGTGTTTCTTCTGCCTTTGCCGTTGCTTTTTTACGGGTACCTCCTGCACGACGTGTTCTTTTAGCACCTTCTTTCTTCTCAGCTTTACCTTTACCGTAGATCTCGTTAAAATCTACCAGCTCAATCATTGCTAATTCGGCATTATCACCGGGACGGGTGCCTAATTTGATGATTCTTGTGTAACCACCGG
Source organism: Flavisolibacter sp. (assembly GCA_035714205.1). Taxonomy (GTDB): domain Bacteria; phylum Bacteroidota; class Bacteroidia; order Chitinophagales; family Chitinophagaceae; genus Flavisolibacter. Next base: position 9,423 of record DASTMJ010000370.1, on the reverse strand, counting down.
GACGGCCGGCTACTTTTTCACTGATAGTAGAGAACAACTCGGTAACGGCTGCTTTATCCTGCAAATAGCTGAATACCACACGACGCTGGTGGGTTTCATTCTTTTTGCTTTTAGTGATCAGGGGTTCTACGTAAATACGCAAAGCTTTAGCTTTTGCAATAGTAGTTACAATACGTTTGTATTGAATCAGCTGGCAAGCCAGGTTGCTTAACAACGCTTCGCGGTGTGCTTTTTTACGACCGAGGTTGTTGATCTTGTCTCCGTGACGCATGACTTTTAAGTTTTAAGATTCCCCTGCACCGTGTCAAGGATATGCAAGGTACTGCTGTTATAAAAAAAGACAACCGCTGACTTTAGACCGTCAACGGTTGACATAATATTTAATAATCGTCTTTATCAATTCCAAGTTTACCTAAATCCATCCCGAAGTGTAAACCTCTTTCGTTCAATACCTGCTCAATCTCGGATAGAGATTTCTGACCAAAGTTCCTGAACTTCATCAGGTCTTCCTGCTCGTACTGAACCAGCTCACTCAAAGAATTGATTTTGGCTGCTTTCAAACAGTTAAAGGCACGTACAGAAAGATCCAAATCTTCCAATGGTGTCTTCAATACTTTACGCAGTTGTAAAGTTTGTTCGTCAACAATATCTTCTTTCTTTTCTTCTTTACTGTCAAAAGTTATGTTCTCATCCGTAATGATCATCAGGTGCTGTATCAAAATACGTGATGCCTGCTTTACTGCTTCTTCCGGGTGAATGGTACCATCGGTGTTTACATGCATAACTAATTTTTCATAGTCAGTACGTTGTTCCACACGGGTATTTTCAATGCTGTACTTAACATTCTTTATGGGAGTGTAAATAGCATCAACCGGGATGAATCCTAAAGGCGCATCTTTTGGTTTGTTTTCCTCTGCAGGAACGTAACCACGGCCTTTACCAATTGTGATTTCGATATCCAGTTTAGAAGAATTATCCAGGGTGCAGATCAGTAATTCAGGGTTCATGATCTGGAAGGATTGTGTTCCTTCAGCCATCATTCCGGCTGTGAACTCAGTCCTGTTCTTTATAGAAAGAGTGATCTTTTCGTTTTGAACATCGTGGTCAACGATCTTTTTTAACCGAACCTGTTTTAAGTTCAGGATGATCTCTACCACGTCTTCAGAAACACCTTTGATGGTTGCAAATTCATGCTCCACGCCTTCAATACGTACACCAATGATTGCATAACCCTCTAATGAGTTCAGCAATACACGGCGCAAAGCGTTTCCGATGGTCACGCCATAACCTGGCTCCAGCGGACGAAACTCGAACTGTGCTTCGAAATCAGTAACTTTTTGAAGAACGATTTTGTCGGGCTTCTGAAAATTTAAAATTGCCATTTGTTATTTCAGATTTAAAGGTTTGTTTTTTTGTTACCAGCTGTTGATCTTTTTTGAGCTTTTGTTGCGTCGCACACTTATGCGTTCGCACCACTATTCATCTTACTTTGAATACAACTCGACGATCAACTGCTCTTTAATATTTTCCGGAACGCTTTCTCTTTCAGGATAGGTAATGAAAGTTCCCTGGAACTCAGTTTCATTATAATCTACCCAGGTAAACTTGGGGTTACGGCCACGTATCTGGCTTGTAACAGCGGTATTGTCTTTTGCTTTGTCTTTTAATGCAACAACATCACCTGGCTTTAACTGGAAAGAAGGAACGTTTACTACTTCACCATTCACCATAACGTGTTTATGACTAACCAGCTGGCGGGCAGCAGGGCGGGAAGGAGCAATACCCATACGGAAAACAGTGTTATCCAAACGGGCTTCCAATAATTTAATGAGGTTTTCACCGGTAACACCTTTACGACGTGAAGCTTCTTCAAAAGTTTTGCGGAATTGCTTCTCTAATACACCATACGTGTATTTTGCTTTTTGCTTTTCACGTAATTGCAATGCATACTCACCTAAGCTTTTACGCTTACGTTGTGCACCATGCTGGCCGGGAGGGTTTGAATTTTTACCTAACCACTTGCCATTGCCTAAAATTGGCTCACCGAAAATGCGGGAGATTTTGGTCTTGGGACCATTGTAACGTGCCATAGTTTTTTTTCATTTCGATTTTTTTAGAATTCGTTGCTCCGATCGGTGAAAAATCGTAAAAAATGAATCGGGCAACCTTTTTTTAAATGAAAGCTTTTGGCTTCAAATATGTCTGATGTCTGAGGTGGAAGATGTCTGTATCGCATTTTTATATTAACAAATCAGACATCTGCCATCAGCCATTATACTCTTCTTTTCTTTGGAGGACGGCAACCATTATGTGGTAATGGAGTAACGTCTTTGATCATGGTAACCTCAATGCCTGACTGGGCTAAAGCACGGATAGCACTTTCCCTGCCCGCTCCGGGACCTTTTACAAATACATCTACTCTTTTTACACCTGCATCCACTGCAACTTTAGCAGCATCTGCAGAGGCCATTTGTGCAGCATAGGGAGTATTCTTTTTAGAACCTTTGAAACCCATTTTACCGGCACTTGACCAGGAAATAACCTGTCCCTGTTTGTTGGTAATGCTGATGATAAGGTTGTTGAACGTTGCATTTACGTGTGCATCGCCGTAAGCGTCAACCTTTACAATTCTTTTTTTGGCGGCTGCCTTGGCACTTTGTTGTCCTTTACCGCCTGCTTGTGCTTTTGCCATTTTACTAGGTAATCTTTTGTTTTAATGGATCCTTTGTTTCCAAAAGACCTGAATCAACCCTCCTCCTGCACCTGGTATCCGCAATTGATTCAGAAAATTGGTGCATATAAACAGCTACAAGCTTTAAGCCGCAAGCTTCAAGCAGGTCTCCCATAACTTGAAGCTTGTAGCCCTCAGCTTGCAGCATATTTTATTTCTTAGGTGCTTTCTTTTTACCTGCAACCGTTTTACGCTTCCCTTTACGGGTACGGCTGTTGGTTTTAGTACGCTGACCTCTTACCGGCAATCCTTTACGATGGCGAAGACCGCGGTAACAAGCAATATCAAGCAAACGCTTGATGCTCATTTGCACTTCTGAACGCAACTGTCCTTCTACTTTAAATTCTTCAGTAATAGTAGTACGGATGTGATTCAGGTCTTCATCATTCCACTCATTTACTTTCTTGCTACGGTCAATACCGTGCTTGTCAAGAATGTAACGGGCAGTAGCAGGTCCAATACCGAAGATATAGGTAAGACCGATTTCGCCTCTTTTATTTTTGGGTAAGTCAACGCCGGCAATACGAGCCATAGTTATTTCTGATTTTTAATTTTTAATTTTTATTATCCTTGTCTTTGCTTGAAGCGGGGATTCTTTTTGTTGATGACGTAAAGTCTTCCTTTACGACGCACAATCTTACAATCAGCGCTTCTTTTTTTGATGGATGCTCTTACTCTCATTGTTTATTGTTTTGAGCTTTAGATTTCACTAAAACCTATTTCCTATTTATAACGGAAGATGATCCTTCCCCTGGTTAAATCATACGGACTCATTTCCACACCTACTTTATCTCCCGGCAAAATCCGTATATAGTGCATTCTCATTTTTCCTGATATCGTGGCCAATATTTCGTGTCCATTTTCCAGCTTAACCCTGAACATAGCGTTGGATAAAGCTTCGATGATCGTTCCGTCTTGTTTAATTAATGGCTGTTTCGACATACAGATTTTGGGAGCGCAAAGATATAGGTATTCACCCGAAAAAAGAAAAAAGAGCCGTTTTTTACGGCTCTGTTATCCCATTTTTCCAAAATATTAAGAAGTTTTACTCCACAGAAGCCCTTTCCAGGGGCACTTTTGTCATGGCAAGGTGGTGATTTTGCAATTCGTGAAGATAGAGCGGATGATCAAAATGCCGGTGATCTTCCCTGTACCAAACATCCAGGTTGGTATAATTGCCCGGGTCGTGCACCATGATCCTGAAAGGTCCCTTTTTATATTTTGTACCCTCCGGGGTTTCTTCCCTTTCAAAACCCAGGGTTTCAATTAATTGTTTTTCCGTTAAAGGAATGGGAACAATTTGCTCCGGCGGATACCAGAATTCCTGTACACCATTATCAATACAGGCCAGTTGGTCTGCCCGGTTGATCTCGATTACGGTACCTACCCTTTCATTATCATCTTGAAGCACATTAACTATATCTCCTTCTTTCAGGTCTGTGATTTTTACCATAGCAAGTTTTTTATAGAAAAAAGTTAGGCATTTTTTTGAAAACAGCCAGAAGCAAAACCATTATTCTGCCCAGCTCATTACATAATTTTCGTTCTCAATATCCAATGCCTGCCTGGTTAGCATCAGGGGGTGAAATGTGTCAACCATTACAGCCAACTCTTTTGTTTCCTTTGCTCCAATGCTTTTTTCCACTGCCCCGGGATGTGGACCATGAGGAATACCGGCCGGATGCAGGGTGATCATACCCCGTGTGACATTTTTACGGCTCATAAAATCTCCGTCTACATAATATAAAACTTCATCGCTATCTATATTACTATGGTTATATGGCGCAGGTATGGCTTGGGGATGATAATCAAATAACCTTGGGCAGAATGAGCACACCACGAAATTATTGGCTTCAAAGGTTTGATGAACGGGGGGTGGCTGGTGAACACGGCCGGTTATGGGTTCAAAATCATGAATGGAAAAAGCAAAAGGATAGCAACACCCGTCCCATCCTACCACATCAAAAGGATGGGCAGCATAATGTATATTGTATAAAACCCCTTTCTTTTTTGTGCGTACCAGGAAATCACCCCTTTCATCATGAGTGACCAGGTTTTGAGGCGCCCTGATATCCCGTTCACAGAATGGAGAATGCTCCAGCAACTGTCCATATTTACTCAAATAACGTTTTGGAAAACGTATGGGACTGAAAGATTCTACTATGAACAAACGGTTACCCGGCTCATTAAAATGTATCTGGTAAATAGTTCCCCTTGGCACTACCAGGTAATCACCTGGCCCAAATGGTAATTCACCATACATGGTTTTTAAAATGCCGCTCCCTTCATGAACAAAAAGCATTTCATCTGCATCTGCATTCTTATAATAATAATCCGCCATGCTATTTTGCGGGGCGGCTAAAACAATATGCACATCATTGTTCACCAGCACCGGCATGCGGCTTTCTAGGAAATCTTTGGCAGGCTGCACTTTAAATCCCTCAAAACTGCGGTGGCTGAGCATTTTTTCCTCCGCTACCTGGGGTGCCACATTCACCGGCTTTTCAGTTTTTATAATTTGTGTAGGCGGGTATACATGGTATAATAAAGAATAGTCATTAGAAAAACCCTCGGTTGAAAATAGTTGTTCGGAATACAAACTGCCGTCAGGTTTACGGAACTGTGTATGGCGTTTATGGGGTAGGTTACCCAGTTTATGATAATAAGGCATGATGGTAAGAATTTATAATGATGTAAAAAGTTAGACCAGCTTTCAATCCCGGGTTAATAAGGATGGGAGGGCTTTTATAGTGAAAGCTGGAGCATCACTAACAGGAAAACATATTTCCATTTACGTTTATCGATCCAATAGGTGAAGTTCCTGTGGAGAGGCATATGCTAAAATACAATAAATAAGCCTCACGAAAAGGAACAGTAAACGTGTTAATTACTTTTCTTTTTAAAACGCTTAATCTTTTCATTGGTGGTAGAAAAACTGCCGTTTTCTTTAGGATTAGCCGGTGGTTGTGCCGGCGCTGTTGTTCTTCTGGTAGTTCGTGTTGATGTGCTTCTTGCTGTGTTTGTTCTTGCAGGAGCCCTGGGGGTAACGGCTGCCACTGGTATAGTTACTTTTACCCAATCACTTGCTTTTTCCTCAGTGAAACGCTCTTCTTCCTGTGCAAATGCGGTAAAACCAAATAAACAAACCACACAGATCAATATAGATTTTTTCATAACCTTACAATTTTACACGGATACCGGCCATAAGGTTGGTACCATTTGATGAAAAAAATAACCGGGTGCTTCCTCTTGCTTCTTCTTCCCAGGCTTTTTTATTCTTAGAACCACGTATAAAGGTATAAACCGCATCGCCAATCATTATGCCTGCTGAAACGCCGGTAAGTATTAAAAAATTTTTGTGCGAATTTCTAGCATCCGATAAATACTGCGATGACGCGGCCTGGTTGGCCCCCCTGACCCCTATAATATTTCCATCGCCATCATATTGATATTCCCTGAATTTAGAGAGTTCCAGGTATTTATCGTATTCATTATCCGAACGCAATTTATAATAAATAGCTCCCCCAACCGACCCGGCATATAAGGCCGTGATCAGGAAAACAGAAGTTTTCCTGTCGTTTCCATATTGGTCGCCACTTACAAAATAATGACCAACTCCCGGTAACACCAAACTCAATAAAGCATTGGAAGGACCGCCCTTCATTTCGGGCATGGAAACCCTGGGAGCAACTTTTGGCTGTACTGGTGGAGGCCTCTTTGTTACGGCAGAATCCGGGGTGGGTTGAGTTTGCACAACCGGTGGCGCCTTGGCAGTTAGGCTAACTGTGTCAGAGCTTTTGGCACCCTTATCATCCGTTACGGCTAATTCAAATAGATAATAACCAGGCTTAAACTCTCCAACTACATAAGACTTATAGGAAGCAGGTGAAGATATCTTCATAATTGAAGGACCGGAAACCTGTCGCCAGGCTAATGAAACAATTTTTCCATCTTCATCGTATGACAGCATGCCATCCAAAATAACTACCAGGTTTAGTGGAAGCTGGATAGCAATGTCTGGGCCGGCGTTGGCTTTGGGTGGTTTATTCGGATCTACTTTAACCACCGGCGGTTTTGTATAAGAAACAAAAATACGTGCCTGCAATTCATCGCCATCCTTTACAACAGAGGTGCTGGTATTCCACGTATAGCTATATGTTTGCCCTGGGTTTAATCTTGTTCCTGGTTTCGTAATTTCTTCTGAAAATATTTCTTCAACCTTGCCTTGTCTCCGCCTGTAAATTTTTAGAGAAACAGATGTAAGCTCCTGGTCCTTCAGCTCGTTTAACTTATATCTTACCTTATAGGAAGTATTCGACAATTTTTCGAGATCAACTGTATTTATCAGTTCCTGCGCCTGCCCGGTAATTGCTTTTAAAACCAATAACAGGCAAACAAGCAGAATCTTATTTAATTTGGAATACTGCATTGCCGGTGGTTTTAATTACAACCAGGTCATTATCCTGGCTGCTGTTGGTTAACACACTTATTGCTGAAAGACCCGTCAGGTCGCTTGTATATGAATAATTTTTTGTGGCGGTACTTGAACTTAAAGGCACTTTTAATAAACGCCCCTGGTATAGCACCCACATATTACCTTCTGTATCAAAATCATAACTGCCAGGGTTGCCGGTCAGTAAACCGCCTGTGGTTAAGGCAGAATAACTGGTCACAAAAACACCCGAACTATTGGTCCGGATTATACCTGTGCCTGTACTTAAAAACAAATCTCCGTTCACATGCACCTGGAGTTGGTCGCTGCCCCCAACAATACCCGAAGTAAGTACCGTGTTTAAATCGGTTCCATTTGCATCCACATAATATAACACGCTGCGATTATTGGCGGTAATCCATATCCTGTTGGTTTCCGGTGCATATTCAATAGCTGAAAACTGAACATTTTCCTTAACATCTATTGGCTCGCCATTCTTCCTCAGTCTACGGTCTGCTATAACCCAAAGAATCCCTGTATTATCAACGGTTATACCATCAATGGTAGTATTCCGGTCAAGTTCTGTTTGCCGGAAATAAGAAGTCCAGGTCGTTCCGTCAAGCCTGGCCACTTCACTCCTTCCATACACCCAAATATTATTATCCAGGTCTTTATAAAGCCTTGTATTATTATTAAAAGTAAGCCTGTCAGGTAGTTCAATAGATGACCAGTTACCTGATGTGTCACTTTTATATAAAATGCCATCGTTGCCCAGGTAATAGATCTGCGTTGCAGAAATAACAATGACATCCCTGAAACCCGTGTTTGGCGCATTGCCAATTTCATCATACGATGGAACAGACACAGAATCGGTAAACCTATATTCTCCACAATCATTGGCTGCCACCAGGGTAATTTCATATACACCGGGATTATCATAAACCTTTTCAGGATTTTGCTCCGTTGATGATGTTCCATCACCAAACAACCAGGTATAACTGGTGGCATTAACAACTGTCTCCCTGCTAAAATGATATTCCAGGTCATCCGATGTATACGACCATTTATTGTTGGGCACCACACTCTTACCTTCAATATTCACACTAGAGGTAATGATTGCCGAATCACACTTATTCTTATTCATCACCTTCAGTGTTATGGTATACGATCCATTTTGGGGGTAAGTGTACGATATAGCTGGAGAAGGAGAAGGAATTTCAGGTAAAACCACACCGTTTCCAAAATTCCACTGGTAAGTGGCTCCGTTTCGTGTATCGGAGGCGTCCACCTCAACCGTAGAACAACCCGAAAGGGTAATTTTTTGTGCAGGCACCGGTTTGCTGCAAACACCAATGGGTAAAAAATAATAATTATCACCGCAGGCATTGGTAGCCTTTAATACAACGGTATACTTACCATTATACAAATAGGTTTTTGTAAAGGTTGTTTCAGAAGTGGTGCTTTTTGTGCTGTCTCCAAAATCCCATAAATAGGTCACAGGTGATGAACTTGTGGTTTTATTTGTAAATTGAATGGTAGTATCATTCAGCATTTTATACGTAAACTGCACATTAGGCAGGCAACGGCTGATCAGTATACTATCTGTCCAGTACGCTTCACCGCATTCGTTGGCCACCTTGTAGGTGATACGGTAACTGCTTCCGGCACCGGAGCCGCTTTGTGAAGGGTATTTATGAGGGGGCGGAATTTCTCCGCTGAAAGTGGTTCCATCTCCAAAATCCCACTGATGTGATGTTATCGTACCGTTATAAGATGTAATAGAGGTAAAACTTACCTCCAGGGTACTGGGGTCCACATTGTAGGCTACAAAATCCACATAGGGAATAAAACAGGTTTCCTTGGGTGCTTCCACAAATTTTTTACAACCAAAAAATAGGGTGGAATACAATAGGAAAATTAGAAGTCTAACTTTCATAAACAATTGTATTCAGCGTATCTTATACTACTGAAATTAGATAAATAATCGATAAATTGCCGCTTTAAATCAGGTATTGAATCTTTGCCAGGCTTACTGCTTGTAAGAAAAACGAAACTGCCCGGTGCAGACTCTACAGAAAAAATTATACCGACTTTTAGGTTCGGCTGATTTTTCTGCAGGTTGGCACAAAATTATAGCATCACCCTTTCATTACAACCTATGTCGCTTCCAACAGTTGAACAATATTCCCGTATCATAGAAAGGAAAGATCCTTCTACCCTGTTAACGCTTACGGACCATACATTTCTTTACAACGAAACC
>DASTMJ010000369.1:0-3075 GCA_035714205.1 Flavisolibacter sp. | reverse complement strand
GTAAGGGGTGGCTTTTTAATCACGGTGTTCTCCCTTTATTCATTCTACCCTGGTTCAAACTAAGGTAAAATCGACCTTTTGTACGACGATCAATTACTTCACCAATCTTGTCCAACAGAGTTTGTTCTTCAAAGCTGCCCGACCAGTGATTGAGGCCCCTTACAAGAATTATATTTTCCGGAGGTGTATTTTCAGGTCTACCGTCATAACGCTCTAAGTAAGCATTAAAAATGCCCCTGTTGTCTTGCACCACTTTATAGTGAGCAAGTCCGCCTTTATAATTTGCAATGGCACTAATCCACATACATTCCTCTTTGATAATCAATATCCAAATGCGATGCCGTTAATTACCTATCTGTTTTAAACTGAATATATAGTGGAAATGACTGAATTTTAAACCAAGTGATGAAACAATTCTACACCTCGGGTAGTTTCGATTTGATATACATTGTTCATCCTGTTTTTTCAAAAAGGATGCAGCAAATAAAAAGCCCTCTGAGAACAGAAGGCCGCAAGTTCAATATCCTATGAATTTCCAAAATTTAATATTCAATTGTTATGCCATGCAGGTTATATAATCAGTCGTCCTTGCTAATGTTGTGGCTATTTTTTGTAAGCCTGAAAATGAATATAGCTGCCCGTTGAATTAAATTTTCAAAATTGCGTATGTCCATTGTTTCACCCGGACTATGGGCTCCACGACCGTTTACACCCAAACCATCCAAAGCATCTACGTACCGTGCTACATAAGAAATATCACCCGCACCCCGGCTACCGGGGTCCCCGGCTTTAACCTGGCCAATTCCAAGCTCCTCACTTATACCATTTAAAATTGTAACCAATTTCATATTGCCATCTGTTGGTTCCATTGACGGTATACCATCTATAAACGAAATTTCTGCTTTAGTACCAGCCAGGTTATTAAAACGTACAATCCTTTTCATTTTTGCGCGGGCGGAATCATGCTGAGCAGCAGTTAAAAACCTAAGGTCGCCCCGGACTATTGCAGAAGGGGAAATGATATTATTTTTTCCTGTCACGGTTGCTCTTATATTGATGGAATCATACGCCACTTCCGCACCGCCTACAAAAAAACCGGGATTGAAGGAGAGATATTTTTCTTTAGACAATGTTTCCCTGAAGGTGTTAAGAATGCGGGCGGCTTCATAAACAGCCCCATAACTATTGTTGAAAATCCCGGCGGAATGTCCCTGTTTCCCGAACACTTTTAATTGCCATGAACTGGCCCCACGTCTGCCGGTTGCAACCGTGTGTAATCCCTGGGCTGTTTCAAAACCCAAAGCTATATCGTGGATTTTTGCTCTATCTATAAAATCTTTTCTTGTGATGGATGCTGGTTCGCCGGCAATTTCTTCATCACCCGTAAAATAGGCAGTTATGGTGGCATTTTTGATCAGGCCAGTTTTGTGTAAGGCCTGTAGGGCGGCCAAAATAAGTACGTCACCTCCTTTCATATCGTTAATCCCTTGTCCTGTTGCTGTACTGTCATTAAGTATTGTAAATGGGTTTTCAGGTGCATCTGGTTCAAAAACCGTATCAAGATGACCTATGAGCAAAAGTTTTTTTCCTTTTGTACCTTTTCGACTGGCAACAAGGTGACCGGCTCTTTTCAGGGAGTCAGGCAAATACACCCATTCAGTTGTAAAGCCTATCTTTTCAAATTCCTTTTGAAGCAAATTCCCGGCTTTTCTTACACCGTCAATATTGTGAGAACCGCTATTGATATTCACCAGCTGTTTTAATAACTCCATTGTTTCCGGCATTGATTGATGAATTATTGCTAAGACCTTTTTTTCTTCTGCCGAAAGCTTTTGGGAAAATGCGGAAATTGAAATACAGGATATGAATGTCAAAAGTGAAATCTTCCCTACAGTGCGCATGATGTTAATTTGTTATGATTGTTAAGATACGCCACATTCAATTTTTGTGACTTTAAAATTGAAGTATTATGGCATAATTTTTTAAATGCTAATAATCTAATTCTACAAGTATGCAAAATTGGTTAAGAGCTATCATAGCTGGGTATGGTGCTAAAAAATTGGGCGGGGGATGTTTTGGAACCATCCTGGTGTTTATAATTATTTACTGGCTTTTAGGGTATTGTTAGCCGTTACTTAAACGGTATTGCTGCAATAACAGTGCTGCTGTCAGAGCCCTTTATTCCAGCCATCAAAATTTTGTAGTAATCATTATCGAATGGATTTTATAAAATGTAAACTCTTATTTGTTATGCTTGCGGTGTTGATAGCCTGCAACCAGGATACGGCAAACACTGAAGTTTCCACTACTGAAAATGGCGTTGATAGTTCCGGGAAAGAGAATACTAGCATTGAAGCATCACCTCCCCTGGATATTTTTTGTTACCGGAAAACTTCGCAGCGAGACACTATACTATTAAAGCTCAAAAAAGCAGGAAACAAATTCCTGGGAACCCTGGCTTTTGACAATTACCAAATGGATTCCAGCAGTGGTACTGTGGAAGGAACTGCAAAGGGAGATACTTTAATTTTATGGTATGATTTCGTAGCCGAAGGCACACATACGATAATGGAAATAGTCTTTAAAAAACAAGGGAACAAATTGATACGTGCAACAGGTTCAATTAAAACAAATGGTGATTCGGCCTATTTTGAAAACCACGCTAAGCTCAGTTTTGACACATCACAAACGCTTATTCAAATAGATTGTACCAGCTATTAAATTTGTAACAGGATGCTTTAGATCAACTGAAAGCTAAAGCGTTGGCTCTGAAAATACCAATACAACAATTGTAAATATTATATAACAACTAAAGGGTTAATTTCCAGAAGTAATCCATGCCAACGTAGTACTACTATTGCAAAAAACTATTTAAAGGTTCATCTTACATTATTACCAACAGGTAAATATATACGTTTTGAAACCGGGCTCTTGTTTTTACAGGAGCCCTTTTTATTTTCTTATCATTCATTTCAAACAGTAGTTTAGAATAAGAGATAGCAAGATTGATTTCAATATTGAAGGCACTTTAGCCTTCTGTTTGCAGTTAAAACTGGTTACAAGCGGTATGGATCA
>DASTMJ010000368.1:0-19567 GCA_035714205.1 Flavisolibacter sp. | reverse complement strand
ACATCGGTGGGCGGGCAAACAAGCAGGGAACTAAATTTGATAGAAAAAGAATTGAAACGCAGAGGCGTTTAAATTGTAAGAGAAAAATAACGATTATTGTACTGTTTTTGATTAATCGGGGCTGTTAGCTCAGTTGGTTTAGAGCATCACGTCGACAACGTGAGGGTCGATGGTTCGAATCCGTCACAGCCCACACCAGGTTACATTTTTTTCGAAAAATTCTTACTAAATGCCGGAACCGGTTTTCAGCTTTGGTTTCTTTGTTCTCTGCACCCAGAACTCTCTCCTAAACATACTATTCAAAACATAGTTAATTAAGTTTTCAAGAGTTGGTTATATTTTCTTTCAAACGCATTTTATAAACCAATACACATCTTTCTAACATTTGTATTTTTAAGATCATGATAGAGCGTACTTCTTTATAAATTGCAGGCATGCAACAATATCTTGATTTGCTGAAACATATTTTAGATAACGGCGTTCAAAAAACCGATCGTACCGGCACAGGTACCATCAGTTGTTTTGGATACCAGATGCGCTTTGATTTAAGTGAAGGATTTCCTTTGGTTACCACAAAAAAATTACACGTAAAAAGCATCATTCATGAATTGCTTTGGTTTTTAAAAGGCGAGACCAACATAGCTTATCTTAAAGAAAATGGAGTAAGCATATGGAATGAGTGGGCAGACGAAAACGGTGACCTGGGCCCGGTGTATGGTAAACAATGGCGTAGTTGGCAGGGGCCAAACGGCGAAACAATAGACCAGGTAAAAGAGCTTATAGAGCAGATCAAAAAAAATCCTGATAGCCGTAGATTAATTATAAGTGCATGGAATGTTGCGGAACTGCCTAAAATGGCATTGATGCCTTGTCACACCCTGTTCCAGTTTTATGTTGCTGATGGAAAATTAAGCTGCCAATTGTATCAAAGAAGTGCGGATGTTTTTTTAGGTGTGCCTTTTAACATTGCATCGTATGCCTTATTAACCCTTATGGTAGCACAGGTATGCAACTTGAAGCCAGGAACGTTTGTGCATACATTTGGCGATGTGCACGTTTACAATAATCATTTGGAGCAGGTACACCTCCAGTTAAGCCGTAAGCCGTACGCCTTGCCACAAATGAAAATAAATCCTGCAATTAAAAACATTTTTGAATTTACATACGGGGATTTTACATTGGAGAACTACCAGTTTCACCCGGCCATCAAAGCACCGGTTGCCGTATAAAATTCTAAGCTCGTTAAAAGCAGATCGATATATCTGAAATATTTTTATGCGTCAATCTTACATTTACATTTTTATTTTATGATACTTTCCCTGCTTGTGGCGGCTGATGAACAGAATGTAATTGGAAAGAACAACCAATTGCCCTGGCACCTGCCTAATGATCTCAAGTATTTTAAAAATCAAACCTGGGGTATGCCCATATTAATGGGAAGGAAAACGTTTGAATCAATTGGCAAACCATTGCTGGGAAGAAAAAGCATTGTGATCACCAGGAATGAAGATTGGAAATACAAGAATGTAGATGTTGTTCATTCAGTTGAAGAAGCTATTGAAAAAGCAAAAGAATACGGTGTTAAGGAAATATTTGTGATAGGTGGTGCAGAGATTTTCATAACTGCGTTTAAACAGGCCAATAGAATCTATCTTACAAGGATTCATCACCAATTTCAAGGTGACGTATATTTTCCGGAAGTTTCTGCTTTGCAATGGAATTTGGTACAAAGCCGATTTTGTCATGCAGATGAAAAAAATGCCTATTCTCACACGTTCCAGGTTTGGGAACGTCAATAATTTTACATTTGAAAAGTGTACACTTCAGCTCAACTTGCAAAAAAATATATTCGGTATTACCTGTCTGCTTCCAATGGGAAAGGCCATGGCACGCATTCACCTTTTGTATTTGATTTCATTCTAAATGTTCTTAATAATAAAAGCAATTATCATCCCCCCGAAGCTATCGAAAGATTAAGAAAAGAGTTATTGCAGAACAACACTATTTTGCAAATTGAAGACCTTGGTGCTGGTTCAAGAACAATGCACTTCAAGCAAAGATCAATAAAACAACTAGCTGGTACAGCGCTTAAATCGAAAAAGCTTGCACAGCTTTTTTTCAGGTTGGTTTGTCATTATCAACCGCAAACCATTGTTGAATTAGGAACCTCATTAGGTATAACCACGGCTTACCTGGCTTCCGGCAATCCATCAGCCCAAATCATTTCCGTAGAAGGAAGTAAAGCAATAGCGGATGTTGCAATGTCTGGTTTTAAAAAACTTGGACTGCATCATATACAATCTGTAGTTGGAAATTTTGATGATGTTTTACCTGGTATTGTTAATGATTATAGTGCAATTGATCTGGCTTTTATCGATGGTAATCATCGCTACCAGCCAACCATCAATTACTTTGAACAGTTGCTCACAAGGTCACACAAAAACACTATTTTGGTTTTTGATGATATTTACTGGAGTGCTGAAATGGAAAAAGCCTGGACGGAAATAAAACAGCATCCTTCAGTTCAATATTCAATTGATATTTTTTTCCTGGGCTTTGTATTTTTTAAAAACGAGTTTAAGGAAAAACAGCATTTTAAAATCAGGTATTGATGCGCACCCGGTTTGTATTGTTTTTGCTTTGTTTTCATTTAATTGCCTTTTCGCAAGACCTATCGCTTTACGAAAGACATTATTTTAATGCTCCCGAACTCAATCTTCCATACCGGTTGTTGCGCCCCGCATCATTTGATTCTACCCGGAAATATCCAATGATCATCTTCCTGCATGGATCATTGCAAAAAGGATTTGATAATGAAGCGCCTTTGCTGATTGGCGGTAAATTTTTTTTAACAGATTCAATCCGGCAACGTTACCCGGCTTATATTCTATTTCCCCAATGTCCGGAAATTGACTCATGGTGCTATTTTGAAACGACGATTGATTTTGAAACAGGAAAAGCCACAAAATGGAATTTTCCTTTTAAAAGACAACCCACAGAAGTTTCAACAGTGCTTATGAAATTATTGGATTCTTTGAAACGTTCAGATGCTGTTGATAGCCTGAGGATTTATATTGGTGGTATTTCACAGGGAGGCATGGGAGTTGTTGACCTTATAGCCCGTTTCCCACAAACCTTTGCAGCTGCCTTTTCAATCTGCGGCGCAGGTAATATTGGTACTTACAAACGTTTTGCACATAATGTTGCGCTATGGCTTTTTCATGGCAATAAAGATGATATTGTGCCTTCTTATTTTTCTTCCAACTTCTACCGTAAACTTTCAAAAGCCGGAGCCAATGTGCTATATACTGAATATGATGGTGTGGGTCATGCAAGTTGGACAAATGCTTTCAAAGAACCTGCACTTTTAAATTGGTTGTTCTCAAATCATAAAAAGAAGTAGTCAAAATCAAGTAAAAGAAAAAAATTTTGCCCTAAATTGTCCGCATGATCGTAGGTATTCTGAAAGAAACCCAATCCGAGACAAGAGTTTCTTTATTGCCCGAGGCTGTTCAACAGTTAACTAAAAAAGGAATTGAAGTAATAGTGGAAAAAGGCGCCGGTGCCAAAGCCTTTGCCACCGACAGTGACTATGAAAAAGCAGGTGCAAAAATGGTTACAGCAGTCGATCTTGTTGCTTCTGCTGACGTAATACTGTCTATTCACCAACCGGTTCAATCTATTTCTTCTGCCAGGGTTCTCATAGGTATTTACCAGCCTTTATACCACCAGGAAGTTATGAACCAATGGGCGGCAACCGGGCTCACAACATTTAGCCTTGACATGTTGCCCCGCACTACCCGTGCACAAAGTATGGATGTATTGAGTTCGCAGGCTAATATATCGGGATACAAGGCGGTATTATTGGCTGCCAATAGCTACTCCAGGTATTTCCCTATGTTTATGACAGCTGCCGGTACAATAGCACCAGCAAAGGTTTTGATACTAGGTGCTGGTGTTGCCGGGTTGCAAGCCATTGCCACCGCTAGGCGCCTGGGAGCCGTAGTAGAAGTGTTTGATACCCGGCCGGCTGTAAAAGAAGAAGTTATAAGCCTGGGAGGAAAATTTGTTGAGGTGGATGGTGCCGCTGATGCATCGAAAGCAGGCGGATACGCGGTTGAACAAACAGAAGAATACAAACAAAAGCAACAACAAAAAATTGCAGAAAGCATTGCAAAAGCAGATATAGTTATTACAACTGCGCAAATTCCCGGTAAAAAAGCTCCTCAATTAATCAGTGCAGAAATGATCAATGCCATGCGAAACGGCTCGGTCATTATTGATATTGCCGCAGCTACCGGGGGTAACACGCCGTTAACCAAGAATAATGAAACCATCCTGCACAATGGTGTCACCATAATTGGTAACAGTAACCTGCCAGCTACAATGCCGTCAGACGCCAGCAAATTGTATGGCAAAAATATTTTAAACTTTCTCCAACTGATAACTACAAAGGAAGGTGCATTAAACCTTAACTGGGATGATGACCTGGTTAAAGGAAGTTGTATAACACATAATGGAGAAGTGATACACGAAAGAGTAAAACAATTGGTCAGTTAATCTTAATAAATAATGATGGATAGCGTTTTCACATGGATTTCAGGTAATCAGCAAATCATTTACATAGTGGTGCTCATGATTTTTGTGGGGATAGAAATTATTGGCCGGGTACCGAGCGTACTGCATACACCACTTATGAGCGGTGCCAATGCCATTCATGGTGTTGTTATCATTGGGGCCATCATTGTTATGGGTAGGGCAGAAACTGATAATTATTTTGCATTAATACTTGGCTTCCTGGCAGTAATTCTTGGTACGTTGAACGTAGTGGGTGGCTTTGTTGTAACAGACAGGATGTTGGAAATGTTTAAATCAAAAAAGAAGCAATCTAAATGAGCTATAGTATATTAACCGTAATCTATATTATCTCCTCTATTACTTTTATTGTAGGCTTAAAAATGTTATCGCATCCAGAGACGGCACGCAAAGGAAATTTACTGGCTGCGGGCGGAATGTTTATTGCCATTTTCGGAACCATTTTTCTTTATGAGGATATGGATTCAGGAGAAAAACTTCGCAACTATGCGTGGATTTTTTCCGGATTGATGATTGGTGGAATTATTGGAACTCTGGTGGCCAGGAAAGTAAAGATGACCGCAATGCCCGAAATGGTCAGCCTGTTCAATGGAATGGGTGGCGCTTGTGCAGCAATCATCTCTATAGCCGAATTCAATCATTTTGCATCAAGCAATTTTGCCTATCATATCATCCAGGAGTTCCCGTCAGAGAATACGGTGAATATGGAAGCTTTTGAGTTGCCACTGCAAACATCAACCATGCTAACCATTTTCCTTGGACTGATCATTGGCTCTGTTTCTTTTGCCGGTAGTATTATAGCCTGGGGTAAATTAAATGGTAAAATACAGGACAAATCATTTAAAGGACAACACATTGTAAATCTTGTTGTCCTGGGGTTAATTGTCGGGCTTACGGTTTTCCTGCTTTCAACAATCAGTTCGTCATTTGAAATAAATAATGGTCAGCTAACCAATACAGCTGAAAGAATTTCTATCGAAGGTCTGAACATACATCTTACTACCTCCGTATACGTTCTTTTTTATACCCTGTTCTTTTTGTCGCTTGTTTACGGCGTTCTTTTTGTGATGCCGATTGGCGGTGCAGACATGCCTGTAGTTATTTCCTTACTGAACTCTTTTACCGGTGTAGCTGCAGCCTGCGGAGGATTTTTATATGACAATAAAGTGATGTTGACAGGTGGTATTTTGGTTGGTGCTGCAGGTACTTTGCTTACCATTTTGATGTGCAAAGCCATGAACCGCTCTTTAAAAAATGTGCTTATTGGTTCTTTTGGCGGTGGTTTTAGTGGCGGTGTTGATACCAGTTCAAAAGAAAAACTTAATTATAAAGAAATAACTTTAAACGATGCTGCGGTAGTTATGAGTTATGCCAATAAAGTTATAATCGTACCGGGTTATGGGTTAGCTGTAGCGCAAGCCCAGCATGCATGTCACGAACTTGAAAAATTATTGGAATCAAAAGGTGTGAAGGTTACCTATGCCATACACCCGGTTGCCGGACGTATGCCGGGCCACATGAATGTGTTGCTGGCCGAAGCGGATGTGAATTACGATAAGCTGCTGGAAATGGAACAGGCCAATGATGATTTTCCAACAACAGATGTTGTGCTTATACTAGGTGCCAATGATGTGGTAAACCCGGCTGCTAAAACAAATCCGGCATCGCCTATTTACGGGATGCCTATACTTGATGTAGGTTTAGCCAAAACAGTTATCGTAAATAAGCGAAGCATGAAGCCTGGCTATGCAGGTATTGAAAACGAATTATTCTATCACAATAAAACCTCTATGTTATTTGGTGATGCCAAAAAAGCATTGCAGGACCTGATTACCGAAATAAAAAGTATATGATTGTTATTTCGTAAGTAGTTGTGAAACGGCAATGCCGGTTATTATGGCTACACTAAAACTGATCAACGTTCCTATCAACAGGTATTCTGTTTTTACCTCTAAGCGATTGGGTTCATTAAAACGCAATAAACTTTTAGCAGTTATTAAAAGACCGACGGTTGCGTATTGCTGGTTCAATACCAGGATAAGAATTACGATCCGCTCGATTATACCGATCCACTTTCCAGCATTGCCTAAGCTGTCGGCGTCAGGTATCTGGTTCCTCCATTTTCTTGTTAGTTGCCCGATTAAAATAGCCGATGGCTGGGTAAGAAAAATAATAGCTGTTACCATAACCCACCAATCTATTGTGTTGATGGATTTCCATGCAGAAAGCAGGTCGGCTGGTTTCAGAAATGTAAAATACCAGCAACTAATGATCACAGCAAGATGCAACGCCTGGTCAACCAGGAAATAATTGGTGGTGTCTTTTTGGTACGATTTCCATCCATCTATTAAAATATGCGTGACCAGTATAATTATGATTACGATCCAGTAGGAATACCCAATGAATAACAAAGCTACAAATGCAGTTATCAGGCCATGCAGGTATAAATAACCAGAAAGAAAATGATCTTGTCTCCGGCTTTCAATCCATTTGGTAGGCTGTAAAACAAAATCAGTTAAAAGGTGTGCCAGTACAAGTTTTGTTAACCAGATTATATACAGGTCCATAATTATGCTTCAATTGTAGTGATCAAAAGCCGGTAGTTTTTTAAAAGTTGTTCTATTTCAGGCCAGCCTGCTGAATAGATGTGTTTGTGAATTGTTGCCTGCGACTTTTTCAAACGTTTGGCAGTTTCTGTTTGCGTTCGTTTCATCAGTAATTCAAAAACAACAGTGGCCTGTTTTGAGGTCAAACGTAAAAAAAGATAATCTATAAAATGAGCTATAACATTAAATCCTATTTGAGCAGATGTATTTTTTTCCTGGCAATGGATAACAAGCCGTTGATGTTTTTCCATTTTATCAAATGCACGGCCAGATGTAATAAAGGCCTCATCTGTTGCGGTTTTTAACGAACGTACAGGATGTTTTACCACTCCAATTGCTATGCTGGACCTGATATCAGCCAAGGGTGAACCTGCTGGTGATAGTTTGATGGCCGTGGTTCTTAATTGCAGCAATAAGCTTAAAGCTTCTGCCGGCGTTTTTACCAGCACCTGGAAACTGTCGCCCCTGTAAAACTCATGTGCATGAGGTTGCAGTAGTTCCAGAAGGCCCTTCATTATTTTTTTGGCTTCTGTTTTAGGCAGTTGCGTTGAATTGACAATATCTGCCGTTATTACGGCTGTGAATGCCATGGTTATCTTTTTAAAAAAACGAATATAGCCTAAAAAGGCGAATATTTTAAATTATAGCTTAAATAGGCTAATTTCTATGGTTATAGCCTAATTAGGAAAAATTGATCCGATAACGGTCCACTCCATGAACTCAATTACCTTTGACCGTTTTATGTAAGTATTATAAAATGCAGTTGCCCGAAGTATTTTTAAACTCTTTAGAAGGTACGCCTGGTTTTGACAGAACCGCATTCCTGCTTGCGCATCAAGTTCCCTCGACTTATGTTTCCGTTCGTATCAATCCATTTAAACAACCGGGTACAAAATTGGTTTTTCCCAATTTCTCACATATAACTTTTGAAAATGTGCCGTGGTCTAAATATGGATACTATTTATCTGAAAGACCTTCATTTACATTTGATCCTTTTTTTCATGCCGGTTTGTATTATGTGCAGGAAGCGTCCAGCATGTTTCTTGAACAGGCATTAACACAACTGGCAGATCTTTCACAACCACTAAAAATACTGGACCTGAGTGCGGCGCCGGGTGGTAAGGCTACGCATATCCAATCACTCATTTCTAACGACAGCTTATTGGTGGCGAACGAGGTTATAAAAAGCCGCTGCGCTGTATTAACTGATAATATAATAAAGTGGGGTAGCGGTAATGTTGTAATAACCAATAATGATCCGTCTGCATTTAAAAACCTTACGGGTTATTTTGATGTAATTGTTGTAGATGCGCCCTGCAGCGGAAGCGGGTTGTTTCGTAAGGACAAGGAGGCGATCAACGAATGGAGTCTTAATAACGTAAGTTTATGCAGCCAACGGCAACAGCGTATACTTGCCGATGTAATGCCGGCATTAAAAGACGATGGAATTATGATATATTCTACTTGCTCTTATTCAAAAGAAGAAGATGAAGCAATAGGTGAATGGCTTGTGCAGGAATTTGAATTTAAAAGTGAAACGTTGAAAATTCCATCGACGTGGGGGATTGTGGAAAGCAAATCAAAACATTCAACTGGATACAGGTTCTATCCTGATAAACTAAAAGGAGAAGGGTTCTTTTTATCCTGTTTCAGAAAACAAACAACTGAAAGAGAAACAAAATTTAAACCTGTTTCAGTAGAAAAAGCTTCGGCAACAGAAAAGGATCTGATCAGGCCATGGCTGCGGAATGGCGCATTAGAACTTATCAGGGAAGATGGAAATCTAACAGCGGTTTCTACTGCACTATTGGAAAACTATCTTCAACTAAAACCTGTATTGAAGATTTTTTATAAAGGAACAGTCATTGGCCAGGTAATGAAAAATAAACTGGTGCCACATCATGCACTGGCGGTAAGTACTTTACTTTTGGAAAACGCACCATCGGTAGAAGTGGCGTATGAAGAGGCTATAAAATTTTTGCAACGGCAGGAACTTCAAATTCAACCTCCAACCCAGGGATGGCAAATTGTAAGGTATAAAAACCAGGGGTTGGGTTGGATCAATGCACTGCCAAACCGCATTAATAATTATTATCCTAAAGAAATGCGTATTTTAAAGCAATCTTTATAAAAAAAGAGCATTAGATTGGATAAGCTTTGATTACCGGTTAAAAGTAGCTTAGCGTTAAAACGTTAATGACAGGCTGTATCAGCATTTTGTTTTAAAAAATAATCAGCATATTTGTAAGGCTAATCATAAACCATGAAGCGTCATGGAACTATTGAAAAACTAATGTATATCCACATGAAAAGGTCCCTTTTACTTGCCATCATTTTAACCTGCTGTTCTGTTGCATTTGCACAGAATGAACTAATGGTTCACAGTTCCGATAAAGGGCTGTACCTGCTACACACAGTGGCTCCAAAAGAAAATTTTTATTCAATCGGTCGTTTATACAATATTTATCCAAAGGACATAGAATCCTTTAATTCATTAGATATGAATAAGGGTCTTGCCATTGGACAGTTAATCAAAATTCCTTTAAACACTACCAACTTTACCCAAACTTCAGATAAAGGAAGGGCGGTGTATTATGAGGTAGGAGAGAAAGAAGGTTTATACCGCGTAAGTGTAAAAAACAATAATGTGCTGATGGCAAACCTGAGGAAATGGAATCACCTGGCAACCGACAATATTTCTGCCGGTAAGAAACTGGTTGTCGGATATCTTGTGTCACCTGAAGCCAACAATATTATTCAGCAGCCAGTAGTGTCAACGGTTGAAAAAAAGCAAACTGAAACGGCTTCTAATCATGTGGCCCTGGAAGAAGAAGTAAAAACTAAAAAAGAAGAACCAAAAACTCCTGTAAATAAGCCTGAACCTCCTGCAACGTCCACACAAAATACCGCTGCCGTAAATGCGGTTATAGATGCAAATGGCGGATATTTTAAACCCCTGTTTGACAGGCAGGTGAAAGCACAACCTGCAAAAACCAATGAACCGGCAACTGCAGGTATTTTTAAAACTGCAAGCGGATGGCAGGATGCAAAATATTATGCTTTGATGGATAACGTGGAGCCCGGAACAATAGTACGCATTATAAACCCGACTAACAACAAAGCCGTGTATGCAAAAGTGCTGGGAGAAATGAGTGGTATTCGACAGAACCAGGGTTATAACATTCGAATGAGTAATGCTGCAGCAAATGCACTTGAGGTAAGTGATACTGAAAAATTTATTGTAAGAGTGAATTACTAATCCAGAACTATAGAATGATTAAGAGCGAACATTGTGTTCGCTCTTTTTTTATTCAAAGCGGTAGCCTCTTAAAAAATCTTCAACCTGCATTTTCTTTTTTCCTTCCAGTTGTAATTCTTTCACATAAATAAATCCGTCAGCGCAAGCAAATTTTAGCCATGTTTTTTTATCTGTGAAATAAGTTCCCGGCATTTCGGTATGTGGTTGATACTCTTTTTCACTTCGATAGATCTTTAATGTTTTATTATCCAGGTAACTGAAGGCACCGGGAAAAGCCGATAAACCCCGGATCAGGTTATGGACGTCCCTGACAGGTTTTGTCCAATCAATTTTGCAGGTTTCAGTAAAAATTTTTGGCGCATGCTTTAATTGCATAGAATCCGCTGGCACCGATTGAACTGATTCTGCCTGTGGTTTTTCTTGCAGTGTTCCTTCTGTTAATTCACGTACGGTTCTAACCAGCAACCAGGCACCAATATCTTTCATCCGATCATGTAATTCACTGGCTGTTTCGTTTTCACCTATGGGGATGCGTTCCTGTAACAAAATATCACCCGTATCAATTTCATGTTTCAGCTTGAACGTAGTCACACCGGTTTCTTTTTCACCATTGATAATGGCCCAATTGATGGGTGCTGCTCCACGGTATTGCGGCAGCAGTGAACCATGTACATTTATGGTTCCCAGCGGCGGCATATTCCAAACCACTTCAGGCAACATGCGAAAGGCAACAACCACCTGCAAGTCTGCCTCAAGTGATCTTAGTTGTTCCAGAAATTGTGGGTTCTTTAATTTTTCAGGCTGTAGGATTTTTAATCCGTTTTCAACAGCATATTTTTTTACAGCACTTTCCCGAAGTTTCATTCCGCGACCAGCAGGTTTATCGGGTGCAGTTATTACACCGGCAATGGTAAAACCTTCCTTCACCAAAGCGTCTAATGAGGCTACAGCAAATTCGGGTGTGCCCATAAACACAATACGAATGTCTTTACCTTTTATATTGTTGATAAGGTTTTTGTTATTTAGTTCATCATGCTGCATGATGTAAAGAAAAGAAAGATTCAGTAATCGGTTGCTGACGACCCCTCTCAGATTTTTGGAACATTAAAATCAGGATATAACAGATATTTTTTCCTGATGGCTTTGAATTCAGTAAGCTTTGGTTGCCAGCTCTGGCGAATTTCTTCTTCTGAAGCACCG
This sequence comes from Flavisolibacter sp., assembly GCA_035714205.1. Taxonomy (GTDB): domain Bacteria; phylum Bacteroidota; class Bacteroidia; order Chitinophagales; family Chitinophagaceae; genus Flavisolibacter. Next base: position 7,906 of record DASTMJ010000368.1, on the reverse strand, counting down.
GTTTTTATTTGTTGCATTAAACCAGCATTACCGGCCAGTTTATTAAAAAATGATTCATCCATGTTCCCGGATTTTGGCTTAATAAAAAATTTTTCTTTGTCAGGAAACAATTTATAAGCATTTAATAAGTAGCTAAGCTGAATTTTGTTGTCTACTTTTTGCAGAACTTCTTCCGGAGTATCACTGATGTTCCAGCCGTAACAAACCTGGTCTTTCAATTTTGGTTCTTTGGCTCCTTCTCTTGAGGTAGGAGTGAATTTATATAAATTTTTAGGAAGCGATGGATGGCCGAATATTTGAAAAGGTTTATCAGTTCCCCGACCTTCGCTCAAAACGGTTCCTTCAAAATAGCAGGTGGAAGGATACCAATAAATAGACTGTATATCCGGTAAATTAGGAGAAGGCTTTACCGGCAACACGTATTTAGTTTCATGCGTGTAATTCTCGCATTTAATCACAATAAAATGAAACAAAGTATCGGGCGGGGTGTTTTTGGCTGTTTTATAATATTCAGCTCTTTGATTGGCTTTTTCGCTCAGCCATTTTTCGCCGCTCAGCATCATGCCATATTCTCCAATGGTCATGCCATATACCACCGGAACCGGCTGCATGCCTACAAACGATTTGTATTTTGGTTCAAGCACCGGACCATCCACATAAAATCCATTTGGATTTGGCCTGTCCAGTATCATTAAAGGTTTGCCGTATTCAAAAGCGGCATTCATAAATTCTTCAAGCGATGATATATAGGTATAAAAGCGAACACCCACATCCTGTATATCAAACACAAGGATATCAATATCTTTAACATCTTCAAAAGAAGGTCTCCTTTTACTGCCATATAATGAAATGACCTGGATGCCTGTTTGTTGATCCACATAATTTCCAAGTTTTTCACCTGCGTCGGCGGTGCCACGGAACCCGTGTTCAGGACCAAATATCAGTTTGATATTGACACCGGCTTTTTTCAAAGTGTCAACCAGGTGCGTATTGCCTACCATTGAAGTGTGGTTGGCAAAAATGCCCACGGTTTTACCTTTTAAAAGCGGCAGGTAAATATGCATACGTTCCGCTCCAGCCAAAACAGGTTTGGCAGATGTTGGTTGAACAGCCAGGTTTTTTTGTGCACAGGATGACAGGCTTTGACAAAAAATCAGGAGGAAAAGAATGGGTTTCATCGTTCAAATTTCAGGAAAATTTAGCCAGTAAAACGTGAAAGATTAGTACCTTGCCCACCTCTGTATCAAACATCTTTCCTGCTATTGCCCCTCCTGGTTACTGCAGTACAAGAGTTCGACGCAACTGAAGTTGAATTAAGTTTTATTGTTGACTAAAAAAAATAGCATATGCAACAGGTGCAAAATGGTGATAAAGTAAAAGTGCATTATCATGGTAAGTTACGCAGTGGAGAAACATTTGACAGTTCTAACGGCAGGGATCCGCTTGAATTTACAGTAGGCAGCGGCCAGGTTATAAAAGGATTTGACGAAGGTGTGAGAGGAATGCAGGTTGGTGATAAAAAAACTGTAGAAATTCCGGTGGCAGATGCTTACGGAGAAAAAGAAGATGAAAGAATGATCCAGTTTCCGTTAAACCAGTTTCCACCGGATATGAAACCAGAAGTAGGCATGCAATTGATGATGAGTGATGGATCGGGCCAGCAAATTCCGGTTACGATTACTGAAGTAGGTACAGAAAACGTTGTTTTGGATGCCAATCATCCTTTGGCGGGTCACGACCTGATTTTTGACCTGGAGTTGGTTTCCATTGAAACACCTTCAAGGATTATTATGCCATAATAAGATTTGATTAAATAAAAAAAATCGCCGCAATTTGCGGCGATTTTTTTATGGAGATATAGTATTAAACTAATTCGGGTTCTTTTTCCTTATGTTTTACCCGAACTGCAACCCGGTTATCTCTACTCAACCACCAGGCCAGCCATAAACCAGCCAATCCCCAGCCAATTAGAGCATCAGCAAATGAGGCCCAGATATCAAAATTCTTATACCAAATAAAATTTGTATAAGGTTGGTTTAAAAAAACTATTACGCCTACTACCAGGGCACTGAGTAAAATAGTGGAAAATCCCGGCGCATTCATCCGGTAAATTAACCAGCAGAAAAGAAGTATAATGACTATGTTGGTGATAAAGCCTCGAACCATGTTCATGGTCATGTTTGTATCCATTGCCTGGTGGTATTGAATGCTTGCCCAAGGTTTGCCTGAAACGTTTTTCATATAATTTTCCATATCCTCCGAAGAAGCAGTTTCCGGCAGGTTGGGTACAATGTATCCTCCTTCTGCAAGTTGCTGGTCTTTTAGGAAATTTAAAATGGTTTCCTGCTTTTCAGTGTATTGCTGTGCAGGTTTGTGCAGGTTGAGTAATGCATAAGAAAGAAACTGGCATAAAAAAATGATCAGGCCACCTACCAGGGCACCAATGATTGTTTTTTTCATTGCAGTAAATTTTTGGTTGATAGAAAGGTACTGAAATTTGTGAGCTTATTAAACTCAGAACGTAGTTTGAGGCCTGGTGAACTGATGATCATCCCTGATTCAGCCTTCGTATTTTTGACGCATGTTTCAGAATTATTCCTTTACAGCAGCAGAACGGTTTATTCGTTACGTTCAAATTGACACACAAAGTGACCCGCTTTCCAATACACAACCTACTTCCGAAAAACAAAAAGATCTTTCACGTCTTTTAGTAGAAGAGTTGAAAGCTATGGGAGTGGCGGACGCACATCTTGACGAATATGGTTATGTATATGCAACCATTCCTGCCAATACCACTAAAAAGGTCCCGGTGCTTTGTTTTTGTGCTCATGTTGACACAGCACCAGATGTAAGTGGGAAAAATGTAAAACCAATTGTTCATAAAAATTATGATGGTAAGGATTTGGTGTTGCCCGATGATACTTCGCAGGTAATACGCAGATCAGCATTTCCTTACCTTGACAAACTTATTGGGCATGATATTATAACTGCCAGCGGAACAACCTTATTGGGATCTGATGATAAAGCAGGTGTTGCTGAAATTATGGATGCTGCCAATTTTTTAGTTAAACATCCGGAAATAAAACATGGCACTATAAAATTGTTATTTACACCTGATGAGGAAGTTGGGAAAGGAACAGCAAAAATCGATATTCAAAAACTGGGGGCTGATTTTGGTTATACACTTGATGGTGGCGAAGCTGGTTCCCTGGAAGATGAAACGTTTAGTGCGGACGGAGTGCAACTTGTTATACATGGTGTAATTACTCACCCGGGATATGCCAAAGATAAATTAGTGAATGCCTTAAAAATTGCCGGAGATGTGTTGGCGGCTTTGCCCCGTACAGAATTGTCACCCGAAACCACGGAAGGGAAACAGGGATTTATACACCCTGTAAGAGTTGATGGCATTGCAGAAAAAGCGACCATCGATTTTATTATTCGTGATTTTGTTACAGAAGGATTAAAAGAAAAAGAAGACCTTTTATTAAGCTATGTAGAAAACGTAATGAAAAAATACCCGGCTGCTAAATTTGATTTCAAGGTTACAGAGCAATACCGCAATATGAAAGAGGTGCTGGACCAACATCCTCAGGTTGTTGAATATGCCAAAGAAGCCATCAGCAGGAGTGGGTTAAAGGTTAAGATGGAAAGTATACGGGGTGGAACGGATGGAAGCAGGTTATCTTTTATGGGCTTACCCTGTCCTAACTTATTTGCAGGCGAGCAGGCCATACATTCAAAACTTGAATTTATCAGTATACAGGACATGAATAAAGCTGTTGAAACGATCGTACACCTGGCAGCAATCTGGGAAGAAAAATCTTAGTAGTACACCACCTAATTACCATAGTTTCTAACCGGTTTTCGTAGCATTCAACAAGGTTTGTAGACTTTGAGATTAAGATACAATTTTGAGAGCAGGTTCCTGGAGATTTACATATACTTATAACTGATACAATTTTAGATTTGAATATCAGTTATCTTTAAACGCAACAAAACTTTTCTGATTATGTTTTTCTTACAAGCCGATACAAACCCCATTTTAAATATTATAACTAATTATTGGTGGCTGCTGCTGCTCATCTTCATCATTTTCAGTGGGCTGATTACAATTAACCAGGGTTATATTGGCGTTATTACCATGTTTGGAAAATACCAGCGTATTGTGGGTCCTGGTTTGCGTTTTAAAATTCCGGTGCTGGAACAAATCTTCAAAAAGATATCTTATCAGAATCGTTCCGTTGAATTAGAATTCCAGGCTATTACCACTGACCAGGCAAATGTTTATTTCAAATCCATGCTTTTATATGCGGTTCAAAATGCAAGTGAGGAAACGATAAAAAAAGTTGCCTTCAAATTTATTTCCGACAGGGATATGATGCAGGCCCTCATTCGTACAGTTGAAGGCAGCATTCGTACTTATGTGGCATCTAAAAGACAGGCGGAGATCCTGGGATTGCGCAAGGAGATTGTTGAATATGTAAAAGAGCAGGTTGATAATTCGCTTGAAGAATGGGGTTATCATTTGATTGACCTGCAGATTACCGATATTTCTTTTGATAAAGTAATTCTTGAATCTATGAGCAAGGTTGTGGCATCAAACAACCTTAAAGCTGCAGCTGAAAACGAGGGCCAGGCAACATTGATCACCAAAACCAAGAATGCTGAAGCAGAAGGTAATTCCATAAAAATTGCAGCAGAAGCCGAAAGGGAAGCAGCCCGTTTACGTGGCCAGGGTGTGGCACTCTTCCGCCAGGAAGTAGCCCGTGGTATGACCGAGGCTGCGGAACAAATGAAACAAGCCAACCTTGATACCAATGTGATCCTGTTTAGCATGTGGACGGAAGCCATTAAAAATTTTGCTGAATATGGCAAGGGTAATGTAATCTTTTTGGATGGGAGTTCTGAAGGAATGGAAAAAACCATGCGCCAGATACAGGCATTAATGATGAAGCCTGCAGGAACACTTCATGAGAAGTAATCATCTATTTCCTGTTGAGATCATTGGGTCTTTAGAAAACCCGTTTCGGTGGAGAACCCATGTTACCCGATCTTACTATGCCCATTCATCAATTCCCTGTTAAATCTTCTAAAAAGTTAAATCATTCCCTTAGTGCATCGATTTTTTTGATGCTTATTTGCAGCACAAAATAATAGTCCTGGCCTAACGTTATTCATCACGTTATATTACATTTACCGTTTAAAGACGAATTCGTATGATAAACCTGCTACAAATTGTAGACACATTAAACCAAACTGCAACCTCTCAGGCCGATATAAATAAAGACGGAAGTATTAATTTGGGTGAGCTGCTTACCATGGGTGGTTGGGTAATGATCCCTCTTCTCATCACATTTATTCTCACCATCTTTATTTTCTTTGAACGTTTTATTGCCATTCGAAAAGCGTCACGTATTGAAGGCAATTTTATGAATATTATCCGCGATCATATTGTAAACGGAAATGTAAGTGCAGCCCGCAGTTTTGCAAAAAATACAAACAACCCGGTTGCCCGCATCATTGATAAAGGCATTCAGCGTATAGGCAAACCCATCGACAGTATTGAAAAAAGTATGGAAAATGTAGGTAAGCTTGAGTTGTACAACATGGAAAGAAATCTTTCTGTATTATCACTCATTGCCGGTATTGCTCCCATGTTCGGATTTTTGGGTACCATCATTGGTATGTTCCAGTTATTCTACCAATTGGCTGCCACCGGCGATTTTACCATTCAAACAATGGCCAATGGTATCTATACAAAGATGATCACATCGGCAACGGGTCTGATAATTGGTTTGCTGGCCTATATCGGTCATAATTTTTTAAGTACGCAGGTTGATAAAACAGCTAATAAAATGGAGGCATCCAGCGCAGAGTTTATTGATATTCTGCAGGAGCCAACCCGCTAATTGTGTACCCGGCTTACTGCTGCTATTAAACGGTTGTTGCGTCGCACTCTTGTACTTTTTGTCCGCTGCGCAGCAATAAACGCAAACAAGCAAATAAAACGTTCGGTATGAACATCAGAAGAAAACTAAGAGCTCACGGTGAAGTACATACAGGTCCGCTGAATGATATCCTTTTCATTCTGCTGCTTTTCTTTTTGATCGCTTCTACGCTGGCCAATCCAAACCTTGTAAGGGTGAACAACCCGCGTGGTTCAAAAGATATGAAAGCCAAACAAAACATAATTGTTTCGGTAAATAAAGATCACCAGTATTTTCTAGGGCAACAGCCTGTTGAATATTCCATGATGGATAGTCTTTTAAAAGCCCAGATAGAAAACGCCAAAAAAGTGGTAGATACTCCTTCAGTGGTTGTTAATGCCGACACCATTGCTTACTGGGGTGAAGTATTTAAGATCATGAGCATTGCTAAAAAATACAATGCAAAAGTTGGTGTTCATGTGAAGTAGCAACAGGTGAAATTGAGACTGTCGCTTAGCCATTCACAATTTTCACCATCCTGTCCTTTCCCTGCATATCTTTTCGTAATTCAACATTTGTATACCCTTCCCGTCGGAAAAGTTCAATGACATCTTTGCCAAGATCCTCGTGTATCTCCATATATATGCTGCTGTTCTTGTATAGGCGGTGTTTACCAAAATGTGCCAATGCCTTATAAAAAATAAGAGCATCGTTGTCCGGCACAAACAAAGCTAAATGTGGTTCATGTTCCAGCACGTTAGCTTTTATAAGATCCTTGCCTTTTATTGGGATATAGGGAGGATTGCTGACAACGATATCAACTGTGGGTAATAGCTTCTGCTGGTTTTCATCAAGAAAATTCATTCCCTGGAAATCTACCCTGATATTCAATTCCGAACCGTTTCTTCGGGCTACTGTTAAAGCTTCTTCGCTTACATCGCTAGCCCAGACTTCTGCTTTGGGCATGGCTTTTTTCAAAGCCAGCGCAATACAACCACTTCCCGTACCTACATCCAAAATTTTCAGTTGGGTGGTTTTATCTGCCTCTGTAGGTTTTTTATCAAATACATCTTTTCCTGAAGCTTTTACATCCTTTATTATCCAATCAACCAATTCTTCTGTTTCAGGCCTGGGGATCAAAACACAATTGTCAACATACAATTCCAACCCATAAAACCATGTTTTATGCATTATATATTGAATGGGTTCATGTTGTTGCAGCCGTGTGATGATAGTGTTTAATATTGTTTGTTGAGGATCTGAAAGCAATTCTTCTTTTTTTGTCAACCTGTCGGCCTTTGTAAAGCCTGTTATGTGCTCCATGCAAAGGCTGGCAATGGAATTTGCTTCATCCGCTTCGTAAACACCACTTATTTCTTTCCTGATGTATTGCTCCGCTGCTCCCATTTTCATAAGCCAAACATAAATCATTGCCATAAATTTGCGCACTACTTCTTTACGAGTGAGCAAACACCAGTTATATATGCACCGCTGCCTGCAACTGGCCCAGTCAGCCAGGGGCTACGTAGCACCCAATCCTATGGTGGGGGCTGTATTGGTATATAATGATGAAATTATTGGTGAAGGTTACCATGAAAAATATGGTGAAGCTCATGCAGAGGTGAACTGTGTAAATTCTGTTTCGGAGAATAAAAGGGAACTTATTTCAAAATCAATTTTATATGTGTCGCTGGAACCTTGTGCACACTGGGGTAAAACGCCACCATGTGCCGATCTGATCATCAAACATAAAATTCCAAAAGTAGTTATTGGCTGCCGCGACCCGTTTTCAGAAGTTAATGGAAAGGGAATTGAAAAACTGAGATCGGCAGGAGTGGAAGTTGAAACGGGTATTTTGGAATCAGAATGTAAACAATTGAATAAACGGTTTTTTTGTTTTCATGAAAAGCATCGCCCATTCATAATTCTGAAATGGGCTCAAACGGCTGATAATAAAATTGCAAATGCAGGTTATG
>DASTMJ010000367.1:0-18972 GCA_035714205.1 Flavisolibacter sp. | reverse complement strand
AAAGGAATGCCTCCCCAAATTTTAGAAGGTTTAGGCAATTCCAATTCTTTGGGAGAAGAAATTCAAAAAGTATTACCACATTCTTTCGTTGTAAAAACACTGAATACGGTTAACTATAAATTAATGGTTGATGCAAGAGTAGTGAACAAAGGTGATCACCACCTGTTCATTTGTGGTAATGATATGGATGCCAAGAACAAAGTGAAACATTTATTGGTTGATATATTTCACTGGCAACCCGATCGCCTTGTTGATCTTGGAAGCATTAAATCTTCAAGGGCAATTGAAGCTATTGTTCCTTTTTGGGTTCTGGTGTACCAATCATTGGGAACACCCTTATTCAATTTCAAGATTGTTCAATAAAAACACCTTTCCCGGCGTATTGCATCATTCCTAATAACAAATCGGGATCGGGACAATTAGCCAGGTACATTTCTCTTTCTGAAAATTTGCAAACGCCGGGGTAATCTCCTTTGTATCCTTGCATATCCAATATTAGCTGAAAATGCAGGTGCGGTGGCCATTGGCCATTTTCAAAAGGAATTCCAAATTCTGCAAATACATCGCCGGCACTAATGTTTTGGCCTTCGTATAAATTTTTTAACGAGTTCAGGCTAAGATGCCCATATAAAGTATAAAAACTAAGATTCCCTAAACGGTGACTTAAAATTATGGTTGCGCCATAATCGCCATAAGAATTATTAAAAGCAAAAGAATGTACAATCCCGTTTAAAGGGGCCATCACTTTAGTATAGGGTTTCCCCCAAATATCAATTCCCAGATGAAGGCGACGTGGTTCTGCGCCATCTTCAGCATCAAACACTTTACTACGACTATATACTGTGCGATGTTCATTATAACCACCAATGCCGTAACGCACATTTGCCTGGGCTAATTTATTATTAATGTAGTCTGTAAAAAGTTGTGTCTGGGTTAATATTTCATTGGTCAATTCAGTGTTGGCAGCAGTAAAATCCATTAAGAGCAATTTATCTTTTGACGGGTCAAATTCTACAACAGGTTTAATCTTTTCCCTGTTCAATTCTAAAAGTTCTTCTATTTGCATTGAAGCTGACATAAATGAAAATAGCGGAAACCAAATCTCCGCTATTCAAAGTTCGTTAATAATAATTATCTGAGATCCTTCTGGATGATCTCTATCGCTTGATCCAATTGCGGATCACGGCCAATTATCTTGTCCTCAAAAGAATTAACCACTAATACATCAGGTTTTACGCCAGTCGTTTCCAGGTCTTTTCCATCTAGGCTATAACAGCCCCATCCAGGCAAACGAACAAAAGAGCCATCAACCAAACCTGCACCACTTGTAAAAATAATCCACCTGTACGTTTCATTACCAACTATAGTTCCCAATTTCAATGTTTTAAAACCCTGCGCTGTCATTTCAGCGTCGCTTAATGATTGTTCATTGATCAGTAATACAATGGGCTTGTCGCTGGGTGTAAAGTTACCCTGCCTTGTTAGCTGACCTTCACGGTACTTCCATTGCAAGTAAGATTTCTGGCTCAGAAATTTTAAAACCTCATCGTGTACATTTCCACCGGTGTTATACCTGAGGTCAAGTATAAGTGCATCTTTATGCAATAATTCTTTTGTCATGTCAATAAGAAAATTATCCAGTTCATCTCTTCCCATATTTTTCATATGGGCATAGGCAATACGGTTATTACTTTTCTCATCAACCCTTCTTTGATTATTGTCAATCCATTCTTCATAAAGGTTATTATAGAGGCTGGCCTGTGGATGCAGTTTTATATCGTAAGTCTTGTCATTGCGTACAAACGTCAATTTCAGTTCAGGATCCAGTGAAGGCCTGGTAAAATAAAAACTACGGTCCAGGTTAGGATCAACAGCACGATCATTTACTTTCACCAGTATATCTCCAGGTTTTACATCGATACCTTTTTTATCAGCCCCACTTCTTTTTACAATGGCTTTTACTTTATAGGGAGCATCATCCTCAAATAAAAATCCTGTTTCCATGGTACGATTCTGCAACTGTACAGTTTCATCCGTACCAAACGTGCTAAAACCCTGGTGCGATGAATTGAGTTCACCCAACAGGTCATTTAATAAAACACGCAGATCTGCCCTGTTATTGAGATAGGGAATAAAACGCTGGTAATTTTGTTTGGTTTTAACCCAATCAATACCATGAAAATTCTCATCATAAAAATTTTCCTGTACCTGGGCCCATGTTTCTTCAAAAATTTGCTCAAACTCATCTTTTAAATTACGACGGAACGTATATGTTATATTAATGGGATCGAACTTATTTGCATCTAGATTCAACTTAACTATGTTGCCACCAACCAATCCATAAAATTTATCAGCCACTTCCACTACTTCAATACCGAAATTTCCATCGGTACCTGCTATCTTTTCAGTTTTAATAGTTTCAAAGGGCTCTAAAACAGTTTTCCAGAGTGCAAACTTTCCTTCACCATGATTGCTTGAATACAAAACTGTTGTTTTATCGCCCTTTTGGTAAACCATCTGTAAATACTGCGCACCAAATGGCGGACTAACAACTTCCATGCGTTCCATAATACGATCCATATCCAAAACCAGCGGACCCGCATCGGGAACCGGCGGTGAAACTTTGGCTGTGTCCTTTTTCGTAGTATCTTTTTTTACTTCTTTAAACATTTCATTAAACCGGTCAATACGATAAGGTTCATCCAGTTTTTCAAGAGCCAACCGGTATACTTTCGGATTATCCATACCAAAAGGATAAGAAGGCTTTAAGCGGGAAGAATGAAAATAAATGTATTTATTGTCCGGCGACCAGATAGGCCCTGCTTCGGTAATGCCGGTGTTGGTTAAATTGGTTGTTTTATTTTTTTTGATGTGATGAATAAATACATCCTGTTCAAAATTGCGATAAGCTGTAAACACCACATATTCATCTTTAGGAGAAAAACCAGGCCTGCTGTTTTGAAAGCCCCAGATCTCTTCTTTTACCAACAATTTGTTTTCCGAGGTTTTGAGATCGAGCAGTTTTACCTCATCGCGGCCACTTAGATACACTGCCATTGTACGGCTCTTATTCAATGAAACCATGCGGTTATTCTTTGCATCGCTGGTTAATTGTTTGATGTTGCCAGTACCATCTGCTTTAATACTAAACCAATTAAGAAAACCATTTTTTGTTTGGTTGAACAAAAGGGTTTTGTTGTCGGCAAGCCACTTCACTTCTCTTGCTCTTTCTGCAGATGCTTTTTGTACCTGTTGTATAAATTTTCCTTCAACATCACTAACAAAAAGTTCACCCCGGGAAATGAAGGCTATCTTCTTTCCGTCGGGAGAAATATCATAGGTTGAAATATTTGCTTTAACCTCGAAATCTTTTTCTTTCGAAAGAATGCTGTTACGTATAATAAAGAGTTGAAGTTTTGATGCTTTTTTTGAAGCCACATCATACATCCATAACTGGTAGTCTTTCTCAAAAACAACTTTATCTCCACCTGCGCTAACCATTGGAGCTTTTATTGATGTTTCAAAATGTGTGAGTGCCACCTTTTTATCATTTTGAAATGTATACAGGTTGTACTGGTTATTTCCTTCATCAGAAATAAAATACAGGTTGCCGTTCTTATCAATGGAAGCATTAAAGTCCTTTCCTTCCCAATTGGTATACCGTTTATATTTTTTTGTTTTAGGATTATAGGATTGTACATCAGGATTAAATGGCCCCTTATATCTCTTACGATGTTGCTGGTTACTGCTTTCCCAAGTATCATTAAAAAAAATCTCGCCGCTTGCAGGGTGTTCAAAAAGATTATGATCGTACTGAAAAAAATAATTTCCGAAAACCCGTCTTGGTGTGCCACCATTCACATCAACTTTAAACCCCGAAAGCTGGCCCATGCTGTTACTGGTAAAGTAGATAGTTTTTGAATCCCAACTCCAGCTATTGACTTCATCATTTGCACTGTGATGAGTAATTTGTTTTATGTCACCTCCATTTGCAGGCATAACATATACATCGGCATTCCCATATTGCCTTCCCGTAAAAGCGATCCATTTACCATCAGGAGAAATTTTTGCATTGGACTCATAACCTTGCATGGCCGTAAGCCTGTATGCCTGACCATCATTTACTGAGGCTTTCCACAGATCACCTTCAAAACTGAAAATAACTGATCTACTATCTGGCGTTAAGGCCGGTTGAGAAAAAAAATAGGCTTCATTGGTTTGAGCATTCAAAAATTGAGTGTATAGAAAACAGAGAATAAAGAGAGCATACTTGTTCATTATGGTGGCTTTAAAGCTCAATTTACAATGGAAGAGCATTGAACGAATACCACTGATATAAATAAAATGAAAATAGGATGCACAAGCGGGCCTTTAGATACAACAATTGCCAGCTATTGCCACTGGCGTCAATGCCGGCCGCTAAAAAATAATTATGCGGACTACCCCAAGTAAAAATCCGGAATCAAATCAGGTAGTAATCAGCGCAATTATATCTGGATTGTTTCGTTTATTTATTTCATGCTACCACTAAAAACACCTACCCGCTTTTTACTAAGCCTGTTGCTGCTTTTGTGCAGCACATTTGTTCATTCACAACAGGTAACCGGTATCTGGAAAGGAAAGATTGATAAAAAAAAGGTTGAGATCAAAATCATACAGAAAGGTGATAGCTTAACCGGCACTGCGTATTACTACGAATCAGCCAGTAATTACAGAAGATTTAGCGTTAAGGGCTATTTTGATAAAAGTACCAATAGCGTGGTTTGGTGGGATGACCAGTTAATTGAGGACCGTGGAGATTTTGGCAACCATGTTATACCACTCCTTTCTGTAGCTGATTTTAATTGTCCGGGTGGCGGAGAAATGTACCTGAATGGAAAAGCTTCGATCGCAGAAAACCCGGAAGAAATCAAAGGCAATGTTGCCCTCACCAAACTGGGTGACCCCTATTTTCCCGATGAATGGGATTTTGTAGTGGATAATTATACCATCGGGGCCAATGATCCCGATATTATTGACAGTGTTTTTTTGATTGCTTTTGCACCCATAAAAAGAGAGGCGGAAGAACCCTTGTTTGACCATGCACCCGTGGTGCATAGTCCTCCAAAGAAAAAGGAATTAGCTGTTATTCCTATGCCTGCTATCACAACAATTGATTCTGATATCAAACCACTTTCAATAGAAAAAAAATTTATTTCACGTCAGAAAAAGGTTGCTGTGGAAATTCCGATTGAAGGAGATTCGGTTGAATTGCGATTTTATGATAATGCGCAGATCGATGGTGACTCTATTTCGCTTTTTCTCAACGAAAAATTGTTGTTTACCAATATTCGCTTAAGCGACAAGGCATATATTATTAAACTTGCAATCGATGACTTAAATGAAAACAATGAACTTACAATGGTTGCTGAAAATTTAGGAACCATTCCACCGAATACTTCGTTTATGGTAGCCCTTGTAGGCGAGAAACGTTACGAAGCTAAACTGGCCAGCACAGAACACAGCAGTGCCATGATCAGGTTGCAAAAACCCATTCAACATTCGGGTTTTTAGTTTTTTCATTAAACCTCAATAGAATTGGCTGGAATTAAATTTCCTGGTTTTGGTATCTCTATTGTTTGCAGCAAATTTTCTTCCAGCATACTGGCCATTGTTTCAAAATACAGGATTACATCTTCGCGATTATTTTTCTGCAACCAACGGAAACCGCCTGGTATTCGCTCCAGTACTTCCCGATCTTTGAGATATTCAAGACAATGAATATCGGTTGGTGTAAGACCAATAGCTTCCAGTTTTGAGACCATCAGGTATGCCGGCACCTGGGTAACTCCACAATATTCATCTGCAATTTCAGTCCACTCCCCTATGCCTGTGTGTGCATACCTAAGAATTTCTTCCCTGCTTAAATGGGTTATCACCTGCAATACATGACCACAGTTGCAGGAACCATGATGCCCCCAGGCATACGCAGCGCCGTTTCGTAAATTTTCAGCTGCCTGCCTCAACGTACCAATCAGTGCCAGGTTTGGATGAGCCATAGATCTATTTTTAAGATAACACCGATGTGCCCTTTTTTGTTGTACAAGTTCTGTTCCCAAAAAAATTGTAAACCAAGCAAATTTGTTAAAGCACAATGGCAGCCCAAACCGGAAAATGATCCGAAGAAAATCTACCTTCCCAGGTTTGCGATAAAGTAGCATGCTTTAAAACCTTTCCCCCGTTTTTTATAAAAATAAAATCAATGGGCTCCTCATTTAGTTCCCTGTTTCGAAACCCGTTGAAAGTTCCCGTTGGCCCATAATGCGGCTGACTACTTAATTCTTTTGTATCAGTAAGACGGTCTTTGTTGCTTTTATTTACAAGAACCTGTATCGGTTCTTCAGATGGCGTAGCATTAAAATCACCTGTGATAATTACGGGGTATGCCCCAGCAATTTTTTTTATTTCTTCCAATAAAAGTCTTGCACTTTCCTTACGGGCCATCTGGCCCATATGATCGAAATGGGTATTGAAGGCGAAGAAGATTTTTTTTGTTCTACGGTCCTTAAATTTTGCCCATGTTACCACACGGGTAATAGCGGCATCCCAGCTTTTACTGCCCGGTACAGATGGTGTTTCGGAAAGCCAGAATGTTTTTGACTGCAATGCCTGCAACCGCGTTGTATCATAAAAAATAGCAGAGTATTCTCCTTTTTCTTTTCCATCATCTCGGCCAACACCTACATATTTAAAAGCAACAAGTCGTTCCTGCAGGTCCATCATCTGATTGTGCAATGCTTCCTGAACACCCACTATATGACTGTCATGAAACAGGATTTGAGATGCGGCCTTGTCTTTGCGATAAGGCCATGCATTTAAGCTGTCCGCTGTTGTATTCAGGCGGATATTAAAGCTCATAACATGCAGCGGTTGCGCCTGCAGGTCAACTACAATCGCAATAAAAACAAATAAGAAAAAAAACTTTTTCATAGACAGGTAATATTGTATAAAAATAAGGAAGGTGCAGCATGCTGCACCTTCCGGAATATCGGGTTGTTCCAACTAAACAACCACGTTAACCATTTTACCTTTTACATAAATGATTTTCTTAGGTGTTTTCCCTTCCAGCCATTTTTGTACAATAGCATTGGCCAAAACAATTTCTTCAACCTGGGGCTGCAACGCCGATAAATCTATATTGATGGTTGTTCTCAGTTTTCCATTAACTGAAATAGGATACTCCTTAGTGCTTTCTACCAAAAACTGTGGATCAAATTTTGGAAAATTCGCGTCCAGAATAGTAGTTGTATTACCCAACTGGTGCCATAACTCTTCGGTAACATGCGGTGCATAGGGATTTAATACAATCAACAAAGGTTCAAGAATTTCTTTTTTATGGCATTTCAGATCGGTTAGTTCGTTTACACAAACCATAAAGGCACTCACCGAAGTATTATAGGAAAAACGTTCAGTATCCTCTTCAATTTTTTTGATGGTACGATGCAGGATTTTCAGTTCAGCAGCAGTTGCTTTTTCCTCTGTTACCAGCATTCCCTTCTGTTCATCAAAGAATAACCTCCATAATTTTTTCAGGAAACGATGCACACCTTCAATGCCCTTGGTATCCCAGGGTTTACTCATCTCCACAGGGCCAAGGAACATTTCGTACATGCGGAAAGTATCTGCTCCATAACGTTCAACAATATGGTCAGGGTTCACCGTGTTAACCTTGCTTTTGCTCATCTTCTCCACCTCAACACCACAAATATATTTTCCATCTTCAAGGATAAATTCTGCATCAGCAAAATCTATTTTCCATTTCCTGAAGGACTCTGTATCCAGTTCTACACCATCCACAATATTCACATCTACATGTAACTGGTCCGTATCATATTGATCTTTTAAACCGGCAGAAACATATGTATTTGTACCTCTTACCCTGTATACAAATCTTGAGGATCCCTGGATCATTCCCTGGTTCAGCAATTTTTTAAAGGGTTCATCAAAGCTTATCAACCCAAGATCATACAATGCTTTCGTCCACATGCGGCTGTATAACAAATGCCCGACGGCATGCTCAGTTCCACCAACATATAAATCAACCTGGTTCCAATAACTACTTATTTTTTTGTCACAAAAGGTTGTTGGGTTATGCGGATCCATATAACGCAGGAAATACCATGACGAGCCGGCATAACCGGGCATGGTGTTGGTTTCAAGGTTTTGTGCCGTCCACCCAGGTATGTTGGCCAGTGGACCCTCACCTTCAGGTCCGGCCCCATAATTTTCTACATGGGGCAGCTCCAAAGGCAATTCGCTTTCATTAAGCGGATAGGCTACACCCTCAATCCATTTAACAGGAAAAGGTTCGCCCCAGTAACGTTGGCGGCTAAACGCAGCATCACGCATTTTATAATTTACTTTGCGTTTGCCTATGCCCATCTCCTCCAACCTGTTTATAACAATTTCTATGGCATCCCGCATAATGGTGCCATTTAAAAAATCACTGTTGCTAAGTATGGCATCTTTAGTTGGATTAGCTTCCTGGCCGTTATATGCATCACCTAATATATTGGTAATGGCAAGGTTAAAATGCCTTGCAAATTTGTGGTCACGTTCATCACCACTTGGTACGGCCATAATTGCGCCGGTTCCATATCCGGCCAGCACATATTCAGAGATCCAGATGGGAATCTGTTTGTCGTTAAAAGGATTTGTGGCAAACGCACCTGTAAAAACTCCGCTGATCTTCTTTTCCGCCATTCGTTCTCTTTCACTCCGGCTTTTTACATAGGTGATGTAATCATCAACGGCCCATCTTTGATCTTCGGTAGTTATACGTTCAACCAGTTCGTGTTCGGGAGCAACCACCATAAAATCAACACCAAAAATGGTATCGGGTCTAGTGGTGTACACTCTTAATGCATCCTCGTGGCCTGCAATTGCAAAGTCGATCTCTGCACCGGAACTTTTTCCAATCCAGTTTGTCTGCATTTCCTTCATAGCATCGCTAAAGTCCACGGTATCTAACCCTTGCAACAAACGATCGGCATATTCAGTAATGCGCAAATACCATTGACGCAATTTCTTTTTTACTACGGGATGCCCACCCCGTTCACTAACACCATTCACCACTTCATCATTAGCCAATACGGTTCCCAAAGCTTCACACCAATTAACCTCTCCATAACCGCAATAAGCTACACGGTACTCCATTAAAATGGTTTGTTTTGTTTTGTCCGGGAAACTTCGCCAGGCTTCAGCATTAAAAATCACCTGTGGATATTCAGGAATTTGAAATTGTGTATTGGGAACCGGGTGGTTCACATTTCCTTCGGTTTCAAATATCCTGACAAGGGCATCAATGGACTCTGTTTTATTGGTTTTACGGTTATACCAGCTTTTAAATAACTGTAAAAAAATCCACTGTGTCCATTTGTAATAATTTGGGTTGGAAGTATTCACCTCGCGGCTCCAGTCGAAGCTAAACCCGATCTTATCCAGCTGGCTGCGGAAGGTGGAAATATTTTTAGCCGTGCTCACTGCGGGGTGAACGCCGCGTTCAATGGCATATTGCTCCGCAGGCAATCCAAACGCGTCATAACCCATGGGGTGCAGCACATTAAAACCCTTCAGTCTTTTGTACCGGGCATATATATCCGAAGCGATATAACCAAGGGGATGCCCAACGTGTAAACCGGCCCCGCTGGGATACGGAAACATATCCAGTACATAAAATTTAGGCTTTACAGAATCATTCGGCACTTTATACACATGATCAGAAGTCCATTGCTGCTGCCATCTTTTTTCTATATCTCTGAAATTATATTCCATGAAAAACCTTCTATTATTGATTTTAAATACGGATGTTTATTTACCCGGCTGTTCATTGCTATTTAACTTATGTTGCGTCGCACACTTGTACTCCTTTCATTCTATTGAGCCAAATGATAAGAATTCATGCATTTGAACGGAGCGTCGCAAGTAAAGTTCAACCAGGGTCTCAAGCTCACTCCATTTCCATTTAAGAAAACTTTGTAGCTGTTGAAATCACCCCAAAGCAATATAATAAGCAGGCAACCGTTAGGGAAACGCAAAAATAACAGTTTCAACCGTTTAATCTTTGCAAAACCAACACGCTAATTCCAATGCTAAGCACCAAACCTTTATTTTTGTTCACTTCAAAAAAAATCTGATAGCATGGCGCAATCAAGCAAAGCAGCTGCACGACGTGGAAAACCATCTTATGTAATGTCCATTATTGGTGTAACCCTGGTGCTTTTTTTACTTGGAATTGTAGGTTGGCTGGTGATAAATGCCACTAAACTGGGCGACTATTTCAGGGAGAATGTTGAAGTAAAGGTGCACCTGCGTGGCGATGTTTCTGCCAAAGACAGCACCACACTTATGCAATATTTTGCGGCTCAACCTTATGTAAAAAACTACAGTTTTGTTACTAAGGAAGCGGCCCGTGAAAAATACCTGACTGACGGAAACGAGGACTGGAACCAGATTCTGGATTACAACCCGCTGCCAAACAGCATCTATTTTAATGTAAAAAAAGAATATGTGCAGGTTGATACTTTGGAGAATATTCGCAACACCATTGTACAAAACCTGAGTGCACAGGTTACCGATGTACAATATCCAAAGGAACTGGTTACTAACCTGAATAAGAATCTACGGAATATCAGCCTGATTTTGCTTGTGGTAGCGATCGTACTTGCCATTGTGGTAATTGTTTTAATTGACAATACCATACGGCTTGCTATGTTCAGTAACCGTTTTTTAATTAAAACCATGCAGATGGTAGGTGCCACACGTAGTTTTATTGCACGGCCGCTAAACATCAGGGCCATAGCTAACGGGGCTATCAGTGCGGTAATTGCCATTGTATTGATTTATGTGCTGATTACCATTGCCGGCAACCTGGTTCCTGAGATAAAAGTGGTACATTCCAATTCAACACTTATACTTTTGTTCCTTGTACTGATTGTAATAGGGATTACCATTACCTTGTTCAGTACCTACCGTAGTGTATTAAAATACCTGCGCATGAAACTGGACGAATTGTATTAAGACGTGTACATTAGCTTAGCTGATATTATTGATCACATTAGGATAATATAGAACCTGACAAGAAAATAGAAACTTCCTTAAGTTTGATTTATGAAAGAAAAGAAAACGACCACCACAGCTCCTGTAAAAAATGAACGTTCCGGAATTGGTTCTTTATTTGACAAAACAAATAAGAACTGGATGCTGATTGGTGCTGCCGTTATGATCCTTGGCTTTTTATTGATGGCAGGAGGCCGCAGCGAAGACCCAAATGTTTTTAATGTTGATGAAGTATATGGGGCCCGCCGCATAACCATTGCACCTATATTAATTCTTGCCGGTTTGGTTATTGAGATTGTTGCTATTTTTCGCCAGCCCCGCAACAGCTAAGCTTAAACTCTTTAGATGCGTATTATTGAAGCCATTATCATTGCCATAGTGGAAGGGCTTACCGAATTTTTACCGGTATCCTCCACCGGCCATATGATCATTACCAGTTCTTTGCTGGGTATTAGTGAAGATAATTTTACAAAAGTATTTGAAGTAGCCATACAGCTGGGTGCCATTCTAGCGGTGGTGGTTTTATATTGGAAAAAGTTTGTACAGTTTAACCGGTACCAGTTTTACCTAAAACTAATTGTAGGTGTTTTACCCGCCCTCTTTTTTGGTTTTGTATTTGGCAATGCCATTGATCAAATGCTGGAAAGTCCGACAATAGTGGCCATAAGCCTACTGCTGGGGGGTATTGTATTGCTATATATTGATAAATGGTTTCATCAACCAACACATAAGCCAGCTGATCTTTTAGCCCTGGAAACCACAAGAGCCGAAGTGATTGAAGCAGAGGAACATCTTACCTACAAGAAATCATTTTTGATTGGTATGTGGCAGGTTTTAGCGATGATTCCCGGGGTAAGCCGCAGCGCTGCTTCTATTATAGGAGGCATGCAGCAAAAACTAACCCGGAATTTTGCTGCAGAATTTTCTTTTTTTCTAGCTGTGCCCACGATGTTTGCCGCTTCTGCCTATTCATTGTTTTTAAAAGATTGGGAAGAAACAGGCATTGCTAAAAAAGGATATGAACTGATTGTGGAAAGCCAGCAGAATATCAATGCCTTTATTGTTGGGAACGTAGTTGCCTTTATTGTGGCCATAATCGCCATCAGATTTTTTATAAATTACCTGAAAGTTTATGGCTTCAGAGTTTTTGGTATGTACCGGATCATTGTGGGCATCATTTTACTAATCTTAATTTTTACGGGTTATCTGGGTTGATGTATCTTGTAATTCAACTAACCTATCTTATAAAAAGACATCAGGTGATGTCTTTTTAGTTTTATTTGCTACACAATTGTAAACCAACCGAAACAATTTTAACCAGTATGCCAACTGCTTCCAAAAAAGTGATCAACGGGTGGGCCATGTACGATTGGGCCAACAGTGCCTATTCTCTAATCATCGTTTCAGTTATTTTCCCAAGTTATTTTATTGCCATTGCACCGGAGCAGGTAGAATTTATCGGACGCAGTTTTAACCGTTCTGCCCTGGCTTCTTATATGATCTCTTTTTCTTTTTTTGTAATTGCAGTTCTGTCACCTATTCTTTCATCTATTGCAGATTATAAAGGCAGTAAAAAATCGTTCATGAAATTTTTCTGCTATCTGGGGGCTACGGCTTGTGTGTTACTTACATTCATGACAAAAGACACTATCAGTTTTGGAATTATCTGCGCTATTATAGGCGCTATAGGCTTTGGAGGAAGCATCGTATTTTATAATGCTTACCTGCCCGAAATTGCTACTGAGGAGGACCAGGACAGGGTAAGTGCCAAAGGATTTGCCCTCGGCTATATCGGTAGTGTATCGCTTGTCATCATTTGCCTGACGATTATTCTCTTAAACGATAAACTGGAACTAGGATGGGGTTCATGGCCGGTACGTTTATCGTTTTTAGCCGTAGGACTATGGTGGGTTGGCTTCGCACAAATAGCTTTTAACAGGTTGCCTCCGTCAAAACCCTCGCAGCAACATCCCGAACACAACATATTTGTAAACGGCTTCTATGAATTAAAAAAGGTGTGGAACCAATTTAAACACCATCCTATCACCAGGCGGTTCCTCATCAGTTATTTTTTTTACAATATGGGTGTGCAAACGGTTATGTACCTGGCACCTTATTTTGCATCAGACGAACTTAAACTGGAGTCATCACAACTGATGATCACCATTGTAATCATACAGTTGGTAGCTATTTTTGGAGCGCTGCTATTTTCACGTTTGTCAAAAAAAACCAGCAATTTATTTACGTTGGGCATCATCATTATTATCTGGATCTGCATCTGCATTTTCGCCTATTTTGTACAAAATGCCATTCAATTTTATTTGCTTGCCTTTTGTGTTGGCATGGTAATGGGCGGCGTTCAGTCCATGTCCCGTTCAACCTATTCCAAGTTATTACCACCAACAAAAGACACTGCTTCATTTTTTAGCTTTTATGATATTTGTGAAAAGATAGGTTTGGTACTTGGCACATTAACCTTTGGATATGTAGGTGAATTTTTAGGTGGCATGCGCAACTCGGTTGTAGCATTGATGATATTTTTTATTATTGGAGGGATTTTATTGTTATTTGTTGATCCTAAAAAACAAAGTATAGTTGCCCGATGAATTTATACACCATTGAAACTGGCTTTTTTAAATTGGATGGCGGCGCTATGTTTGGCGTGGTTCCCAAAACCATCTGGAATAAAATAAACCCGGCCGATGAAAATAATTTATGCACCTGGGCAATGAGATGTTTACTCATTGAAGATGAAAAACGCCTGATCTTAATTGATAATGGCATCGGCAATAAACAGGATGCAAAATTTTTTGGTCATTATCACCTGCACGGTGATGATTCCCTGGACAAATCGCTTTCAAAACATGGATTTCACAGGGATGACATTACGGATGTTTTTTTAACGCATTTACATTTTGACCATTGCGGCGGATCCATCATCAGGGAAGGCGACAAACTGGTACCGGCATTTAAGAACGCCGTTTACTGGAGTAATCAGCAACATTGGGATTGGGCTGTTCATCCGAACGACAGGGAAAAAGCTTCTTTCCTGAAAGACAACATTCTTCCTATTCAGGAAAGTGGGCAATTAAAATTTATTGAAACTCCATTTCAAAAGGAATCGTCCCTATTGGCGTCTGCATCATTTGCTGAAACCATGACTATCCGGTTTGTAAATGGACACACGAACGCTATGATGCTGCCGCAAATCAGGTATAAAGATCAAACCATTGTTTATATGGCAGATCTTTTACCATCGGCTGGTCATATTCCTCTTCCGTATGTAATGGCTTACGATATGTTCCCACTGACTACCCTGCACGAAAAAAAATCCTTTTTACAGGAAGCCGTTGATCTTAATTACACTTTATTTTTCGAACATGACCCGAACATTGTTTGTTGCAACCTGCAGCTTACAGAAAAAGGAATCAGGCTAGGGGATCAATTTACCCTTGAAGATATTACCTGAGTCGGCTGTTTTTCCGGGTGAATATTTTAATATTTAACAACAATAAACTGCCAATCATAGCTGGCACAATCAGGTTGATGAACCATACGGTTATAGACGTTAAACCAATACCAAGACTATTGGTAGAAAACATACCCATTAGCTTTAAACTGATCTCGCCCCTTACGCCAATTTCAACCAATGCAATAGAAGGAATAGCCGCCATTGCAAGGAAAACAAGGCTCATCACCCACAGAATAAGTACGGCCGATATATGTACCTGGAACAGGTAAAATAAAAGAACGTATTGAATAATAAATACGAGATAACGTAAACCAGACAAGAGCAAAATTTGCGTAAGTAATTTTTTATCAAAGCCGCTCAATGCTTCCACCAGGTACAGGTATTTCTTGTTACCTATCCACTTGTTAAAAACATAAACCGTAAGCGAAACATTATAATAAAGCACCAATAATATCGCTACAACTACCAATAAGCCATACCAAACAAACTGGTACCAGATGGCAAGATCCGGATATGCAGTAAGTAAATGCTTTTTTAATATAATGAGTCCGGCTGTTCCGGTCAGTAGTGTAGTTAATAATTGAGCAAAGCTTCCAACCAGGGTAACTGAAATTGTTTTTAACCTTGAACCTTCCGGCAGGTACAAAACTCTTCCCAGGTATTCACCCACACGATTTGGCATCGTTACTGAAAACGTAACTCCTGATAATACCGCTTTAAATGCCTGCAGAAACGTTATGGGATGTATTTGTGTTACGGAAAGTTTCCATTTTAATGCTTCCAGACCCCAGTTGGCTATTATCAGCAGGCAGGAACTTACCAAGTAAAGAATTTGACCAGAATTAAAAGATGCCTGGATCTGCTGCCATGAAGCCTCAAGCTGCTGCTGGTTTTTTATGTGGTTATAAATAGAAAAGAGAAGCCAGGCAAACAAAATGGGCCCAAAAAAATAGTTGATAAAGATTTTGATATTTTTGTTCAACTGCATTGCAGTAAAAATAACCACCTCCTTGCAAAAGCCTGTAATAATATTAGGAATTGACCCCGGAACCCTTGTTATGGGTTATAGCGTTATTGAAGCCTGCAACAACACGTTTTCCGTAAAAGAAATTGATGTATTAAAATTAGCATCTACACTTGATCATTATAATCGTTTGCAAAAAATTCATAGCCGCATTACAGAGCTGGTAATAAAATTTTCGCCACAGCAATGTGCTATTGAAGCACCTTTCTTTGGAAAGAATGTTCAGAGTATGCTTAAGCTTGGACGGGCGCAAGGGGTTGCTATTGCTGCGGCAATGAATAAAAACATACCTGTAACAGAGTATTCTCCAAGAAAGATCAAACAGTCCATAACAGGTAATGGTAATGCCAATAAGGAACAGGTTTGGCAAATGTTACAACGGTTGACTATGTTACCTGACAAACCAAAATATTTTGATGCTACTGATGCATTGGCTGTAGCAATTTGCCATCATTTCGGCAGCAAAATGCCCGTATCAAAACCAACCAATGTAATCAAAAAAACAAAGAAAGCGAGTTGGGAAGCATTTGCCCGTGAAAACCCGGGAAGGGTTCTATAAATTACCTAGAATTTTTTGTTGCACTTTTTGAAGTTCTTCATCCGAAGCTTTTGATTTGGGCTGCATAAAATTGAGATCATTGGATGAATTGATGGGGATTAAATGCATATGAGCATGAGGAACTTCCAATCCAATTACGCTAATACCACACCTGTTACACCGGAAGGATTTTTCGATTGCTTTTGCAATAGGTTGGGCAAAAACAAGCATTTCCGTTAAATAGTCTTTCGGAAGATCAAAAAGATTGTCAACTTCAGTTTTAGGGATCACCAATACATGACCCTCACGAAGTGGAAAAATATCAAGGAAAGCAAAAAACTTATCGTTTTCTGCGATCTTATAACTTGGAATTTCTCCCGCAATGATCTTTGAAAAAATGGTCATAACTGAAGATTTTGCCGCTGTGACGATATGCTATAATTATGCAGGATATCGCCACAGGGCTTTTGGCATTATATACTGATTTCTTCCACTTTAAATTTTATTACACCAGCCGGCGCAGTTACTTCAGCCACATCACCAATTTGTTTACCAAGTAAACCCTTACCGATAGGTGAAGAATAAGAGATTTTTCCAGCTTTCAGATCTGCTTCTTTTTCACTTACAATCTGGTAAGTAACCTGTTTTTTAGTATTGAGGTTGGTAACCCTAACCTTTGTTAATATAGAAACTTTACTTGTATCGATGGTTGACTCATCAACAATACGGGCAGTGGCAACCTGGCCTTCCAATGCGGCAATTTTTGCTTCCAGCAATCCCTGCGCTTCTTTTGCGGCATCATATTCTGCATTTTCTTTAAGGTCACCTTTTTCCCTGGCTTCTGCAATGGCCCTTGAAGCAGCAGGTCTTTCAACACCTTTTAATTGCTGAAGCTCGGCTTTCATTTGTTCAAGGGTTTCTTTGGTCACATATTGAATTCCGCTCATAGTAAATAGTTTAGAACATAAGAAAAAAATAGCAACGCCCCGTTTTACCGAAGCGTTGCATACATGATGTAAAGATAAAAAGAAAAAGATATCTAATAAAATTTCTAAAGACTCTATTTATTCATTTACAGTGGAATTAATTATAAACTTCTTCCAGATGCTTTGGCCACCCGTAATGGTACGAACCATGTAAGTACCGGCTTTCCAGGTAGATACATCAACCTGAATAGCGTTTACACCTTCGTTAATCGGATACCTATTTTGTTTTAATAATGCACCGGAAATATCGAAAATTGATATACTTGCTTCCTGTTTTTTTGAAGACGGAACTGAAATCTGCAACACATCTTTCACAGGATTTGGATACAACGTGATATCAGTTTCTTGTTGGTTTAACCCCAGTCTTACTATGCTTGAATAAGATACGGAACCGTTTACTGCCTTTATTCTTAACCTGTAATACACACTGGCAGTCTTTAAACCGGCAACATCCTCATCAAAACTGTAGTCATGCTGCGTATATTCCGGAACAGTTGCAATGGTGTCAATACTGAAGAAATCTCTTCCATTTACACTCCGTTGCACTTCGAATAACTCAGTTTCTTTATTTGCAAGTGTAGTCCAGCTTAAATAAGCTTTTTTGTTTTTTATGATACCCCGAAAACCTGTTAACTTATTTGACATTGGAACACACGTAGGATCGAAAAGTATCGTGAGTGTATCAGATGCATATACATTACAGGCTGCTGAAAGTCGCTGTTCAACTATATAGGTACCAGGGGCATCTACCGTAATGCTATCACCCAGGTTCGACCCAACAATATTTCCATCTGGTGTTGACCATGAATAAACTGACGATGGGTAAGGATTCTGCACCTCCAAAGTACTTACACCCAGCATACCACAATAAATGGGTACATCTGCCAGGGCCGTAGCTCTTGGTGCCAAAAACAGATCGGTAGGTGCTATAAAATCTTTTAATTCAGCAGTAAAAGATGCTGAAGCCCTGGTTTTTACAACCAGCCGGTTAAATGGCGTACCGCAAATATCCCCACCAAACGTTGTTACAGGGTCAAGTCCAAGTTTTGTAAGATTTACAGAAAACTCCATGAACTGGTCTTTTGCATAGTTATTGACCAGTGCATTGTTTTGTAATACTAACTGAAACGGACCAGCCCACGTGTTAGATGTGCTACCCAAACCGGTATAAAAAGCTCCGGCAGTACTTGGCAAAATACTGGCATAACCATATTGTGCTCCGGTGGAGGCTCCATCAAATTGTCCCGACCAATTGAAACCTGCAGGAGTAATACTCAACGAGTTTTTATTGATCCAGATACGTGCCTCAATATTGGTAAGGGCCGAATTTTGATATTCAGCTGAAAAGATAATATCTCCCGGTTTTGTTACATTGCCGGAAGCATCAAATTCCCAGGTTGTGTGACCTTCATCAGGACCATATCCATAAAAATTACCAGAAACCCTGTCATAATAAATATCGGTCTGGTACATTTCAAAATCGAAATAGCGGTTACCAGTAGTATTATCCAGGGATATACCTCCAAACATCCACAACGAATCTGTTCTAAAAGGGCCTGCCCTTCTGATGTGCATCATCATGTCAAGGATGTCATTTTTATCAGGAACGCCCTGAACACCACCAATCCAGGTGGCGGGGCTCATACCATTTTTGTTGGAACCCGAAACAAATACAGTTGTGTCATTGCCATGGTAATCCCTTACAAAAAGGGCGTCCAGCCAAAGCCTGTTATTTACAATACTGAATTGGGGCTTGCTCATTGTTCGGTAAACACTCTGCATACGGGCTGACCACGGAGAGGCGTCAGCTGCATAAGCAGCCCTTAACGCAGCAGCACCTGTAGTATCTATAACA
>DASTMJ010000366.1:0-3472 GCA_035714205.1 Flavisolibacter sp. | reverse complement strand
CCAGGGAGTGGCCAGGTTTGAAGTAAAGAATACCAGAAGCAATACAATGGCCAGTGCAAACCGGAGAAAGCGATCCCCGATAGCTATATTCTTTTTCATGATGTAAATTTTAATTGAAGCTAGAAAAATTGCTCATACGCAGTTTATGACCTTAGTCAGTTGCACAGCTAGCATTCAACAACTCCCGCATTCAGTAGTATAAGAACCGCTTAAACAAGTTTACATTTATTCTTGATTTGTATATGGTATAAACTTCACCTGGCTATTAAGGTCATTTGTTGTGCTATTATTTCGCAATTTCTCTTATTCGGTATTCCTGTATCAGGGGAAATTTTTCAGGGGTCAGCGTGAAACGCACTAACAGATTAGCGTTCTCGCCTTCCAACAGAAAACTACCGCGTAAATTGTTTTCCGGTTGTAGTTCATGCACACGAATAATATGTCCTGCTTTTAAAAAAAGTGAGACTGATTCTTTTTGTAAATTTTCAACGGCATAATCAAGAAAAAAATTTTCTGCAAAAATTCCGCTGGTTTTTGCAAGACTCCAATTCCGCAGATATTTTAGTAATTCATTCTTTCGTTTTTCTAAGATAGTTGATGGTGGGATGTTTCTTTTTGTGAGGCCAGCCAGTTTTACTATTGAATCTAAAACCGATTGATTGATAAAAGCTGTAGGTGCATAGGTTACATTGGCAAAGCTTACCACTCCAATGCCATAATCCGGCAATATGTTCCAGTTACTTCCAAAACCCGGCAAGCCACCCGTGTGGCCAACAAAGGTTTTATCTTCACAATCTGTTGACCAGCGCAACCCGTAAGCATAAGCCGAGGTTGTAGCACAGGTTCTCCCGCTGGCATATTTAAAGTTGGGATTTAGCCCGCTGAAATTGTGTGCTGCCTGCATTTCACGTAACGAACTTCTTTTGATCACAGGATTTTCTTCCTCACTACTGGCGGGCCAGGCTGATAAATGCAGGGCCATATATTTATTGAAATCTTCTATAGTTGTGATGATTCCACCCATTGCTCCGTAAGCACCATCGTGTAACAGGGTTTCCTCCTGCCAGGTATTATTTATCCAGCGATAACCGTGTGCTAATTTTTCTGCCGTAACCTGTGAATATTCCCAAAAGGTGTTATACATTCCCACGGGGTGTAAAATGGTCTCTGTAATATATTGCTGGTAAGGTTTACCCGAAACGTTTGTTATGATCTTTCCCAATAAAGCAAAACCAAGATTGCTGTATTCGTAATCAATTCCCGGCACATTTGAAAAACTTGCATTTTTTATATGATCCATCAACACTTGATCTGTAACTGCCAGTTGCCTGTCGCCCCATGGGTTATCCTCGGGAAACCCGGCCGCATGCGTTAATAAATGCCTGATGGTGATATCGGGTGCATCTGATGTTAAGTATTTCAAATCTTTCATTTCTGGGATATACAGAGATGCCGCATCATCCAGTTTTAGTTTTCCCTCATCCCGCAATTTTACTATGGCCATTGCTGTAAAGCTTTTGCTCATAGATGCAATACGGAAAGCAGATGACGTGGTAGCTGCTATTTTCTTTTTAATATCGGTGTAACCAGTATTGCCTGTATAAACAAGTTCACCATCTACAACAATACCATATACAAAACCAGGGAAGTGGTGCGTGGCTGCATGATCTTTAAATATCTTATCAATAATGGCTTGTGTTGCTTTTATTTTTTCAATGCGATTATTGTCGGCAAAATAGGGCGGTTGATAAGTCTGGGCCAGGACAAAACTTGTTATGCCAGTTAAAAAAAAAGAAGTGATAAGTTTGATCATGTTGCAAATCATTAAAATGAAATTTACTGTTTTTAACTATAGTTTCATTTTAAACACAAAGAATCAGCTTTAAACATAAATGGGTTATCCTAATTTTAAAACATGAAATACGTTTGCTTACTTCTTCTTTTACTTGTTTTTCAGTTGTCTTTGTTTGCACAAACTACTGCTGACGTGATTATTAAAAACGGACGAGTATTGGACGGTACAGGTAACTCATGGATCAAGGCCGACATAGCTGTAAAAGATGGAAAGATCATTAAACTGGGTTCTGTAAATGGCATAACTGCATCTAACATAATTGATGCCCGGGGGTTGATTGTAGCACCCGGATTTATTGATGTGCACACTCATATTGAAGGCGATGATTTTAAAAATCCCACGGCAGATAATTTTATACTTGATGGAGTAACAACCGTGGTTACCGGCAACTGTGGATCATCGCATGTTGACATCAAAAAATATCTATGGCAGATCGATTCGTTAAAAACCTCGGTAAATGTTGCTACGTTAATTGGTCATAATGATGTACGTAAAGCTGTAATGGGTACAGCCAACCGCAAGCCTACCGAAGAGGAGATGAAACAAATGGAAGAACTTGTTAACCAGGCTATGAAAGGCGGAGCCGTAGGATTAAGCACAGGCTTGATTTATATTCCGGGAACATATTCGGAAACGGACGAAATTGTTAGGTTGGCAAAAATTGCATCTTCACATCAGGGATTGTACGCATCGCACATGCGTGACGAAGGTGATAGCGTAGTTCAGGCCATTGAAGAAGCGCTATATATTGGCAGGCAGGCAAACATACCTGTTGAAATTTCTCATTTTAAATTAAGCGGTCAGCATAACTGGGGCAGAAGCAAGCAAACTGTGGCCATGATTGAAGCGGCAAGAAAAGAGGGAATTGATGTTACCATTGATCAGTATCCGTATACTGCCAGCAGTACGGGCATTAGTACTTTATTGCCAGATGATGTATTGTCTGACGGGCAGGATTCTATCAGGGCAAGACTACAAAGGCCCGAAGTGAGAAAATATGTAAGCGATTATATTTTGAAGCGTTTAAAAAAACGGAAGCTGAAACATTTGAGTTATGCGGTAGTTGCTTACCATCGTGCCGATACTACACTTAACGGGAAGAACATAGAAGAAATCAACCGGTTGAAAGGCCGTAAACATAAAGCAAAAATGGAAGCTGAAACGGTTATGGACCTGGTAATGGCTGGTGGTGCCAGCGCTGTATTTCATGGCATGGGTGACGAGGACCTGAAGCGCATTATGCAGTATCCTTTCAATATGTTTGCTTCAGATGCATCTATCCGTGTTTGGAACCAGGGTGTTCCCCATCCCAGGGGTTACGGAACAAATGCAAGAGTGTTAGGTAAATATGTAAGAGAAGAAAAAGTCATCCCACTTGAAGAGGCCATCAGGCGAATGACCTCATTGCCAGCACAGAAATTTGGGTTAAAAGACCGCGGTTTATTGCGTGAAGGTTTTGCTGCAGATATTGTGATTTTTGACGAGAACGAAGTAACAGATCTATCAACCTTTATAAAACCACATGCTTACTCAAAAGGCTTCAAATATGTTTTGGTAAACGGACAGGTGGTAGTAGAGAATGAACAACACCTGGGTACAAGAAGTGGGAAAGCATTA
>DASTMJ010000365.1:0-1515 GCA_035714205.1 Flavisolibacter sp. | reverse complement strand
AGAAGTAGATTCGCTGACCCACATTCTTTATAACATAGTTTACAAAGGTTACTTCTTCACAGAAACAGATATAAAATGTTACCGGCCGCGTAATGCCATTGTATTTTACAATGATGCGGGAAAGCTGCTTGCCTATATTGAATTGTGTTTTGAATGTAAAAAAAATGTACTTAGCACCCAAAGAATTAAAACAGGTGATTTTTGTGAAGAAAAGTATGAATTATTAAAAGATTTCTTTGCCCGGATGGGAATAAAATATGGTGTTGTAGATGAGGAGGCGGAAGAAATAATCGTTTTACACTGCCACTAACATTGTTGATGCAGTTATCGCACAAAAGCTAAAGGGAAAATCAATAACGGGGCAGAAAAGAAGAATTTGAAACTATTGCTACCAGCGAAACCGTAGCGTATATTAGCGGAATACTATTGTGCTCATCCTGAATTGCCACACCGAAACTAACTAACAACTCAAACCCGAACTGCAACATGAACACAGAACAAAGAATTGAAATTCCACTAAGCAAGTCAAAGATTATAATGATGTTTACAGGTGCAACTGCATTTGTTGCAATCGGGCTATGGTTTGTCATTGCTCCACCTGAAATTAAAAACTCCTATTGGGGCAACCCGGCCAGGTTAGCCATTGCAGGTTATGCATCCATAGTTTTCTTTGGTCTTTGCGCTGCCTTTTTCCTTCGGAAACTTCCGGACACCAGGCCTGGATTGATAATAGACAATACAGGAATGATCGACAATTCAGGCGCTTTATCTGCCGGACAAATCTTATGGGAAGATATTGTGAACATATCTGTACTTGAGATGCATAAACAAAAACTTCTTATGCTTGAAGTGAAAAACCCACAGGATTATATCAACAGGCAAAACGGTTTACTGAAACGCAAAGGCATGGAACTTAACTACAAAATGTATGGAACACCTCTCAGTATAACAGCAAACGGGTTAAAAATGCCATTCCAGGAGCTTTACACATTAGTATCACAGAAGTTCCAGGAAACAAGAACGAACACTGAAAAGCGGATGGATGCTCTCCAGGAAAATTTAAGTCCGCCAAGCCCATTTCACTAAATTCGTAACTTAACTTTTGGCAACGGCAGCGAGCCGGGGTCGTTATGTACAACTAAACTAACAGACTATTATGCAAATGGAAAAACCTGGTGTAGGCAACAGACTAGCCTCAATGTTATTAGACCATTTTTGTACTTGCATTATTTTGATGGCACCAATTATGCCATTCATAATTCAAAGTAATACTCTAAATCAAGAAGCCACCACGAGAAACTTATGGATTCAGCTTATTTATTTGGGAATAATGGTCCTGTATTTTTTGAAGGATAGTTTTGGTGCAAGAAGTATTGCTAAGCGGGTAACTAAATTACAAGTAGTTGATAATAGAACAGGAAAGCCAGCTTCTGTTTTACAATGTTTCTTTCGAAACCTGACTACGGTCATTTGGCCGGTAGAGGTCATTATAACATTTTTCAATACCCAAAGAAG
>DASTMJ010000364.1:0-3113 GCA_035714205.1 Flavisolibacter sp. | reverse complement strand
ATTAATTCTAAAAGATAAACCATTTTACAAGACCATTTCTGATTTTGAATCAAACAACGGTTACAATGATGATCATGCATGTTCTTCTTTTTCAAAAAGATCATAACCAGTTTTGAATGCCGATTCCAAAATGCCATTGTAGATATTGCTGATGCCGGCTGGAATTTTTTCTTCCCAAAGCATATACTTATTTAGTTTGCCGGTTGGTATGTAATGAAGAAAAACTGCATTGTTAGATTGAAAGGTCCAATCGGAGATACTACCGTTTAACACACCCTCTATTTTATGTTGACGAACACGGAACGATAAAAGCACACCATGGTATTGATCGTACAAAGGATCCACCTGCAATTTTAACTGCCTGTATTTTTTGGAATAGGACCTGGTCATGGTGTTGTTTTCAAAAATGGAAATAGTTGCAAACCTTATACCATGAACAGATCTGAACCACTAAAAAGTTCAATGCCTTTAGCGTTTACAAAAACAGGTCCAACAACAACACGCCTGCAAGTCCCGCAACAGAAACAATTGATTCCATCACTGACCAGGAGCGAAGCGTATCTTTTATACTGAGATTAAAATATTCTTTAAACATCCAAAAGCCTGAATCATTCACATGAGAAAACATCAGGCTTCCGGCTCCAATGGAAAGCACCATTAGGTTGGGGTTCGTATCCGTTTGCAATAATAATGGAGCAATAATGCCGGCAGCAGTGAATCCTGCTACTGTAGCCGAGCCCACTGCTACACGAATAATAGCAGCTGCCAGCCAACCCAGGAATAAAGGGGATAAAGAACTATCGCGTAGAATATTTCCTATTTGTTCACTAACACCACTATCCACCAAAATTTGTTTTAACACACCGGCACCGGCAATAATCAGCAGAATCATGCTGATCTCTTTTACCGCCTCTCCATAATCATCCATAATCTTTTTCAGCGTTCTCCCCTTTTGTGTGCCAATGGTAAATGTGGCAACAAACAGGGCTACCAGCATTACTATTGAAGGTTGCCCAAGAAAGGCTATGAAAGGCTGTGTTTCTCCTGGTAACACAAAAGGTAACAATGCGGTGAGGGCAAATAAAACTATGGGCAGAAGGGCAGCAAAAAAACTATTAAATACAGATGGACGATCTGCTTCTGCAAGTTTTGCCGGCTGAAATGTTTCCAAAGGCCTGGACCGGATGCTTTTTAATGTTCTTGAAAATAAAGGTCCTGCCAGTATAATTGCAGGAACAGCTATTATAATTCCATACAACATAGTAGTACCCATATCCGCATTAAATTGAGTAACCAGGGCTGAAGGGGAAGGATGTGGTGGTAAAAAGCCATGTGCTACAGATAAAGAAGCAAGCAATGGAATACCCGTGGCAACTGCCGGTAATTTATATTGAAACACCAATGAAAACACCAGGGGTACCATCAACACAAAACCTGTGTTGTAAAAAAGCGGGATGCCAATAATAAAACCAATCAAGGCCAGCGCCCAGTGAATGTTTTTCAAACCCACCTTTCGCATAACAAAAGAAGCAACCTGCTGGGCAGCCCCTGTTTCAGCAATTAACTTACCCAACATGGCTCCCAGTACAATAATAACAAGGTTGCCACCCAGTATGTCACCAATACCTTTTTCTACCGAGCGGCTTACCTGCATCATGGGCATACCCAGTAACAAACCTGCTAAAACACATACTACTAAAAAAGCAAGAAAAGGATTGATCTTAAACCATGCGATCAATACAACCAAAACAACCAACGCCAGGAAAACGATTAATAAAGCCATATAGATGTTCGACTTCTGTTGATAAGATAGGCAAAACAAGGCAGCTAAGAAAACAAGCCGTTTTGCTTTTGTAATGTTACCTCTTCACACATTTATTTGATTACTTCCAAATCAGCCTGCAAACGTATATCTGAAGATGAAGCCCCGATCATGATATCAAATGCTCCCGGTTCAACCACCCATTGTAATTGCTGGTTGTAAAACGATAATTTTTCCTTATCGATCCTGAACTGAGTTGTTTTACTCTCACCCGGCTGCAATAATATTTTAATGAAATCCTTTAATTCTTTAACCGGCCGCACCAACGAAGCAACCCTGTCACGCAGGTACAATTGCACCACTTCCTCTCCTGCCCTTTTTCCGCTGTTGGTAATGGTGCAACTAACAGTAATACTGGCGTTGGGTTTCATTTTTGTATTACTGATTTTCAGGTTGCTGTAGGTGAACTGTGTGTAGCTTAAGCCGTAGCCAAATTCGTACCTGGGATAAAGAGAGAGGTCGATATATGCCGAACGGTAAAAACGATCGCTGTCATTTTTTGCCGGGCGACCGGTATTAAAATAGCTATAATAAATAGGAATCTGTCCTTCTGCTCTTGGAAAGGTCATAGGTAATTTAGCTGAAGGATTGTAATCGCCAAATAATACATCGGCAATGGCATTACCGGCTTCGCTACCCAGCCACCAGGTATATAAAACAGCAGGAACATGATCAGCAATCCAGTTAAAGATCAGGGGCCTGCCGGCATTAATCATCACTACCAACGGTTTGCCGGTACCGTGTACAGCCTTTACCAGTTCTTCCTGTACACCAGGCAAATGAATGTTGGACCTGCTTTTAGCCTCACCACTCATATCACGTCTTTCACCAATACTCATGATCACCACATCCGCCTGTTGTGCTGCTGCAATGGCCTCTGCAAAACCGGCTGTTGAAGAATCTTCTATACTACAACCCTCTGCATAGATTAAACGTGTGTTATCTCCCAGCTTATTGAGTAGTCCCTGCCACTGTGAAACGATATAGGCCGAATCAGGAAATTCGGTTGACCAGAACCCAAGGTTTTCTCTCACCCGTTTGGCAATGGGACCAATAACCGCTATGGTTTTGACATCTTTTGAAAGCGGCAAGATGTTGCCTTCATTTTTTAGCAATACAATACTTTTTTTGGCCATGTCCCTTGCAGCAGTTACATGTGATGGAGTTTTTAAAACTTCTTCTTCCCTTTGCGCATTGCTGAATTTATAGGGATCATCAAACAGACCCATTTCAAATTTCTTTCGCAGGATTCTTCTAACGGCATCATCAATGATGGTTACCGGCACCTTAC
>DASTMJ010000363.1:0-3383 GCA_035714205.1 Flavisolibacter sp. | reverse complement strand
TGTTGCATCGGAAAGCTGCTGCAAAACATAAAAGATGCTGCTATCATTACTGTAAATAAAACCATTCATGTTGCGGGGGGAGTGTAAATCGAGTTTTATCCGACCATGTCTGGATACTGGATTTTAGGAGGAAACACGGTTAGCTATACTTGTTTCCAATGGAGGTGAGTATTCTTGTTGGCAACAATTCTTTATTACTGGAAGATGATCCTTCCTTTGCTAATGGTGTATTTTACGGCAGCAAAATTCTTTACATCATCTGCCGGATCTGCCGACAGCAACACCAGGTCAGCATTCATACCTGCTTTGATACTCCCGGTTTGTTTTTGACGGCCAAACCGTTTTGCGGGACTGGTGGTTAGAGCAGCAAGTATTTGCAAATAGTCCATGCCTGCTTTGCCCATTAATATATATTCGTCAACGGGAGAGTAATCGGACATATAACCTACATCGGTTCCAAAAAGTATTTCTCCTCCTGCCTTTGCATAGGAACGCAGTTGCTGAATGGCTGTCAGGAGCAAAGGATTGTTCCCTGTTGTATCACCAAAACGTTCCAGTTCCCATTGATGCAATTTTAATGTTGGAATCAGCGCCATTTGGGAAGAGCGCATATCACTGATCATTTGCCGGCTCCAGTCAACCCTGTCATCGGCTGCTACATGAGCAATAATATCGACCACTCCTTCTTGTGCAATCCTTACTCCTTCCAGCGTGGTTGGATGTGCAAAAACAACCTTACCCTTTTTGTGAGCAGCTGCGGTAGCCGCCTTAATTATTTCCATCGGCATGGGAACTACCTTTTTACCATCAGGCGATGCCGACCAGAGTTTGATGGCATCGGCACCGGAGTCAAATTGATTGTTTACGTATTCAACGGCACTGGCTGCTGTTGAAAGTTCCGGGAGTTTAAGTGGAGCAATATAAAACGGGCTTCCACCTTCCGGGGCAAAAGGAACTCCGGCTGTAAGAATAGCGGGACCGTCCACTTCTCCCTTTTCTATCCTGTTTCTTAAACTAAGCAGGTTTGCAAGGTCAAGTGTTGCCAGGTCAAAAACATAGGTGAAACCATAACGGGTCAGCATTGTTTTCAATTGTTGATTGAGCTGTTCAACCGGTAAACTATCAACCTTCTGCCACCGGGGTTCCATAAAATGTACATGGCAGTTCCAGAATCCCGGCATCATCACTAAACCCTTACAGTCTATTAGCCTGGCACCGGAAGGAACTTTTATTCTATCCCTTGTGCCAACCTTAACAATTTTCCCGTTTTCTATTAATACCACACCATTCAGTATGGGTTTTTTAATGGGATCAGGATAGATTTTGGCACCAACAAGAGCTAAGCTTTCAGTGGGTGCAATTACCTGTGAAAAGCATGCCGGCATGGGAAAAAAAAGGATAAAGAAAACTGCCAGGCCAATAAAGAACGATCTTATTTTCATTGATGTTTTTAGTTGTTGCTGGTATTAAAGTAGCATAAAGTTTCTATTTGGTCTTGATCGATCCGGTGAAGATCATGTTTCGTTGTTTTTTGAATGATATATCTCAGGCAGTATTCACTGACGCTGGACAGTGGTAGTGGAAAACTGTTTATTTCGCCTGTAGCAAAAACAATACGCAGGAATAAATAAAAATACCCGCAGCAAAACCGCGGGTATTCAGAAATTATATCGCTTAACTAATAGGCAATCTACTGTGCAGCCGCCAGCTTTTTAAAGCTAAGTACCTTACCGTTGTTGGAAAGATTAACAGCCGTAACAATTTTGTTTGCATCTTTTACAAACTCCACATCTCCGTCCATCCCTTTAATAAAAAAACTGGTTTCTGCTTCGGGCAACATTTCAAAATACGGTTGTTTACCCAGCTTGCCTTTTAGCTTCCCTTCTTCAAAAACAATGGTTAATGAGGGACCATTCTCCATCTGGTATTGTCCTGTATACAATTGGTAAACTGCGGGGTCCAGTGTTATAGCTTTCTTTTCTTTCGGTACCTGGTAAGGTTCGTTAAATACTATAGCGGTTAGCGCCTTTGAGATCTGAGGCCCTTTTGATTGAAAATAATTCGCAAGGAAAATGATACACACATCCTGGTCAGGAAAACGCATGTAGTTACTTAAGTAGCCATCAATAGAACCACTATGACTGATTATCGTACGTCCATTAACCTGTTCTATCTCCCAACCCAGGCCATAGTTTTTGTGGGCAGGCGTGAACATTAATTTCTTGGAAGTTTCACTCAATAGTTCTGTGCCCGCCCAGGCACGGTCCCAGGCATACAGATCCCGGGCCGTACTATACAAAGCCCCGGCACCCGATAAAACCGACATATCATTGTAACGGGCCACAGCAAAACTATCTGTTGGTGTGGTGGCATAACCAATGGCTTTTGTTTTTGACAGGCGATCGTTTTGGTCCAGGCCGGATTGCTGCAGCTTAAGCTTTTGTATTATGGACGTTTGCAGCAACGTTGAAAAAGAAAGACCGCTGGCTTTTTCGGCTATGCGACTTAGTAAGATATAGTTTGAATTGCTGTACTCAAAGCGGCTGCCAGGTGTAAAATTGAGCGGCTCGTTTTTAAAGTGTTCAATGGTTTGATCCAATGTAGCAGGTTGGGCCATCCATTTTTCATAATACTCCTTCATGGACGTTAGGCTCTTAATACCAGAGGTATGATTCAACAGGTGTTCTATGGTAATGGAGTCGCCCTCAGGATAACCGGGAATGTATTTTTGAACAGGGTCCTTAATGTTCAGCTTTCCTTTTTCCTGCAGTTGTAAAATAAGTGTTGCCGTAAAGGGTTTGCTTAAAGAGCCTATGCGAAATTCAGTTGTAGGTGTATTGGCTACCTGGTTGTCCAGGTCAGCAAAACCATATCCTTTCTCAAATAGGATCCTGCCTTCTTTGGCGATCAATACCGTGCCGGTAAACTTTCCCTGTTTATGATAAGCTGTTAATAATTCATCTGCTTTGGCTGCTATATCCTGGCTTTTACTTAAAAATGGCAAAAGGATAATAAGCAGGAAGAACATTCTCATAATCTACTTTAGGCAGATGAGACTACACTTTCAAACATGAGGTTACAGCTGAGTTTAAAACTCACCAGATCATTTTAGTTTCGGGGCCTGTAAATATCAGCTACCAGCATTTTTATAGTTGTTTTGCCAATGTTTTTCCCTGAATCTGACAAAGGGCCGGATATTAACCCATAACCTGCTGGGAAACTAATTGTATCTACCCTGCCCGTTTCTTTTATAAATAATGCAATAGTTCCACCTTGCAGCACATAGGCTATATGGTCCGGGTGAGTATGTAAGGGAACAGTTTCTCCCGGTTTCCCGGAAATTTCATAAAGTTTAATTCCCAATGTGTCTTTAATTCTTTTTA
>DASTMJ010000362.1:0-5841 GCA_035714205.1 Flavisolibacter sp. | reverse complement strand
AGTATGTACAAAAGCAGTTTGAGCGGGAATGAGCTCAATACAACACCTTTTTTTAAATCAATGGCGGATAGCGGTGTGCTGTTCAACAGGTGTTTTACCCCGCATTTTTCAACTGCCCGTGGTTTGTTTGCAACCATTACCGGTATTCCGGATGTGCAATTATCCAAATTTTCAACACGTAACCCGCTGGCGCTTGATCAGCACACCATCATAAACGATTTTAAGGGCTACCAGAAATTTTATTTTCTGGGTGGTAATGCCGGCTTCAACAATTTTGAAGGTTTGATAAAAAATATTGAGGGTGTGCAAATGATCACAGAAGGACAATTTAGTTCCAAACCGGTAAATGTGTGGGGTATAAGTGACAAGGAGTTGTTTAGGGAAGCAAATACTGTTTTTTCAAGGCAACAGCAGCCATTTTTTGCCATCATACAAACAGCAGATAACCATCGGCCCTTTACCATTCCGGAAGGTGATAAAGATTTTGAAAGAAAAGTGGTTAGCGCCGAGGAACTGGAAAAATGGGGTTTTGAATCCAATGAAGAATTTAACGCTTTCCGGTATTTTGACTACAGTGTAAAACACTTTATGCAAGGGGCAAAAAAGGAACATTATTTCGACAATACTATTTTTGTTTTTGTTGGTGATCATGGCGTGTCAGGCAATGCAAATGCGGTGTATCCAGGTGTCTGGACCAATGAACGATTGACGGAAGAGCATGTGCCGCTATTATTTTATTCGCCGGGCATATTAAAACCTCAAAAAAGAGAAGAGGTGGTGTCGCAGATAGATGTGCTCCCAACCATTGCAGGTTTAAGCGGGCAAACCTATACCAATACAACCCTGGGAAGAGATTTGTTACATCCCAAAAAGGGAAAAGATTTTGCCTTTACCATAACACACGATGAAGGGAAGGTCAGTTTTATTACCAATGAATACGTGTTCACCAAAAACCTGAATTTCAATAAAGAAGAAGTGCATTCTTTGCAACCAGGTATTCGATATACTCCCCAACAGGTTGATTCAATAAAGCGAAGAATGTCGGTGTTGACAACCGCCTTTTATGAAACCGCTAAATACATGCTGGTGCATAACAAAAAGGGATCATAGAAAGAAATAGTCTATAAACGTTTAACGGGAAGCATCCTCTCTTTTATAATTAATACTAACCTCCTTTCCGGGCAATAATGATCATTCTTGGTGTATTTGTTACATGGTACCGGTTTAAGTCATAATCGCCAAACACCTCCACTACCTGCATTTTTTGAAAAGACAGCATATCAGTAAAATCGCCCAAACTAAACTTGGCCACTTTTTCGGTAAACTCTAATGGTTGTTCCAGGGCAGGATCAGAAATAATCATCTTTTTAAAAAAATAACTATCATCATGCCACCGGTGAATCTCATAACGGGTATCTTCTATAATTTTTACTTCGTTATGTAACAAGGATTCCTCCACGTAGTGAACATTCAGGTAATCTATAAGCAACAGCCCACTGGGTTTCAGGCATTGTGCTATTGACCTGATTACATCATCATGTTCCCGCCTTGTATGGAAATAGCCGAATGATGTAAAAAAATTAAATGCGTAATCAAAATAGTTGATCCATGCTGGCAGCCTCATGTCGTGCTGGTAAAAATGAAGAGATTCTGTTTCAAACTGTTTGGCAAAATCAATACTACCCGCAGAAATATCAATACCTGTTACATCAAAACCTTTGTTGGCTAAAAACCGGCTATGTCTTCCCCGCCCGCAGGCAATATCCAGAAAAAAACTACCAGCGGCAGGCTTTAAATGATCAAGAAGTTTGTCAATGAATTGTTGGGCTTCTTTTTCGTCTCTTTCAAAGTAGAGCTTATGATAGTAAGGCGAATTGAACCAGTCTTTATACCATTCCTGTGCCGACATTAGAAATTTTTTACAAAAGTAATCCCGGCGCTTCACAACTTGCAGGCAGCTAGGTCGAAAACCGTATTTTTGCCACCCCAATTCCCTTTGTATTGGTAGGATGGGACTTTAAAATTTGTTTTTGTGGCATTGATTAAGAGTATTTCAGGTATCAGAGGTACCATTGGCGGCAGGCCTGGTGATTCGCTGACCGCTATCGACATTGTAAAATTCACGGCAGCATATGGCAACATCATAGCAGAAAGAAGAGAAGATAAATCCTACCCGCCAAAAATTGTTGTGGGACGGGATGGTCGCATCTCCGGAAGTATGGTCAGTGGTTTAGTGGTGAATACACTGGTTAGCCTTGGTATGGATGTAATTGACCTTGGATTGTCTACAACCCCAACCGTTGAAATTGCCACTAAAAAAGAAAAAGCAAATGGCGGTATTATCATTACAGCCAGTCATAATCCCAAAGAATGGAACGCATTGAAATTATTAAATGAGGAAGGTGAATTTATTGACGCGGAAGTAGGCGCGGAAGTTTTAAGCCGGGCCAAAAACGAAGAATTGGGTTTTGCCATTGTAGATAAGTTGGGGATCGTTACTGTTGATGACAGCTATCTCCAAAAACATATAGAACTGGTATTGGCATACCCCCTGGTTAATGTAGAAGCTATCCGGGAAAAGGAATATAAGGTGGTAATTGATTGCATCAATTCTACCGGCGCATTGGTAGTGCCGGATTTGCTGAAACAGTTAGGAGTAGCCGAAGTTATTGTACTGAATGGAGAAGTGAACGGCAAGTTTGCCCATAATCCTGAACCACTGCCCCAGCACCTTACTGCTTTGAGCAATGAAGTGGTAAAACAGAATGCAGATTTTGGTATTGCTGTTGATCCTGATGTGGATCGTTTATGCTTTGTGTGCGAGGATGGGAGCATGTTTGGAGAAGAATATACCCTGGTTGCTGTTGCTGATTATATACTAAGTAAAAAAGTTGGCAATACTGTGAGCAATATGAGTAGTACCAAAGCTTTAAAGGAAGTGACCGAGAAAAGGGGAGGTGCTTATTTTCCTTCGGCTGTTGGTGAAGTAAACGTGGTAAAGAAAATGAAGGATACCAATGCCATTATTGGTGGCGAAGGAAATGGTGGCATCATTGTTCCGGACTTTCATTATGGCCGCGACGCACTTATAGGTATAGCTTTGTTTCTTTCGCATTTTGCCGGGTTTAAAAAAGGTTTAAAATCTTTCCGCGGTAATTATCCCGATTATTTTATCTCCAAAAACAAAATTGAACTGGAAAACGGGCTTGATGTCAACAGCATTTTTGATAAGATCAGGAAGAAGTATAAGAATAATCCAATCAATACAGAAGATGGTCTAAAGATCGAATTTGATTCGGACTGGGTGCATTTACGTACATCCAATACAGAGCCTATTATACGCATATATGCAGAAAGTAATTTTGAAACTACGGCCAATAATATAGCCCGCAGGCTAATGCAGGATATTAAAGAATGCAGCAGTTAGTGGTTATTTCTGAAAATAGAATTTATTTTGTACCGGCTGCTGAATTACAATTCAACATTGCTTGCGACGCTCCGTTCAGGTTTCTGTTCGCTGTTGATCATGAAAACAAAATGATATGTACGAAACGGTTTTGAATAAAGTGAGCACAGGCTCACCGGCAATAGCCGATACCCGCATTTATTTTGATAATGCCGCAACTACGGCTCTTGATAAAGAAGTGCTGGAAGCCATGCTTCCTTATATGACGGATCATTTCGGAAATCCTTCCTCTATTTATTCTTACGGCAGGGAAACCAGGCTGGCCATTGAAAATGCCCGCAAAACGGTAGCAAAGATCTTGCACGTAAAACCCGGATCTTTATTTTTTACAAGTGGTGGTACTGAAAGTAATAATA
Organism: Flavisolibacter sp.; assembly: GCA_035714205.1. Lineage (GTDB taxonomy): Bacteria > Bacteroidota > Bacteroidia > Chitinophagales > Chitinophagaceae > Flavisolibacter. The sequence goes on along the minus strand of DASTMJ010000362.1, from coordinate 2,019 downwards.
CTGCCATTGCCGCTTCCATACGTGACCTGGGTTGTACACATATTATTACATCTCCCATAGAGCACCATGCCGTCCTTCATACAGTTGAACATTATGGCCATGCTGCGAACGTTACTGTAAGTTATGTGGCTTTAAAAAATGACGGCCATGTTGACCTGGATGATCTTGAAACCCAACTGAAAGAACAAACCGGGGACGGTAAAAAATGCCTGGTAAGTTTAATGCATGCCAATAATGAAATAGGGGTTTTGCTTCCCATCAAAAAAACCGGAGAATTGTGCAAACAATACGGAGCCGTTTTTCATTCCGATTGTGTGCAAACTGTAGGGCACTATCCCATCAATCTATCGGAATTGCATGTGCATTTTATATCGGCCGCCAGCCACAAATTTCACGGCCCCAAAGGTGTTGGACTTTTATATGTAAATGAATCGATCAACATCAAACCTTTTATTTTTGGTGGCGGGCAGGAACGTAATATGCGTGCCGGTACGGAAAACGTGTATGGAATAGTTGGATTTGCAAAAGCTCTGGAAATTGCATACAGGGACCTGGAAAAAGACAGTTCTCATATAAAAGAACTGAAAGCATATATGATGAAACGCCTGGAAGAAACCGTTGAAGGCGTTACATTTAATTGTGGTGCAGATTCATTGTATACTGTTTTAAGTGTTTGTTTTCCGAAATCCGGGAAGTCTGAATTTTTATTGATGAACCTTGATATAAACAATATTTGTGCATCGGGTGGGTCCGCCTGCAGCAGCGGTGCCGATGCCGGTTCACATGTAATGAAAGCACTCCATAAAACAGACGTGGTAACAGTCCGTTTTTCATTTAGCAAATACAATACAAAAGAAGAGGTAGACAGGGTAGTACAAAAGATCGGGGAATTGCTTTAGAAATTTTGCCGAACTATCATCGGTTTGTTTTCTGATTAACAAGGTAACAGTTTTCGTAAACTGCTTGAATTATATAAAAAGTGACCGGATGCCTTCTGCAGGGGGACTACATTCTTTCTCCCCGGTTTTGGTGAAATAAAATAACAGCTTCTTACTCCAAATTTGTTTAGCAACATTTGCCGGAAAATGTCAGACCAACATGTCATTATGGATCGGTTACTTAAACAAATAGATTTTATTAAAGAAATTGACAAAATTAAATATGTTCAGCGCCGAACAAAATTATTCAATAGCAACCGCCCTGAAAATGATGCTGAGCATAGCTGGCATCTTGCCATGATGGTATTGGTTTTAGCGGAACACTCGAATGAAACGCTGGATATTGTGAAAACACTGAAAATGGTATTGATACACGATATTGTGGAAATTGATGCAGGAGATACTTTTATATATGACGCAGTGAAGGCTCATTCCAACACAGAAGAAGAACGCCTGGCAGCAGAGCGGATTTTTGGACTGTTACCACCAGGTCAGGCTGAAGAGTTCATTGCTGTTTGGGAAGAATTTGAAGCAGGCAAAACAAAAGAGGCCAGGTTCGCCAGGTCTGTAGACAGGCTGCAGCCTTTATTGCAAAATCTTTCCAACAACGGCGGTACCTGGACCGAGTTTGGAATAGACTACGAAAAGGTTTATCAAAAAAAGAAGGTAATAAAACAGGGCTCACAATTGTTATGGTATTATGCAAAAAATTTGATCAATGAGAGTGTGGAAAAAGGGATATTGAAAAAAACAGGTGTCTAAGTATTCGTCGAATTTATTCTGATCAGACGAGGTATAATTCACCATTCTCTTTCCCTATTTTATCAAATTCAATTTCTTTCAGTGATTGCAGCAGGTCAAATGGAACATTACCTGAGCACTTTTCAATTATCTCATTTTTGGTAAGTTCTTCTCCTTCTTCAATAAAATCGGCAACAGGTTTATAATTCACTTCCAGGGAAGATGAAAATTTGTATTTCATACCAGGTTTTAAATTATAGGTGTAAGAATTATGCCAGTTTATTTATGGTTGGTAACAGGGCACTACCAGGCTTATATTAACTTCGCCCATTTTTAAGAG
>DASTMJ010000361.1:0-14344 GCA_035714205.1 Flavisolibacter sp. | reverse complement strand
CTTTACCACGCTGGCTACCAAACGCAGATCTTCAATACGGGAATTGGTACAACTGCCAATAAATACATTCTGCACCTGCATTCCTTTTAAAGAAGAACCTGCCTGCAAACCCATATAATCAAGAGCTTTTACAATTGTTTTTCGTTCCCCTTCGTCGGGTATGCTTTCAAGGTCTGGAATGAGACCGTTAATGGCTATGCCCAGGCCAGGATTGGTGCCGTAAGTGATCATGGGTTCTATATCCGCAGCATTCACAAAAATTTCTTTATCAAACACGGCATCGTCATCACTGTATAATTCCTGCCACTGCTGAAGTTTTTTATTCCATTGCGATCCCTCAGGTGCAAAACGGCGTCCCTTTATATAATTAAATGTTGTTTGGTCCGGGGCTATCATCCCTCCCCTGGCTCCCATTTCTATACTCATATTACAAATGGTCATACGGGCTTCCATGGACAGTGAACGAATAGCGGAACCGGCAAATTCTACAAAATAACCTGTAGCGCCACTGGCAGATATTTTGGAAATGATATATAGAATGATATCTTTTGAAACCACCCCTTTATTTAATGTACCCTCAATATTAATGCGCATCAACCGTGGCCTGTTCTGCAATAAACATTGAGAGGCAAAAACCATTTCCACCTCGCTGGTTCCTATGCCAAACGCAATGGATCCGAAAGCGCCGTGAGTAGATGTATGGCTATCGCCGCATACAATGGTCATTCCTGGTTGGGTAATGCCTAGTTCAGGACCTATCACATGCACAATGCCCTGGTAAGGGTGACCCAAACCATATAATTCAATTCCAAATTTTTTACAGTTCTCAATTAACTGGTCAACCTGCAATTTTGATAATTGATCTTTAATTGGCAGGTGCTGGTTAAGTGTAGGTACATTATGATCAGCAGTAGCCACAACACTTCCTGGCCTGAAAACCTTTAACCCTCTTTTTTCCAATCCTGCAAAAGCCTGGGGACTGGTTACTTCGTGAATAAAATGTTTGTCAATATAAATAACATCCGGACCATCTTTGATAGAACTTACAATATGATTGTCCCAGATCTTTTGAAATAATGTTTTACCCATAATTATGCAACACTTTGTTCTGCAGGCTGGTATTGTTGTGCCAGTTGCAGCAGGTCTTCTTCTTTTACTTCTTTTTTAGAATCAGCTAATTTTAAAAATGAATCATATAATACATCAATATCATTGCGGGTATATTGGTAACCCATTTTTTGCAAACGATAAGCAAGCGCACTGCGTCCGCTTCTTGCCGTCAAAATGATCTTGCTTTCTTCTGCACCCACTTCTTCCGGATTAATGATCTCGTACGTTTGTGCATCTTTCAAAAATCCATCCTGGTGAATCCCGGATGAATGGGAAAATGCATTAGCGCCAACAATTGCCTTATTTGGCTGTACCGGCATACGCATGGTGTCTGAAACCTGGCGGCTCAATGGATTGAGTTTCCGGGTTTTGATATCGGTATAAAGTGAAAGATCTTTGTGTTGTTTCAATACCATCACAACTTCTTCCAATGAAGTATTCCCGGCTCTTTCGCCCAGGCCATTAATGGTACATTCAATCTGGCGGGCACCATTGATAACTCCTGAAATTGAATTAGCTGTTGCCAGTCCCAGATCATTATGACAATGACAGGAAATAACTGCTCTATCGATATTGGAAACATTATTTACAAGGAAGGCAATCTTCTCACCATATTGATGCGGCAAACAATAGCCCGTTGTATCAGGGATATTTACTGTTGTGGCGCCAGCGGCAATCACAGCTTCAACTACTCTCGCCAGGTATTCGTTATCAGTTCTGCCGGCATCCTCGGCGTAAAATTCTACATCATCAGTAAAATTGCGGGCCCATTTTACACACTGTATGGCTCTTTCTAAAATATCTGCCCTTGTAGAATTGAACTTGCCTTTAATATGATAATCTGATGTTCCAATACCAGTGTGGATGCGTGGACGGCGGGCATATTTCAAAGCCTGTGCAGCCACTTCAATATCTTTCTGCACGGCCCGGCTCAAACCACAAACCGTAGCCTCTTTAATGATCCTGGCGATCTGGTTTACAGATTCATAATCACCAGGGCTTGAAATAGGAAAACCGGCTTCAATGATGTCAACACCCAGATCTTCCAACTCCAGGGCCAGAGCTACTTTTTCCGCGGTATTTAGTTTACAACCGGGCACCTGCTCGCCATCGCGAAGGGTTGTATCGAATATGAAAATTTTTTCTGAAGGCATACAAAAACGTTGTATGTATTTTTGAATAAAGGAAACTTACACTATTACAGTCCGAAAATAGAGAGTTAAGGGCCCGTACCGGCTACCATCTTTTTCGGGTTTTCCGGCTTCAATACAGGTTGTTTGGGTTACAAAACGCTTTACTGTAAAGGGTTTCCATAAATTTGCGATACGATGCCTAATCAACAAAATGATGCCTTATTTACACTGATCCAGTCACTTACCAAAACGGAAAAACGCTATTTTTCCCTTTATATAGCGCAACAGCACACAGAGAATATCAGCAAATACATGAAGCTTTTCTCGGTTATGGACCGCATGAGTAATTACGATGAAAAGCAGATCATTAAAAAAGAGCCTTCCATCAAAGCTTCCCAATTATCTAATCTAAAAGCACATTTATATAAGGAACTGTTAACTGCGCTCCGGCTATGCCACAGTGGCAAGCATAGTGAGATCCAGATTAGGGAACAAATTGATTTTGCCCGCATTTTGTATAACAGGGGCCTGGTTGGTCAAAGTTTAAAAATTCTGGAGAAGGCCAAGCAGTTTGCCATTGCTAACAGTCATTTTATTTTGACACTTGAAATTCTTCAGTTTGAAAAAAACATTGAAGCCCGTCACATAACCCGCAGTATCAAAGGAAGAGCCGAACAACTGGAGGAAGAAACGGAGTATATCATCAGCCATGTAAATGAAGTGGCGCAATTATCATCCCTTGCGTTGAGAATGTACGGTTTGTACCTTGAAAAAGGCCATATCCAAAATGAAAAAGAAAGTAAGGAACTGGAAAAGTTCTTTAAAGAAAAATTAAAAGATCTAACGTATGAACAGGTAAGTTTTTTTGGCCAGGCTTATTTACACCAGGCTTATTGCTGGTATTATTATATGCAGCTTGATTTCCCTTCCTATTTTGCGCATTCCCAAAAATGGGTAAACCTGTTTATAAAACATCCAAAAGTTAAAGAAGAAGATCCTTTGCTCTATGTGAAAGCATTACACAACCTGGTAAATGCTTTGTTCATCATTGGCAAACACGACAGGCTTGCCGAAGAAATTGAAAAACTGGAAGAAGTATACCAGGAAGCAGGACAAAATCAAAACCTTGCCATTCAAACATTTATTTATTTATATACGGCACGGATCAACTATCATTTTTTAACCGGAACTTTTACAAAAGGGCTATCACTTATCCCTGAAATTGAAAAAGGCCTGAAAGAGTACAGCCGCTATATAGATACACACCGGATCATGATCTTTCATTTTAAAATTGCCTGCCTCTATTTTGGAGCCGGCGATAATGAAAATTGCATCCTCTACCTGAACAAGATCATTAATTTAAAGGTGGGGCATTTGCGTAGCGATCTGCAATGTTTTGCCAGGCTGTTACACCTGATTGCACATTATGAATTAGGTAATACAGAAATACTGGAGCACCTGATCAAATCGGTGTACAGGTTTCTTTCTAAAATGGATAGCCTGGATGAAGTGCAGTTACAGTTATTACGTTTTCTAAGAAGGTCTCTTACTTCCAAACCAAAAGATGCCATACAAAGCTTTACAGAACTAAAAGAAAAACTGGAAGCCATTTCCAAAAGCAAGTATTCTAAACGTTCTTACCAGTATCTTGATGTTGTGTCGTGGCTGGAAAGCAAGATCAAAAGAAAACCTGTAGAGTACATAGTTCAACATAAATTTAAAACGGCTCAGCCGGTTTAATAATTATCCAACCACTATCTGGTTTTAAATACACCTGGTTGTAAAATACCGGGATCATATTACCTAATGCACTTATCTTCACGCACTTTAAAAAAATAACCAACTTCAATGGCATTGTTAGAAAAACACCTGGTGGTAAAGGATTCGTCGATTCCGGGTTCAGGAAAGGGACTATTCACAAAGATTTTTATTCCCAAAGGAACCCGTATTGTTGAATATAAAGGAAAGATCACTACCTGGAAGGAAGTAAAGAATGAACATGATAATGGTTATATCTATACTATAAATAATAACCATGTTATTAATGCCAGGCCCACTCCCAAAGCACTAGCCAGGTATGCCAATGATGCAAAAGGGCTGGTGAGAATAAAAGGAATTACCAATAACAGCACCTATGTAAATGATGGTAATAAGGCCTATATAGAATCCACGAAAGACATCTCTGCCGGTGCCGAGATATTTGTTGATTATGGAAAGGAATACTGGGAGGTAGTGCGTGACAATATAAAAGCCGATAAGGAAAAATTAAAAAAACAAAAGGCAAAAAAAACCCGGTAACGTATTTATCATTTCGCTATTGCATTTCGTAACAACAGTAAGCGTCCGTTCTTAATTATTTGTGCTATCTTTTTTAGGCACAATCCTGTAATCATTATCGGTAATTCCCTGCACACCCCTTGGTCTCTTTTTTACTACAGTATCTGCCGGTAAAAACGGTGGCAATTGAATAGCTGTTGCCTGCTGAACAGAATCACTAGGCGGGTTATTACCCGTTATATCCGGCGATGGCATTAATCCCGGAAAATCAGAAGTAGTACTATCATTTTTGGGCTGAACCCGCGCTGGTGCAGACGTTTGTACTTCTCTTCTTGTATTGTCTATTAACGGGCCTGAATTTATCACGGGAGTTGTTGCCGGTGCTTGTTGTTGTGTACGATTGGGTAATACCAGGGAGTTTTCTTTATTCTTGTTTTTAGAAAGTAAAAAAATTGTTATTAAGGCTGCTACAAATACAAACAATCCAGCTCCGCCAATCCAGCCACCACCTGACGAAGGCCCCGAACCAGGACCACCATCACCTTCAGGCATATCTATATCCAGCTGGGTTTCAATCCGGGCCCAGATAGCATCAGCCAGGTCAGGGAGCGGAAGTGCTTCTAACTTGCCTGTGATGATTTGTTCGTATGCCTTTTTCTGATTCATTAATTATATAAGTGCTGTACTTGTTTTTGGAGTGTTTTCCTGGCTTCGCTCAGGTGCCATTTTGATGTGCCTTCACTAATGCCAAGTTGTTCTGAAATCTCGCGGTGGTTATAGCCTTCCACCGCATACAATACAAAAACAGCATGCGTGGCAGGGGGTAGTTTTTTAATCAGGTTCATAATTTCCTCTGCTCCCATCTGTTCTAAGGCAGAATTGTTGATTTCCGGTTCAGCAACGGTTTCTACTTCTACATTTTCACTAAAACGGTTACGGGTTTTAATATGATCCAACCCTTCATTAACAACAATTCTTTTTATCCATGCATGCAGAGAACCTTTAGTGGGATCGAAGGATTTAATGCTTTTGAAAACTTTTACAAAAGCGTGGCTCATTATATCAGCAGCGTCATGTTCGTCTCTTGAATAACGTAAGGCTATGGTCATAGCAAAACCGTAGAACTGGCGATACAATCCTTCCTGCGCCTTGCGGTTGTTGGCAAGACACCCTGAAAGTAAAAGTTCAATATCCTGTTCTACGGTTTGCATATTGCCCTAAGGCAAATAAATTAAAGGGGGCTGAATTCAAAACGGGTTGAATCCCCATCACCATGCAGCAAGGTATATGAATATTTTGAAGCGTTTACCTGGAGGTTCTCGCCAACAATACTTAAACCCATAGCGGCATAGCCAATTTTTATTTTTGTATCGTTCTGTAATAACTGGTAGGTACCATCAGTTCCAGTATCTCCAAACTGATCTACCCAGTGAATGGAACCGTTTGATTTATAGGTTTGCTGAACCAGTGAATAGTCTTCTTCGTTATCAGCCGCTCCCCGTTGGTAACTAACAAAAGGTACTCCCGAAGTATAGGTTGTCACCGTTTGCATTTGCCAGGTACGGGATATTAACGCCTTTTTAGTTTCGGAATCATTTTGAACGTCGTCTTTTTTACAGGAAGTAAAAGCCATTACTGTTATTAATAACGAAAGTGAAATGGTCTTGAAAATTGTGGTCATAAATGGTTTTTAAATTTTAATAATTAGGTTCTATAGTATAATACTCCCTTAAACATCAAAAGGGTTGGGTGTTTTTAAAAATTTATTGATCAAAGTTTTCCCTGTCTTTTTCAACATCCTGCATGCGTTTCAGCATTATGGCAGATGAGATAGAAGAAAGGATAAGTTTATCCGCCGGCTCCAGGTCATTTACAATCCAGATGGCATTATCAAGAATATCAATAATTCCAACCACACCTCCATCCCACTTCAATTCGTAACCTGAAAGCATTTTACCGCCAAACACTTTGGTTTGTTTCCCATTTTTGGTGGTAAGGCTTTCAATTCGCAGGGGCCTGATTGTGATGGTTTCCTTACCATTGGTGGCATACCCTTCTTCCTCTACATAGGGTCTGTCAAATAAACCCCGGGCTGTATCTTTATTTATATCATAGCTATTCATCAACACCAGTGACCAGGGCTCATCATTTTTTACGGTCAGTGGAACTATGGCAGCAGTGAAAGCATATTCGTAATTTTTTGTTTTGGAAGCGTTGCCTATCCAGGGATTATTGCTTTTGTAAACCAGTTGTTTTTCCTTGAACTTTTCTGTGGCATAAATTTCAGCCACCAGGTTGCCATCTTCAATGATATACTGGAACTTGTTACGCTGCGTGTTTATGTTATTATCAGTATTGATATCAAAAACCTTTAGCAGTGCTTCTTCGGGACGAATGCGGAACTTTGTATACTGAAGTGATGATGTAAAATCCCAACCCCTTTTAATTTTTGAAGTTGCATAATTTCCAAAACTTAGTCTCTGACCAACCTGCCAGCCATTCATTCCTTTTACCGGCATTTTTGTGGCTTGTGAACTAAAAGCGTCCGGAACTGAAACCTTAGCTGCAGTACAAGATGTAAGTACTGCAATAATGAAGATTAAAAATCTATAGTTCATAAAAAAAGTATTAGTGGTTATTAATAAGTGTAAACTGTTTTGGTTTTATAAAGATGCTCGCCTGTAGTATAGGATTTGTAGCTTTTAACCAGTTCCACAGGATAGCCATCAGCATCGTATGTATATTCAAACTTATAAGGTTCAGCAACAGGGAATCCGCCTGCATAACCTTTCTGCTGGCTTATCATGTTATTCTTAGACGATTTCGATAAAAAAATATCAGGCCAGTTCATATGTACATATGGATTGATATTAAGGTCATATCCAAAGGTTCCCCCTTCGCTGCCACCTGTTGATGACATAGCAGTTTCCTTCACTTTATTGCCACCGACAAAGTTCATGGTGTAACTCATTGCCTGCCCGTTATTATATAAATAATCAATGTTTATGGAGGGTTGCATTCCGCCGTTATATTCTACATATGCATAGGTTTCCTGCCCATAACCCTTTTGTTCCATGTTTTCTATTTTATTGGCAGCGTTATAGCTAAAGCCTGTATAGCTAACGGCTGCACCTTTATCATCGTAGCGCTGGATTTTATCCAACTTCCCGGCAGTATAAATAAATTTATCAACGTTGTATTTTTTCAGTTCCTGGCTTTGTGGCTTTTTCTGGTAAAAATCGATTTGTTGCAAACTTCCATCCGCATTATAGGTGTAAAAGGATTTGGAACTGGGCTGATATGCGCCTGCAGCAAATAAATATTCTTCTTCTTTTATCAATCTTTTGGCAGCTTTTGCACCACCTAATACATATGTTTCTCCTTCTTTTATTTCGTCTTTTGTTAGTGTTAATTCATCACTTAGACTCCATTGGTTGACCCTGAAACTGAATTTGACATGTTTTTTCAGTAAACTGATCGAATTTGCACCAGCATTCATATTCAAAACTTTTTTGTGTTCAGTTCCCGAACTGTCCCAACTGGAAAGTGTAAGAACCGCAGGTATACTATCATATACTATAGAACCAATAGTTATAACTGTTTTCAGTTTTATAGTAAATGAAGTTTCGGATGGATTAGGATTAGGCACAGGAACCGGGTTAACAACGGGTGACGGTAATGGTTTGCCTGGTTGAGGGATGTCATCTTTTTTACAAGCTGTAAACAGCATAGTAAACAATGTCAATGATACTAGTAATTTGGTTTGTAACGGTCTCATACTTTTTGTTTTTTGTTTTTGTTGATTTTGATTGGTTTTATAGTAGTACCCACCATCACTTCAAAACCGTTGGGTAGATATAATACCGTTAACAAAAATTTTGCAATTCGCTTCTGCCTATAAAGTTTTGAACGGAGCTATGTAAAAGAAAGTCAACATTGTATGAAACGAATTAAACTGGGCATGAAATGACCACAATTGTTTTCCAGTATACCTAAATCACCGTATTTTTCTGTTTATTGATTTTCATTTTTAATATGACCTGCTAAAAGTTTAAGATGCAACCGTATATAATTGGATCGGACATTGGCACCGGAAGCGTTAAAACCGTTGCTCTTGATTTTGATGGAAAAGTAATCTGTAGCACGCAGGTACATTACCCAACCCTGCATCCCCAAACCGGTTATAGTGAACAGGACCCCGAAATTGTAGTAAACGCCTTTTTTCAAAGCATTAAGGCACTCATTATAAAGATGAAGGATCAACCAGAAGCCGTTGCGCTTAGCAGCGCCATGCATGGCTTGTTGGTAATTGATAAAGATGGCAAACCCATTACCAACCTTATGTTATGGTCAGATGCAAGAAGTAATTCTATTGCAGGCAACTTAAAAAGATCAGCCAAAGGAAAAATCATCTATGAGGCATCCGGCACCCCAATACATTCAATGTCGCCTTTATCGAAGATCCTTTGGCTTAAAGAAAATGATCCCGATACATTTTATAAGGCTTATAAATTCATTTCAATAAAAGAATTTATCTGGCAGCAATTGTTCCGGGAATATGTTATAGACTATTCCCTGGCTTCAGCCACCGGCTTACTTGATATTGAAAATCGAAACTGGCATTCCCCTGCGCTTACACTAGCCTCAGTTTCTTTAAGCCAGTTATCGCAACCTGTAGCAACAACCTATGTAAAAAAAGGTGTCGCAGTTGAAAAAGCCAGGATTATGGGAATATCTCCGGATACTGCGTTTTGTATTGGAGCAAGTGACGGATGCCTTGCCAACCTGGGAACCAATGCAATTAATAACGGTGTGGCTGCTATAACAATTGGTACCAGTGGCGCCGTTAGAATCTTCAGCCGGGAACCTATCCGGGAATATGAACAAATGTTCTTCAATTATATTTTAGATGAAGAGCATTTTATTAGTGGTGGCCCGGTTAATAATGGCGGAAATATCATTCACTGGTTGATTAAAAATTATCTTGATATAGAAGATATCACGAATCATCATTATGAAGAGCTTTTTAACCAAATACAATCTGTACCGGCCGGTTGCGATGGACTTGTTTTTCTTCCTTATGTCAATGGTGAAAGAGCGCCGGTTTGGGATGAGGAAAGCTGCGGAGTGTTTTTTGGTATCCGGTCACATCATAAAAAGCAACATTTTTTAAGGGCCGTATTGGAAGGCATTTGTTTTGGCCTGAATGATATTCTTACGGCACTTGAAGAAGCTTCGGAGCCCATACACCAGGTGAATGTAAGTGGTGGATTTGTTCAATCAGCCCTATGGATGCAAATGCTTGCTGATATTACCGGTAAAAAAGTGTTTTTACAACAAACAGAAGATGCATCAGCGGTTGGAGCGGCGTACCTGGGCTTAAAAGCAACCGGAGTCATTCATGAATTCCCCAATGTTCCACATTCCGGCAAAATGCTTATCCCGCGAAAAACAGTAGCAGATGTATATGAAAAGAATTTCAGGGTATATAAAACGTTGTATCCCGCACTTAAAAACTCGATGACTTTGCTTTATAAACTGGAACATTAAACTTACGTACACCGAAAAAGAATAAAAGCCGAACTTTTATAATTATTTTTTGAATGATTATACATGTTTGGTTGCCGTAACCTGAAAATCGAAAAACACAGTCCTGTAAAGGCTTTCAAAGATTTTTCACCTTCGTAAATACTGTAAAACCGCCTAAATTTTAGAAAAAATGGGGTAAATCATTCGTTTACCTTCAATCAGGAACTGAATTTAAAACCTTCGTTGCTGCTATATAAGAAGTAAACGTTCCAGTAAACACCATAAACGGTACAGAACGGCAAACATTATTTATAGTAGTTCTTATAATAAAAACGAAGGATGTTCATTATAAAACAATTCATCCTTTATGTTAACAGGAAATAAATACAGTGCACTACCAGCAATAGTCATTATTGTGGTTGTCATTATTGTTCCTGCAATGCAGGGGGGTGGAAATTATTTGTAATTAAAAAATCTAAATACAAAATAACCGCCTCCGAAAAGGGCGGTTTTTTTATGATCAACTTGATACCCATTATGTATTACAACGAAAACACGATTATTTATTACAAAGGTGATTTTGTGAAGGCTGTTGAAGCCTGTGCCAATGTTTACGACCAATCGCTGCATTACGGTTATGCCGTGTTTGAAGGAATTCGGGCTTACGATACGGAAAATGGTGTTCGCATTTTTAAAGCAAAAGAACATTTTGACCGTATGAAGTTCTCGGCTGAAGCTATTCACTTACCCTATAACTGGACTACAGAAGAACTGATCCAAATCAGTTACGAAATTTTAAAATTGAATAACCTGAAGGATGCCTACATAAGGCCCCTGGTAAGCAGCTCTCCAAACATGTCGCTCACAAAAGGCAAATCGTCAAATCTTCTTGTAACAGCCTGGGCCTGGGGTGCCTACCTGGGTGAGCAGTTGCTTAATATATATACTTCATCATACCGACGCATTACACCCGTCTCCTTTAAGGTTGAAGCAAAAGTTTCTGGTCATTATATCAATTCCATTTTAGCTACGCAGGAGGCAAAAGACAAAGGTTTTGATGAAGCCCTTTTATTAGATGTTGAGGGTTTTGTGGCGGAAGGACCTGGCGCCAACGTATTTATTGAAAAAGACAATGTTTTGTATACACCTCAACTGGGCAGCATTTTGCCGGGAATTACAAGAGCTACCGTTTTGGAGCTCTGTGAGTCCTTAGGAATGGAGGCCGTTGAAACAAAACTTACACTTAATGATGTTTACAATGCAGACAGTGCATTCTATTGTGGCACAGCGGCAGAAATAATAGGTCTGGCTTCTGTAGATAAAAAAACTTTCAGAAAAGACTGGAACAACTCTTTAGGCGCCATTCTTCAGAAAGCTTATAAGCAATTGGTATTGGAAAAAGAATTCAGACCCGCAGAAAAAGTAGCATGAATCAATTGAATAAATATAGCCGAACCTTAACGCAGGATGAAACCCAGCCGGCAGCCCAGGCCATGCTGTATGGCATTGGATTATCGGATGATGATATGAAAAAAGCCCAGGTAGGAATTGTGAGCATGGGTTACGATGGCAACACCTGCAATATGCACCTGAATGATCTTGCCAAAATAGTAAAAAAAGGTATTTGGGATAACGACCTTGTTGGGTTGATCTTTAATACCATTGGAGTAAGCGATGGTATGAGTAACGGCACAGATGGCATGCGTTATTCTTTGGTAAGCCGGGACATTATTGCTGATTCTATAGAAGCTGTTTGTGGTGCACAATATTATGATGCCGTTATAGCCTTACCAGGTTGTGATAAAAATATGCCGGGATCCATCATTGCCATGGGTCGGCTGAACAGGCCTTCCATAATGGTATATGGCGGAACAATTGCACCCGGACATTATAATGGCCAGGATCTGAACATCGTATCTGCATTTGAAGCACTGGGACAAAAAATTGCCGGTACTATTACCGAAGAAGATTTCAGATGTGTGGTAAAAGCATCATGCCCGGGCGCAGGTGCTTGTGGTGGCATGTATACAGCTAATACAATGGCAGCTGCTATTGAAGCATTGGGTATGAGCCTTCCCTACTCTTCTTCCAATCCTGCTATTAGTGAAGAAAAAAAGAAAGAGTGTTTAACTGCGGGCAAAGCCATACGGCATCTGCTGGAAAAAGATATCAAACCTAAAGATATCATGACACGGAAAGCATTTGAAAATGCCATCACCGTGATCATTGCTTTAGGTGGTTCAACCAATGCGGTGCTGCATTTAATTGCCATGGCAAAAAGTGTTGATGTTCCGTTGACGCAGGATGATATTCAAGCCATCAGCGATAAAGTACCAGTGCTGGCTGACTTCAAACCCAGCGGCAGGTATTTGATGCAGGACCTGTACCAGCATGGGGGCCTTCCCGCCGTTATGAAATATTTATTACAACAGGGATTTTTACACGGCGATTGCCTGACCGTAACCGGGAAAACGATTGCCGAAAATTTAACTAGCGTTACCGATCTTGATTTTACAGCACAAACTATTATTCGCCCGGTATCCAACCCTTTAAAATCTACAGGTCACTTACAAATATTATATGGCAACCTAGCTGAAGGTGGTAGTGTGGCAAAGATCAGTGGAAAAGAAGGCGAACGTTTTGTTGGACCAGCAAGAGTGTTTGATGGCGAATTTGAATTGATTGCAGGAATTAATTCAGGAAAGATAAAAGCTGGTGATGTTGTGGTCATCCGTTACGTAGGTCCCAAAGGCGGTCCCGGAATGCCTGAGATGTTGAAACCTACTTCAGCTATTATTGGCGCTGGTTTAGGTAAATCGGTTGCACTAATAACCGATGGAAGATTCAGTGGCGGCACCCATGGATTTGTTGTGGGGCATATTACTCCCGAAGCATACGATGGTGGAACAATTGCCCTTGTAAAGGATAATGACGTCATTGAACTGGATGCCACAAAAAATACGATTACACTACAGGTTGACGACAAAGAAATTGCAGAAAGAAAAAAACAATGGAAACAACCTGCTTTAAAAGCACAAAAAGGAATTCTTTTTAAATATGCTAAACACGTTACAACAGCCGCAAACGGATGTGTTACAGACGAAGACTGAAACCATCACTGGTTCTGAAGCAGTACTGAAAGCCTTCCTGGAAGAGGGTGTGGATACTATTTTTGGATATCCTGGTGGCGCCATCATGCCTATCTATGATGCTTTATATGATTATCAACAGCAGTTAAAGCATATTTTGGTAAGGCACGAGCAAGGTGCTATTCATGCCGCGCAAGGTTATGCAAGAACATCGGGCAAAACTGGAGTTGTATTTGCTACCAGCGGGCCGGGTGCCACAAACCTGGTCACCGGATTAGCCGACGCGTTGATTGACAGCACTCCACTTGTTTGCATTACCGGCCAGGTGTTTGCGCATTTATTAGGCACTGATGCTTTCCAGGAAACTGATATCATCAATATAACCACGCCGGTTACCAAATGGAATTACCAGGTCACCGATCCTTCGGAAATTCCATCTGTATTGGCCAAAGCATTTTTTATTGCCGGAAGCGGACGCCCCGGCCCGGTGTTAATTGATATTACCAAAAACGCACAGTTGCAAAAGTTTGAATTCAGCGGTTATGAAAAATGTGAATTCATTCGCAGTTACAGACCTAAACCAATTGTACGGGAAGAATATTTAGAACAGGCTGCAGAGCTGATTAATGCTGCAGAAAAACCGTTTGTTATTTTTGGACAGGGTGTTTTGTTGGGAAAAGCTGAAGAAGAATTTAAGGCCTTTATTGAAAAATCAGGCATTCCGGCTGCATGGACCATTTTAGGATTAAGTGCTCTTTCTAGTGATCATCCATTGAACGTCGGCATGTTAGGTATGCATGGGAACTATGCTCCCAATGTATTGACCAATGAGTGTGATGTATTGATTGCTGTAGGTATGCGTTTTGATGACCGGGTAACTGGCAGACTTGATAAATATGCAAGACAGGCAAAAATTATTCACCTTGATATCGATCCTGCAGAGATAGATAAGAATGTAAAGGTAACGGTACCGGTTTGGGGTGATTGTAAAGAAACACTTCCCTTACTTACAGACCTGGTACAACAAAAAGTTTATCCGCAATGGTTGCAGAAATTTAAATCACTTGAACAGCAGGAAATTGATGCCTGCATCTATAACGAGCTTCATCCTGCATCCGGTGAGCTTACCATGGGAGAAGTAATAAATGTATTGAATGAATTAACAAATGGTGAAGCCGTAATTGTTACGGATGTAGGACAGCACCA
>DASTMJ010000360.1:0-3235 GCA_035714205.1 Flavisolibacter sp. | reverse complement strand
CTAACTGGTACAACAATATACTACCACCTGTCGTCTTTTGTTTACCAATGTATATGCCTTGTTTGTAAATCAGGTCCAGTTTATCCGAAACAGCTAAAAGGTTGAATTCAATAACAGTCATACTCAATCTTCAGCGGATAGACCATCAATTACCATGCAGCTTTTTTTGAAAAAAATTATGGGGAAGCGAATTGAGCTGGTGCCATCAAAAAACAAATCAGGTTAATTACAATTAAGATTTATCTATTTACTCATTGACAGAAAACCACTTTCTGGAAGTTTTGTTATCTTACCCTTGAAAAAAACTATTATGCAGATTTCAAATGAACAAGAACTTCCTATTGAGGTGCTCCATCTTAAAAAAGGAGCCCTGACCTTCAGAGCCATCAATCATCCCTTGCGCAAGCATATGCTTGAATTGCTACATCAACAGGCACGTATGACCGTAACAGAATTATTCATCAAATTACGATTAGAGCAGTCTGTTGCCTCGCAACACCTGGCCATACTTAGAAAAGCAGGATTGGTGCATGCTGAAAGGCAGGGAAAGTTTATATTTTATTCAGTGAATTATCAAAAACTGAAACAGATTCACCAGGTAGCGGCAGACCTGATCAAGCATTAACGCTAGGCTTACTAAAAAATATTAAGTACTTCCCTGATCTTCACATCAAAAAAAGAGATGTCGGAAGGCATGGAAATCACTTCCATCTTTTTCATTTGAGGAACCTGTTGGTTACTACCTGCAATCAATAACACATAAATTCTTTTTTCTGCCAATTGCCGGTATACCTCCGGTGTCAGGGAGTCGGTTGCAGCATTAAGGATCACCAGTCGTGGCTTAAAACGTTCTGCCCTTGCATTTATTTCCCGTGCATCATCCGTTGCTTCTACTTTATAATTTTTATGGATCAGGCCCAGATAAATTTTTGAAAGCGTATGCAGGTTGCTGTCCACGACAAGGATTCGTGCTTTTTTTGGCATTATCAAGAGGTTATAAAGGGTGAAAACGAAGAATATTGGAGAGTGCTAAGTTATTGGCGATGATGACACCAGGCAATAGGAATTGTACTTGTGTTATTTACGTTCGCTGTACGTTGCGGGCTAAATGTGAGAAAGACTGATATCTTACACTCTTCATACACCAGGTATACTTAAGGTATGTATCTACAATAGCACTGACTTACATGTCTTGTCCAAAAATAATTACAGATGTATGAAACCGCTTATTGCGATTCCAGGTTCAACATTCTAAATGACAATCCTCAAACAAAACAAAACAACTCAAACAGCAAAGATGGCTTTAAACAATTCATGGTAACATCATATTCCCTTAATGATTTGATTATACATGTTGCATAACTTGAACAGAACTAAAGATTCGGTATTGAAAACATGGGTTCAATGTATCAAAACCTATGTATTTGTTTTGCTTACCAGGTTGTGATTTTCTATAACAACTGACGGCACATGAAGCCTATAAAGAGTAATACCAGGATCAGGATGCAGCAGATAGCAATTGGAAACCAGGTTTTATTGAACAGAGGAGACATAGGATCTAAATTTTCAAAAACAATAAAGACCCCGGCAATGCCGGGGCCGGGGCTTTAGCGGATGGTTCAGGCTTTAGTTACCTCCCATTTAACTTCGGTCATGTACTTGACCTGGAAGGATTGTTTCAAGATCAGCTTAGGGCCAAAAACCTCGAAATGAAGTTTATTGGTAGTACCCGTAAGAATTTTGTATCGCTTATGATAATCCGTTGAATGAATGCGTTCCTCAAAAAGAACATTGTAATCATCGTCGGTAACCCGGACCATGCTACCGGCGACGGGGAGGTTGGAGAGTTGCAGATCAAATACAAGAAGATCACCTTGGGTACGTATATATTGTATGGCAGTGTTGCCTGTATCAGGCCCGGTCAGCGTTTGAGCTGCGGCCTGTTTTCTACCAACCGAAAAAATGATCAGAAAAAATGATGCTTTCAGCATGTTTAAGGTTACCTGCTTCATATGATTTGTTTTTATGTTGATGGTGCAAAGCTGCAGTAGCAGCATTACCTAATTGTGAAGGGCAGATTAAAAGAAGGTGAGGAAATTGTTGTATTGGTATGAAATTCCGTTTGCGGTATGGAAAATAAAAAAGGCCAATTTTTTTAGCTGGTCTTAGGCAACAGCGACCATCCGGTTTCGGGAAAAATTTTTTTTGACTTATTAGTTCTGTTGTACCTGTATTCATTTCTTCACTGGATGCTAAATCCTTTACAAGTAACAGGCGACTTAATTCATAATGATTTAACCTGGGCACGCAGCGCATTGCTGTAACTTGCACCCATCAATTTTCTCATGTGCATGTACGCCCCCGTGTATTGACACAGGGGCTTTTTAAAGCGTTCCAAGTTATCATAGCAAATTCCTATTTAAGATTGCAAACCTGGCCAGTGGAAATGATTATTACAATAAATAACCGAGAGGTGGAGATGAAAAAAAGCGTCCCGGGTTTGCAGTTCTCTTTCTGATTTCCTGGCTTTTATTAATTTTAGCAGGAAATCTTTTTGCAATGAACCGTACAACTTACCTAATATTCTTAAGCCTGCCCTTTATAAGTCTCTTCTTCATTAAAACCGATGGCTGGTTTTTATTATATGCCTGGTTTTACTTTACCACACTTCAATTTGCTAGGTTATATAGTATGGGATTAACTATCAAACAGGTTTTATTATCCTTTACTCCATTTGGCTTCAACTATTCGAAGAGGTTATTTGAATAAAATGAATTTATGGCACGGAGGTCTTTGAATGAAACTTTATTTTTTCAAAAAACTCTTTGTACCAAAACCGGATGACTTGACAATTCTTATTAGAGCGGGAAAATCAACAGACATGTATTGAATCATCTCCACCAACTTCTATGATCAAGTTTTACTGATTTTTCCCGTACACAGGCAAAACTTAATATTACCTTATTGTTAAGTTTTGTAGCTTTATAAGGATAGCAAACCCTTGAAAAAGAAGATTATCATATTAACCCTGCTCGTCTTTTACCTGTTTAATACTGCCAGCTATTCACAGTCGATAAACATGCTTCGTATAGAATTTTATGGAGACACCATTGAACTACCCCTGGTACCGTCACCTGTTGATTTTAACGAACCCTTATCGCAGCCTGCCATACAAAACTTTATTCAACAAATGGATATGCAGGACTGGAACGGGGTAATCAACAGCCTTTTAGTT
>DASTMJ010000359.1:0-2383 GCA_035714205.1 Flavisolibacter sp. | reverse complement strand
TTTAAACATACTTTATAAGCGAATGTAGTTCTTTCTGATATAGATATTTTTGTAGAGATTATGAGTTTACACTTATCATTTAATTGTTTTGTTTTAAAAAATCTCGTTTGATCATAACAAAACGATAGGTAGCTGAAACATTGCCATCATTAAACAGGGGGCCATATATCATACGTATTCCATTGAGAATCCCAACTATCTAAAAAGTTCTATCATTGAAGAGACCCGAAGATGATGTGATCTTTATATCCGCATACTGCCAGGCCAGGTCAAAATCAGATTTAACCGCCTGCGCTTCACCCGTTCTTTGCTGCTGCATTAATGCATGGTGCAACCCAATTAAAGCCCAGCCATTTTTTTTCCACGTTTGCAGATCCTGCCTGTATGTCTTTTCGGCTTCGCCATACTTCCCTGCCTGTAACAAAACCGCACCCAAATGATGCCTTACTGAAAAAAACCAGTCAGGTGGTTCATTGTAATTCAGTTTATCTTCTATGGCAACAGCTTCTTTAAGTAAAGCAACAGAGGCCTCAGGCTGGTTCTGTTTTGCGGCAATGGTGGCAGATACTACTTTGGTTGCAATCTGCGCAAGATCAGCCGTTGTGTTGATATCCCAAACAGTAAGATGCTGCAAACTGGTATCTGCCGCCAATGCTTTCAGTTGGGCCGATTCTTTTTGTGCGTTCTTCATATCATTTTTACCCAGGTAAGCCATGCTGCGGGCATAATGCCAGATTGTTTTTGGATACACAAGATCCTTTGCAGGTGCCGGAAGTGAAAGAATGATATCCCACATAGAAAATTTTACGGCCACATAATACGGTATGGTATAATAATGCTGCAAGGTTCCCCAGCCCGGCTGGTCCATAATTTCAGTGGCTGTATGTTGCTGAACTTTTTTTGCCGCCATCCAGGCTATTTCAGAATTACCTTCCAGTGTGGCCGTTGCCGAAAGAAAATGGTAGTTATGCGGGTAATAAGCCAGCGGGTAAACACCCTGCGCATGGCAGGTGGTTGTGTAGGCACTGTCTACCTGTACAGCCTGCAGGTTGGCAAGCGTACCCAAATGATAGTGGCCGGTGTTAATGTATATATGCGAAGGCATGTGTACCAGGTGCCCGGCACCGGGTACCAGCGTATCCAGCAAACCTGCCGTTGCCAGTGCTTTTTCAGGTGTGGCCGACGCTTCCAGGGCATGAATATAAAAATGATGCGCCCCCGGGTGTTTCGGGTGGTTTTTCATCAGGTGTTCCAACACAGCAACCAGTTCCGGTGTCCATGCTTTGGGCTTTTTTGTTTCCTTTTCATACAGATCCCAGGGATGCAGATCCATCAATGCTTCGGCATACAGGGCACCAATGTCGGGATTGGAAGCATATTGAACATATACTTTTTTCATCGCGTCGGCATAGGCCATGTCCAGGTGCGATCTGTCTGCAGGTGGCTGCGCCTGGTACCTGGTGGTCAAAGCATTGATAAGCGCCTTTTCTAACGGCGTACAGTTTTTAGATAGTGCCTGTGCTTTAACCACGGCATCGTAAGCCCGCTGGTAATTATCTTCTTCCATGCCGCCGTTATAGTTGGGCCCCAGTACATAGGCATAACCCCACCAGGCCATTGCGCAGGTAGTGTCAAGGCGGGTAGCCTCGTAAAACGACCTGGCAGCTTCTGCATGATTAAAGCCATAAGCCAGCATCATACCCTGGTTAAAATAGTGCTGCGCCTCTTTGCTTGCGGTGGTAATAGTAAAGTCAATGCCTTCCAGCCCATTAAACAAGGGTGCTTTTTTACCTGATGTGTACCAGTCTTTATCGGTTGTTTTCGGACTGAAACAGCCTATAACCTTGCTGTCTTTTTCCTTTGTGTTAACGACATTTGTACAGGAGAAGAATGGCAATGCCGGGAGCAGGACTAATAGAAACCTGGTCATGCTAAGCAGTTTTTAATTTACGGTTCTGGTTAAACGTTATTGCTTTGGGCAAGCCTTGCTTAAAATTCTGTATTGTGCGTTCACTGCTCTACCCTGTTCTTACGTTTTAAAGATAAGTTATTAAGCTTTTTCTAAAAACTGTTGTTGGGAACACGGCACGTTGCAGGTTGTATCAAGCAACCTTTCTTGTTTCGAACCCAAAGCCCCGCGTCCCGCGAAGACCCCGGGCGGGTGTTAAAGTGGCGCATTCATCCATTTATGATCGTTTAAATAACTGAAGTGCTTTGTGATCAGGTGATAACATTATCCCTTTATATACGTACTTAAAAAAAGCTATACACTTTCTGATCTGCCAAGAGGTTCCAGGAAGAAACAAAATATGTTTATGCCAAGCGCAAGGAAAGTTGCAGGATGCGTGAGTTTATTATACTTCCAGGCACCTGCCAATAACAT
>DASTMJ010000358.1:0-4001 GCA_035714205.1 Flavisolibacter sp. | reverse complement strand
GCAATATTGGTATAGGGGTCAATAACAATTTAACGGTTATGGGTTTGCCTGTAAATATTGCATCACGATTACAAGGAGCTACCAAACAGGAAAACAACAGTTTTATAGTTTCAGATAAGGCATTTCAGATGTTAGATGATCCCCCGGCTAGCTTTCAAAAACAAATAGAATTAAAAGGTTTGAAGGAAGATTTTAAAGTGCATTTAATTGGAAACAAATACCAGTGACCAAATGTATTATCTACGAAAAGCATTGATTTTTCAGGCATCAAAAACAAAAAGCCCCGTTTCAATGAAACAGGGCTATATGGTTTTCTCATGTTATTTTATGGAAAGATGCCTAGTTCGGCATAGCTGGTACCAACTTTATTGATAGCAACAACGTAAGCAGCAGTACGCATGTCAGGTATTTGTGGATTTCTTCTCCATTCATCCATGATCTCACGGGTAGCTGTGATCATAGTTTCTTCCAAACCGCTATGAACCAGGTCTACTTCTTCCGGACCGTGCATAATAAACTGGCGTTCACGATCACTTACTTTTTTGCTTGTCAATTCTTCTATCTGGCCAAGAATATGCTGGTTCAGGTTTTCGGTAAATCTTTTTTCCATACGGCCATAACGAACGTGGCTCAGATTTTTTAACCACTCAAAATAAGAAACAGTTACACCGCCGGCATTCAGGTACATATCAGGTATTACCAGTGTTCCTCTTGCCGCAAAAACTTCATCCGCTTCGGGAGTTAAAGGGCCATTGGCGCCTTCACCAATCATTTTTGCTTTTACATTTTTAGCATTATCTCCATTAATCACATTTTCCAAGGCCGCCGGGATCAGGATATCACAATCGTATTCCAGGGCATCGGTATTTTTAGCAAAATTGGTGGCATCTTTATAATTCAGAATAGAGCCAGAAGTTTTACGGTGCTCAAATACTGCGTCAACATCGAGGCCATTATCGGAATATATAGCTCCTTCATATTCGGCTAAAGCAATGATTTTGGCTCCTGCATTTTGAAAGAATTTAGCAGCATGGTATCCTACATTACCCAAACCTTGCACAATGACACGTTTGCCTTCAATTCCTACCGGCATACCAAGACGTTCCATAACATCAGGCATGTTGCATACTTCCCGAACACCATAAAAAATCCCCAGACCGGTGGCTTCCCTGCGTCCACGAACGCCACCCTGGGTTACAGGTTTACCGGTAACGCATCCCGCAGCGTCAATTTCGCCGGGACGTAAGCTTGCATAGGTATCAACAATCCAGGCCATCTCTCTCTCGCCGGTTCCGTAATCAGGTGCAGGAACATCGGTACCCGGTCCAATAAAGTTTTTCTTTACTAATTCAGCAGTATAGCGACGGGTGATCTTTTCCAGTTCGTAAACCGAATATTTGCGGGGATTGATCTTAATACCACCTTTACCGCCACCAAAAGGAACGTTTACAATGGCACATTTATAGGTCATTAGTGCTGCAAGGGCCATCACCTCATCCTGGTTTACTTCGGCAGCAAACCGGATACCACCTTTACATGGTGTTTTATGTTGGGAGTGTTGTACACGGTAGGCTTCAATAACTTCTATACGTCCATCATCCATACGTACAGGAAATTTCATACGGTATACAGCGTTACATGCTTTGATCTGTTCCAAAATTCCGGGATCCCATGAAGTGAACTGTGAGGCTTTGTCAAAGCTTCTTTCTACGGCGCCAAAGAAGCTATATTCTGCATTAGCTGACATGACTAGTATTTAAGATTAAGAATTATTTTTTTCAAGTTTGGATATTTTCCTGTCTAACCGGATGAGGTAAATGATAATACCGGCAAAAATGGCCAGGATTACAGCAACTACTACGTAGATCTTTCCATTGTCTCGCATTACATCGGCCATCTGAACTTCGCTGCCGGGTTGGGCAGACAACAACAAGCTGCTAAAAGCAAGGAAAAAGAAGAGGGAAAATTTTTTAATCATTCGGATACAATGTTTTTTCTTTTAAGGTTTTCACTCTCACTTTAAGGCTTGTGATCCACACACCTAATAATGTCCAGCCAATAATGGCCGGGTAAAATACAAAACGCATTTGAGGTGCAAGAGCTTTAAAATCCAGTGCCGGATTGTCGGTACGTACACCTCCAGGTCCTTCGCCGCCCGGGTGCAGGCTTGGTAGTAACCGTGGAATAATCCATATAGCAGGGAACAGGAAAGCATAAGCGAAAATATTATACACCGCACCAATCCGCGCCCTTTTATCAATATCCTGTATAGAATCACGCAAAACCAGGTAAGCAAAATATATCAACAGGGCAATTGCAGCGCCTATAAGTTTGGGTTCTCTCGCAATCTGGCTGAAGGATTCGTAAGCCGGACGGTTGGGATCAACCCATGTGTACGACATCCAGATAGTGCCCGTTGCATAGCCCAAAAGACCAAAAACAATTCCCACGACAGCATATTCTCTTGAAAGCGTGTCGTTACGCAGGTTGTTGGTTCGTAAATATTTTACGGCCTGTACCACAGAGACTGTGAACAGAATCATCATAGCAAACCACATACACACATGGAAATAGAGATTACGGATCGTTTCATTCAACTGCGGAAGCCGGGGAACATTATTCCATAAAAGCCCTGCCGTAATTGTGTAGACAAGAAGTATGATGCACAGTATTTTCCACCACCATTTTTTCATAGCTGGGGTTATAAAAGCAGCAATCGCTTTTTTATTTGGCAGCAAAAATAAGGGAAGGATGTTAGTTCACAAGTTGAAAAGTTTAAAGTTGGTTGCATTGATTGATTCCCGGCCCGGATCCTAAAGATTAATCTTTCCATAAAAAAGGGAAAAGTATGATTGCCAAAACTATTACCAATATATCTGACCCAAATAAGAGTAAAATATTAGCAAGTGGTACAGGTGTGGTTGTAACAAAAACAGCGGTGGAAACCTGCATCAATACCAAAAGCTGCGGCACAATAATAGGAAAGCCAAGAATAGCCATGATTGCAGCGTTTTGCTGGGCCTTTGCAGCGATGGCCGCTAAAAAAGTAAATACCAGGCTTAGTCCCCAGCCACCCAAAAAAACAATACCTATAAAAGTTATTATCCGTTTTACAGGAAAATCCATAAATAACGAAAACAGCAGCATACTCAAAATGCTCATGACCAACATTAACAGGGAATTGAAAAGTAGCTTGGCCAGCACAAAATTCTGGGGACTTGCAATTGTGTGATAATATAACATGCGGCCCCGGGTTTCCTGCAAAAAACTTTTGGCTACGGCATTTATTGAAATAAACAATTGTATAATCCAGAATAAACCATTCCAAACAGCGATTGAAGGGTTTTCAATAGCCATGTAAAGTACAAAAATGGTAGCACCAACATAAAGCAAAACACCATAAAATGCATATTGCTGACGAATTTCAAGCAATACATCTTTTTTAAATAAGGTCCATATTTGCGTGAAAGCCCCGATACCAGAAATTTTTGCGAAAATAAGTCCATTAAGTTCTTAAGCTGCTATGAAACTTTTATTTTGTAAATAATCTATTGTATGAAAAGCAATGTTGTTTCCTTATTTATCTTATTGTTGTTTACTGCATGTGCAAATAATGAAAGCCAGGAACCGCAGGAAAGAACTACCGCTAAACAGGATAGTATTACACAGGTAACGGATACTTCAACTATAATAATTGATACTTCGCTGTTAAAGACCCCAGCTGCTCCTGAAGAGGTAGTTTTACAATTTAACCTGCAAAAAGGGAAAGCCTATGTGTATGATATGCTAATGGATTTTGAACAGGAAACTGAGGGGAAAAAAATGAGCAGTGGTTTGACCTGGAGATACCGCTTACATGTTACAGACGAAAAAAATACAATTAAAACCATACGAACTACTTACGAACGCATTGCTGTATCTCTGGACATGGGCGGGCAGAAATTAGAGTTCAGTTCCGATAATAATGGAGGTGATCCAACAAATCCCTTAAATATGTTGAG
>DASTMJ010000357.1:0-11557 GCA_035714205.1 Flavisolibacter sp. | reverse complement strand
TATGCATTCTCCAATATTTCTATTGATAAAATTCAGCAGTACAACAAACGGAATAAAAAAGCCATCAATGAAGCGGTTCAGCTCTATGCAAATGAAATGAGCTTGATCAGGGGAACAAGAGTACTTAACTATTCAAAAAGACAAAATGCACCGGTACTGTTTCATTATGACGATGGAGTGTTGTTTGGAAAAGGGAAAGCTGAAAATGATAAGACCCTGGGTAAATGGGAATTCTATTATCCGAATGGCAATCTAAAATCTGTTGGAGAATATTCATTAAAAGGAGAAAAGACCGGTAAATGGACCTATTATTATAGTAATGGTCGCATCAGCGGTTATGAGCACTGGAAAGACGGGCAGCAGGAAGGTGAAGATCTAACATATAACAAACACGGCATACTGGTAACAAAAGCTCATTATAAGAGCGGCAAATTACATGGAGAAAAACAAACATTTTTTGGCGTAGGTCATTTGTTTTCGTCTCAATCATTCAACAATGGTGCAGAAGATGGAAAATATCTGCAGTATTACAGCAGCGGACGCAAAAAAACAGAAGCGTTCGTGGTTAACAATGAACTTCAGGGCCTGTATACTACGTATTATGAAAACGGTCAGGTACAAGTATCCGCAACATATGAAAAAGGAAAACTTAACGGGTCCTACAAAAGTTACCATGAAAATGGCCAACCGGAATTTAATGGCAACTATATAAATGGCGAACTTGATGGAGAAGTGACCAGCTACCATACCAACGGGAAACCTCAACGTAAAACTTTTTACAAAAATGGTTTGTTGGAAGGTGATGAAATTGAATATAGTGACGAAGGAGTTGTCATTATGAGACTACCATATAAGAATGGCAAAGCCGAAGGCACAGGACAATATTATGACGACGACGGAAAGCTCTATTCAACATTGATCTTTGAGAAGGACATTTTAAAGACGGCCAGGTATTTCGATAAAGCGGGCAAAGAAACGGCTGTATCTGAAAGGAAAAATAAAATGATTGAATTGATAACACATAATGCTGAAGGGTTTAAAACCTCGAAGGTTGTTTATAATGACAAAGGCTCGCGGGAAGGTTCAATGACATATTATTATTCCTCGGGTGTCATCAAAGAGAATAATTATTATAAAAATGGTCAACTGGATGGTTTGGTCACCGGGTACTATCCAAATGGAGCAAAAGAGTATGAAGTAACTTATAAAGAGGGGTTAAAACATGGTTTGTATAAATCTTATTACATCAACGGAACAACAAAAGAAGAAGGTTGGTACCACGAAGACAAATTAAACGGAGATTGGATCAATTATAATATCAAAGGAATTGTTGAAACCCGGTCAACTTATTTCGGAAATGACCTTACAGGCTATCGTGAATCCTTTCATGGTAACGGGAAACTGGATTATGAAGATCTGTACCAGAATGGATGGATGAAATCAATCTTTCAATATGACACAACAGGAAAGATTATCTCAACTTCAACACTTGTAAATGGCTCTGGCGTATATAAAGGGTTGTATGCTAATGGAAAGGTTCGTTACGAAGGAGCTTACCTGAATGGTGAATTGCATGGGAGGTTTACCAATTATTATTTTGACGGATCGGTGTTTGTATCAAAAACATTTGATCATGGATTTTTAGATGGTGCCTATACCGAATACCATTACGGCGGGAAAAAAGCAACTACCGGCAACTACAAACTGGGCAAAAAAGACGGTACATGGAAATACTACCTGAATGATGGCAGTATGTACAGGGAAGAGACGTATATAGATGGCAGTATACATGGAATCGCAAAAAACTACTTCAGTAGTGGAAAACTGGAAAGAGAAACAGAATATAAGAACGGTTCCCGCAACGGATGGTTTAAACGATATTCAGAAGATGGCCAGTTGAGCAGTGTACTTTATTTTAAGAACGATGTCATTACAGGTTACACTTATGCTGACAAAAGCGGGAAACTTCTTCCCGTCATTTCATTGCCGGGAGGAAAAGGAAAAGTTCAAACATTCTACAGCAACGGCAATAAATCATTCGAGGCCGGATACATTGATGGCGAAGTGGTTGGTGTCTATAAAATATATCATCCAAATGGGAAACTATATTACGAAACCAGCGAGTTGTATGGCGTAACAAACGGAAGGCTTGCTGAATATTACATAAACGGAACCCTGAAAGCAGAATACAACTATTATTATGACACACAGGAAGGACCATATAAAGAATATTATGAAGACGGTAAGTTGAAAGAAGAAGGCATGTTTGTTAATGGATACCTGACAGGTGCCCGCAAATTTTATGATGAGAAAGGCAAACCAATGGAAACCAGGTATTATTATTATGGAACTCTTATCAATGTAAAAAAATGATACATTTTTTATTAAAAGGTGGACTTGTTGGTATGATACTGCTAAGCTCCAAACTGGCCATGTGCCAGGATGACTGGAAAAAATTATTTCCCAATGCTGAAGCAGTTTATACCAATCTTTCCAATGATATAATCATTAAACAGGAAGATGACAAATGGATCGCCACCAGTAACTTATCAGAGGACCTTCTATACCTGACAGGCAACTCCGTTAACATGATGAGCCGCGGTCGCATTTACCATAGCAGCTTTAACGAGTTGCAGAAATGGGACGCATATGTTCAGCCTCCTTCAGGCAAAAAGGTGAAGGTGTCAAATGCGGCTACCACCAGCAGCAGACAGGATTACATTTTTTACGACGATACAAAATCTACTTCGTTTGATTATGCCGGTGCTTCAGTTGGTGCCACCAGGCATATGAATTATCTATTGAAGCATAATGATGTGCATTTATTAACGCCACATTATTTTGAGAGATATTTTCCTGTGGGAGAAAGCAAGGTAACTATTACGTTCCCGGCTGATATAAAGCTGAAATATATTATTAAGGGTCTAAATGCAGAAAAGGTTGTCTTTTCCGAAACAAAAAAAAGAGATAAGACAACCTATACGTTCACTATTAGAAATGTTGAGAACATAGATGCGTACGAAGATGCACCTGATAACGCCTATTATTCAACCCACCTCATTTATTTTATTGAACAAATTAAAGAAAATGGAAGCTGGAAAAACTTTCTATCCAACCCGGCAGATCTCTACAAACACAATTATAGTTTTATCAGGAATATTAATAAAGAAATAAGCCAGGAACTTAAAACAATTACCGATTCAATTGTAAAAAACATCTCCTCGCCAGAAGAAAAAGCAAAAAAGATTTACAAATGGGTACAATCTAATATTAAATATGTTGCCTTCGAAGATGGTATGGAAGGATTTATTCCCAGAGATGCCAGCCTGGTATGCAACCGCAAGTATGGCGATTGCAAGGACATGACGAGTATTTTGACTGCCATGCTAAACTACGCTAATGTACCAGCGTATTTTACATGGATCGGTACAAGATCCATACCTTATGATTATACCGAAGTGCCATTGCCAATTTCTGATAATCACATGATCTGCGCTATAAGATCCGGAGATTCTTTTTTGTTTTTAGATGGCACAGACGATGGATGCATTTATGGTTTTCCTCCCTATTCCATACAAGGAAAAGAAGCCATGATTGCAATTAATGAAAATGAATTTAAAATCGTCAGGGTTCCGGTAACGGCAAAACAAAAAAATACATACACGGATTCAACCTTCATCCGGTTGCAAAATCAGGAATTAATTGGCCAGGTGAGAATTCGTATGACAGGATACCATGCATCACGGATGCAAACCATACTCAATTTTAAAAACGAAAAGGAAGAGGAAGAATATTTGAAGAAACAATTTGCACGGGGCAGTAATAAGATCCGTTTTAGTAATTGGAAAACGGAACTCAACCCGGATCACAGTGAAGTATTAATCATGGCAGATTTTAATTTACCCGATTATGCCCGCAATTTAGACAGCGAGATTTTCCTGAACCTTAATCTGTTTAAATGGTACGAACACCGGGAAATTGATTTCCCAAAAAGAAAAGCACCTATTGAATTTGACTTTCTTGAAACCTCAACATTTACAACAATCGTAAAAATTCCTGAAGGTTATAAACTGTCACACCTTCCAAAGGGAGAAATATTTAAAAATGATACGTGGGGATTTTCAATGAAATATACTGCCGACACCAGCTCGGTATATTTAACCCAGGCATTTGATACGGACCAGCTACTTCTTAAACCAGGACAGTTTGAACCCTGGAACAAAGTACTGGAACATTTATTTCCACATTATAAACACACGGTTGCTTTTAGCAAAAATTAATAACTATGAAAAAGATATTCTTTATTCTTTTCACACTTCTTTCTATTCATTCCTTTGCTCAAAAAGGATATAATAAATTTCAATGGAAAGAGAAACCTGTATTACATAACATTGACAAAAAATACCAGGATGCAGCAGCAGTTTTTATAGCCGATGACCGGATCATCGAATATGGTTTTGATAAAAATGAATTATACATCTATCGAACCATGCACCGCATCATTCATATTAATAATGATAAAGGCATTGAAAGCTTTAACAAAATTTACCTGCCTTTTGATGAAGGACTTGAAATGCTGGATGTAAAGGCAAGAACAATTTTACCTGGCGGAAAAATCATTGAACTCAATAAAAACAATATAAAAGACCTGAAAGATGAAGATGGCGAGTACAAAATATTTGCCCTTGAAGGACTGACAAAAGGTTGCGAAGTGGAGTTCTATTTCACCCTGAAAAAATATGCTTCATTTTTTGGAAGAGAAGTAATGACACCTGGTGTACCTGTGTTGAAGTCGCATTTTGAACTGATCACACCAGACCATCTTGTTTTTGAAACAAAATCCTACAATAATTTACCTGTTAGTAAGGACACTGTATATGGAGAAAAAAGATACCTGGTAATTAATGATGAAAACATCAGCGAGACCGAAGAAGAACCCTACTCCATGTTCCAGGCCAATTTAAAAAGAGTTGAATACAAATTATGCTATAATAAAGCAAGAAACGAAAAAGAACGCCTGTTTACCTGGAATGAACTGGCAAAAAAAGCCTATGATATTTATTCAAACATCACAGATAAGGAACAGAAAAAGGTCAGAGATCTTTTGGAAGACATTAAACTTAAGCCCAACTCCACTGCTGCTGAAAAAATCATGTCAATAGAATCGTACCTGAAAAAAAATTTTATTACCCGTGATGATATTCCGTCGGAAGATGCTGATGATATGGCTAAGGTGATTAAAAATAAAATAGCTAGTGAGAAAGCTATTATCAAATTGTATACAAGCTTATATAAAGCTGCTGATAT
The DNA here is from genome assembly GCA_035714205.1 of Flavisolibacter sp. Lineage (GTDB taxonomy): Bacteria > Bacteroidota > Bacteroidia > Chitinophagales > Chitinophagaceae > Flavisolibacter. Next base: position 6,250 of record DASTMJ010000357.1, on the reverse strand, counting down.
CAATTACCAGATAGTACTTTGTGGTAACAGAACCAATTTTGAAGTAGACCGCACATTTGAGAACTGGAACAATACCAATAACTTTTTATTATATTTTCCTGCAACAAAAAAATTCCTGGCTCCTACCGAGATCGAGTATCGTTACCCATGGATACCCCCTACATGGGCAAATACAAATGGCCTATTTTGTGTAGGCACAACCATCGGCAATTTCACTACGGCTGTTGCAGAAGTTAAAACGATTCCATTAGAAAATTATGAGCACAGTTTTCTGAATATGGATATGAATTTGAAGCTGGACAAAAACGATGCATTGTTAATTGATGTTAAACAATCATATGGTGGATATGCTGCTCCCAATTACAGGGCACCATTTGTTTTTTTGCCGGAAGATGAACAGGATAAAGTGCTTAAAGAAATGATCAAATTCGGCACCAACTCAGAGAACATTTTATCGCATTCCTATGAAAACAAAGATTTAGATCAGGCAGAGCCCTATAAACCTTTTGTTATTAATGCATCTGTCCGATCAAACAATTTAATTGAAAGGGCTGGCGAGAAAATCATAATTAAAATAGGAGAAGTAATTGGAGAACAAACACAGATGTATAATGCAAAGGCACGTACAACTAATATTGACCTGGCTTACCCACATGCATTGGTCAGAACCATAAAAGTTACCATTCCTGAAGGTTATATGGTCAAAAACCTGGCCGATCTTACATTTAATGAATTGTATAAAGAAAAAGAAATTACTACACTTGGATTTGTATGTAGCTATGAGCAAAAAGGAAATATTCTGAATATAACCATCAAAGAAGATTACCGGAATGCCACTTACCCGTTGCAGCAATTTGAAACATTTAAAAAAGTGATCAATGCTGCTGCTGATTTTAATAAGGTTGTGTTGATTCTTGATAAGGCGGGTTAATTCGCATCAACATCAGGAATGATGATCATTTTTTTAAAGCGCTGGTCTGCATGCAGATTGGCGCTTTCTTTTATGATATCCTTTTTGCATTTATGGATCAGCTGAGAATCTTTGGGCAATTTAAGCAGGAGTTCCATCAGGAACATGTTGCGAACACGGTTTACTACGGGTTCTGCTGGTCCAACCATGTATTTACCGTACGGAACGGATAAAGAACGTGCAAAAACATGAGCCCCATCCGTTACAACATCTCTTTCTTTATGCCTGAATTGAATTTGTATGATGCGTGAAAAGGGAGGATAAAAAAATTGCCTTCGCTTTTCAATTTCTTCGGAATACATTCCTAAAAAATCGTGATGAGCCACATGCAACAAAACCGGGTGTTGGGGATTAATGGTTTGAATCATAACTTTTCCGGCACTATCTCTCCTGCCGGCTCTTCCACTCACCTGCTCCATCATTTGGAAGGCTCTTTCATTTACCCGGAAATCGGCAAAATGCAACAGGCCATCTGCATCCAGAATTCCTACTAGGTCTACATTATCAAAATCAAGCCCCTTAACCACCATTTGAGTTCCCACCAATACCTCTATTTTCTTTTGTTCAAATTGCTGTATCAATACATCATGCGCATTTTTGTTTTTTACTGTATCCAAATCCATCCTTCCCACCTTTATGCCTTCCAGTTCTGTGGCAAGAACTTCTTCAATTTTTTCGGTACCAAAACTTCGTTGCGCAAGCTTATCACTCCCACATGCCTGGCAAGTAGCCGTAATTGGATAAATGCTTCCGCAATAATGACATTTTAGTTTATTTGAAAATTTGTGATAGGTTAACGATACATCGCAGTTCTTACATTCAGCTATCCAGCCGCAAACAGTACATACCTGGTAAGGTGCATATCCACGCCGGTTTTGAAATAATATCACCTGCTTTCCTTTTGCCACTGTTGCTTTTATAGCATCCAGCAACTGTGGTGACAGCATAACTTTTTCTCCCGGCTTTTTGGCAACTGTTCTGGTATCGATCATTTCGATGGAAGGCAGTTTTACTTCACCAAAACGCTCATGCAGTTCTACCAAACCATATTTATCATGCTGTGCATTATAATATGTTTCAAGACAGGGAGTAGCACTACCCAACAAAACCTTTGATCGTGTTAGCGAAGCCATATAGATAGCTGCATCTCTGCCATGGTATCGTGGCGCAGGATCCTGTTGTTTATAAGAGGTATCGTGCTCTTCATCGCAAATAATAAGTCCAAGATCCAGGAAAGGAAGGAACAATGAGGACCGTGCGCCTAAAACAATTTTTAATTCACCGGATTTTACTTTATTCCAGATCTCAACCCTTTCATTTTGGCTGAATTTGGAATGATAGATGCCAATATAACCACCAAAATGTTTTTGTAATCTTCTGATGATCTGCGATGTCAGGGCTATCTCAGGTAACATATATAAAACCTGCTGGCCAATACGTATATAGTGTTCTATAAGTTTAATATAAACATGTGTTTTACCACTGGATGTTATTCCATGCAACAAACAAACCTGCTTTTCTTCAAAATGTTGTTGAACTTTTTTATAGGCATCCTGCTGCGAAGGAGTTAATTCAAAATCAATGTTCACATCTTTTGGTGCATATTGCAAACGATCAACACTTCTTTTTTCAATACGCAAAACTTCTTTATCTATTAAACCCTTCAGCTGTGCATCTGAAGCTCCTGATTTTTTTAATAATTCTGTTTTAGTTACTTCTCCCTGTGTTTTCATCAGGTGCAGGTAGGCCAGTAACAATTCCATTTGTTTGGGTGCACGACCCCAATTATTTAGTAGTTCAGATAAACGGTCCTCATTATCGTATTCATGGTTAAGAAGTACAAAACTTTCTTTTTTTGCTGTAAAGGTTTGCTTAAGCGATTCCCAGACAAAACAAACTTTTTTACCAATAAGCCGGTTTACAATGGGGTATACATGGGGAACGTCAAGCACCTGTTGTACTTCTGTAAGCCGTAGTTCATGTTTCATTAATAAAGCTTCGGCTACCAGGTATTCCTCATTATCCAGGTCAGAAAAATCATCGCCAAACTCTTCATTATAAATGAGGATGGTTTCGCTTGATAATTTAAAGTGCGCTGGTAAAGATGCAGCCATCACTTCTCCTTCGGTGCACATATAATATTCCGCCATCCACTCCCAGAACTGGAGCTGGTAGTGCTGAATAACAGGTTCCATGTCCAGCACATTAATGATCTCCTTGGTATTAAAACCAATGGGCCTGTCGGAATGAATACGTTTTATAATACCTGCATATTTTTTATTTTTACCAAGGTTAACTTCAACCCTGCACCCAACCTGTAAACCGTCTAAAAAACGATCTGGAATTTCCCAGGTGTAATTTTTGGGCAATGCCAATGGTATAATAACTTCTGCAAACATTTCTGAACCTGTAAAAATAAAGGAGAACAGGGCAAGCCGTTTAAGTTTATTTTATCCAGCCGGCCTTGTAATCCAGCAATGTGGTTTCCATTATATGAAATACCCTGGTTTTTAAAGAGCTAACATCCAGTATCGTTAAACCATCCACAGAAATCTCGGGTAAAAACAAGGCGCGGCTCTTACCTGGATTTAATGAAAATATGGAAGCATAATGCATACGATCATAAGCATCCAGCAGTAATACCGGCTTAATGGGTGTACCGGTTTCAATAGCTATGCGGAATGCACCATCGTAAAAATCCTTTAATGGTTTATTGGTCATATTAAAGGTCCCCTCTGGAAAAACAAGAATGGAAATGCCTTTGCGTAAAATAGATTTTAAAATAGCCACACTTTTTGCCCTGTTATGCGGACTGCTCCTGTCAACAGTAACAATTGCATTTTTATAAATAAAACCAAAGACAGGAATTTTTGACATTTCAACTTTTCCAAGCGGACGAACCGGGTGCCGGAAGGTTTTTGGAATAATGGCAGAATCCAGGTAAGAAATATGGTTGGCAACATAAATATAGGATTGACCTTTCCTGGGTTTCTCCAGATAAATATTTTTATGCCGGATGAAGACAATAAAAAACCAGATATCTGCCCAGACTATACAGGCATAATAAATAAGGTTGGTCCCTTTTATCTTTCCAAAAGAAAAAACCAGTAAAGACCAGATAAAAACCGGGATCATCAGCGCAACAAATAATACAAAAGCATAAACTACATAGAGCAGCTGAAGCGGTTTAATAAAGGCTTTTGTCATTGGAATTTTTTCTTTTCATCTCCCGGGCAATTACAAACAAAATCTTCTTCAAGGTTGTAACATGTGATCACTTTGGTTTTTGAATCGCACTGGCCAAAGACCACTCTTATGTATTCATCGTCATGGGTGTAACCCTGCACGGCATACACAGGGCAGGGTGATGCACTTACTTCACTTTTACTGTAATTGATCTTTCCTGTGCGCATAATTTCTTCCACATCCTGTTGGCTGATACGTCTACATTGCATCCGGCATCGGGCATGTTCTGTATATTCAATGTAAGAAAGCGTACGATCAAAACCCCTGTTTCGCTTTTGGGTTTTAGATGTTGTTTTTGGCCTGGTTGTTTCTGCTCCATCTTTCTCCTGGCACCGGCGCAATACAAGCACCAGCAGGAACATGAAAGCCAACAGAATATACGGGGCCGCTTTTCTCATAAAAAAGGAATAAGAGGCAAAATAGGAATTTAGTTGTTTATAGAAGTGTTTTAAAACGGGATTCTTGCCTGTAATGAATCCGCCGGGCAATTGCAGTCAGAATTTTTCCTGAGGTTATAACAGTTAAGGATGGTTGTTTCTCCGGGGCATTGTGCAAATAGGATACGAAGGCTTTCACCTTTGGAAGTACTTCCCTGCAAAGCAAATAACGGGCATGGTTTATTTTGACGGTTACTTTTACTAAAATTGATGATTCCCTTTATCATGATCTCTTCAATATCGGCCTTTGTTATTTGTTGGCATTGCATTCTGCATACCGCGTATTTACTGGTTGTAATATTTGGTGCTGCCCTGTCAAACGCTTCTTTACGTTTTGGTTCATGCTGAATTCTTGATATAACGATGGCCAAAACCACCAATATCAAACAAAGAGAAAAAATGACGTTTTTGCCTTGCATGTAAGACTACAAGTTTAGATCATTTTCATCACCTGTAGAGAAGATAGTATAAAACGCATGAAGTAGCACCTGCAATGAATATTACATAAGCTGTTAACAAAATACATTATGTATGCAGGTTACAGCAACCAGTTTACCTGTAATCACTCATTCTTTAAAACCAGAAGAGGAATTTTTATATCAAGTGTGATGGGTGAGGTATGCAAACCACCAAATATCTTCTCAAATAAATTATGCTGGTGTGCAATCATAACCAACAGGTCTGTGGGGTGGCTTTCAACAAAGTTCAGAATACCCTGGTTCACATCATCATTCTCAACATGATCGTACCAGAAAGTAACTTTTGATAAAGTTTTTTCCAGCTGTAATTTTTCAGGCAGTTCAGAAGCCTTGACGTCCGAACCGGGTTTTTCTACATGCCAAACATGTAATACACCGTCAGATTTTTTTACAATTTCGAACAAAATGCCCAACGTACTGCTATGTACCATTTCCTTAAAATCCACAGCAAGGCTAATATTTTTAAATTCCTGTACTGATGCGGTTTCCGGAATAATCAATAAGGGTCTATCTGACTTACGGATCATTTTCAAAGCGACGCTACCTAACATACTATAATTTTTGCCAGCCGCCATACCCATCATTATAAGGCCAGCATCCATTTCATTTGCTGAATTATTAATAGTGTCGGCAGTAAAGCCTGTTATTACTTCTCCTTTTACTTTAATTCCGTATTTCGTTTGCAGGTATTCTATTTCCGTATTGATTAAGGCCTGCTTTTTTTCATGCGTTTTGCTAACGGTAACACTGTAAGGAAGACGTTCCATGGTTACTGGTGTGGGATCTTTGTAAACATGTAACAAATGGACACCTGTGTTAAATTTTTTGGCGAGAAAACCGGCATATACGGAAGCATGCCTTGAGGCTGGTGAAAAATCAACCGGAACCAATATATTTTTCATGATCTGAAGTTTAAGATGGAGAATTTTTGGCCTTTAAAGGTTATCAATACCGAAAGCATAAAAAATGACCCCGGTTTGTAGATTCAATGACCGTCATCAAGGAAAACCTGCTACCTGCAAATGCTTGTCCTTAACAAATTCCTAATACATCTTACCCTTTTTACTCTTACCCCAGCTTTTGCCTAACTTTGCCGCCTCATGCAAAAACAGCGATCG
>DASTMJ010000356.1:0-22964 GCA_035714205.1 Flavisolibacter sp. | reverse complement strand
AACGGAAGCCCCTGATAAAATTATTGTACGCACCTATGAAAGAGGTGTGGAAGATGAAACCTACTCCTGCGGTACTGGTGTAACTGCAGCGGCCCTGGTATGCCATCATAACGAAGCGGGTTTTAACCGGGTTGAAGTAACCACAAAAGGAGGTGATTTAAGTGTTGAATACGATAAGATAGGGGACCAGTTTAAAAACATATGGCTTAACGGGCCGGCAATAAAGGTATTTGAAGGATCAATTGAGATTTAGGTTCGTTTTTCAGCTAATAAAAGAATATAGAAAACAGGAATTAAGAAATACTTTCATTATACAACAAGTACCACGTGATAAAATACTTCATCAACATCAATGAAAAAACAATTGAAATCAATAAACCGGATATTGGCTCCTGGATTAATATAACTCCTCCATTAAGACAGGAGGAATTTACTGAGCTTTCCGGCCAGTTGGATATTCCATTGGATTTTCTTACTGACTCTTTGGATATTGATGAACGTAGCCGTTACGAAGAAGAAGATAACGTGAGGCTTATAGTTTTAAAAACTCCCACCCAAAATAATTCGTTTAGTGAAAGTGATGCGTATTACATAACCATTCCTATTTGTATTATTCTTACCCATAATCAAATTGTTACAGTTAACTCGTTTGAAAATCCTGCTATCAAACGTTTTTTGAATACACTTGAAAACCGTCATCCAGACAAAAAAAACATGATGGTTTTGAAGATATTCGAAAAGATTGTACAGGATTTTATGGATCACCTGAAAGAAATTAACCAGCGACGAAATTTACTGGAGCAGCAGTTGTACGATGCCAACCGTAACGAACAATTATTACAGTTACTCCGGATACAAAAAAGCCTGGTGTATTTTTTAACAGCACTTCGATCCAATGAGTTATTATTTATTAAACTGGAACGTACCAATTTCCTGGGATTGAATGAACAGGAAAAAGAAATCCTTGAAGACCTTATTATTGATACATCACAGGCATTGGAGATGGCCAACATTTACACCAATATCTTAAGTAGTACCCTGGACGCTTATGCCAGTATAATAGCTAACAATCAAAACCTGGTGCTGAAAAGACTGGCTGTCATTACCATTGTGCTCACATTTCCTGTATTGATCGCCAGTTTATTCGGGATGAACGTACCCAGTGGTTTTGAGCGATCGCCGTATGCCTTTTACATTGTTGCGGTTTTATCACTAACCATATCTGTTTTGGTTGGATGGTTCTTCCTTCGTAAAAAATTATTCCAGTAATGTTCCGGTTTAATATAAGAGTGTATGGTGTACTGATCAACGATCAAAAACAGGTGCTGGTAAGCGATGAGCTAATCCGCGGTAAATTTTATACAAAGTTTCCGGGTGGAGGCTTGGAATTTGGCGAGGGCACAAGAGACTGTTTACGTCGTGAGTTTATGGAAGAAATGAATTTAAAGGTTGAAGTGGGCGATCATATATACACAACCGATTATTTTCAACTATCAGCTTTCAACCCAGATCACCAGATCATTTCAATTTATTACAAGGTGCAACCGCTTGAAACGATTGCTGTACGTTTAAGTACAAAACCATTTGACTTTGATGAACAGCAAATGAGCACTTATGAAAAAAACAATGAAACGGAAAGTTTCCGCTTTATAGATTGGGAACATTTTAATGAAGAAACCGTATCGCTCCCAATTGAAAAAATTGTTTCCAGTATTGTAAAGGAAAGGTATTAACCTGCAGCTGGAATGTTCACTTGCGGTTCTTCGTCTCTGCCCATGGCTGCTTTTTTCATTTGCATGGCTTTTTCAAATCCAAGATACCGCTCTATCCAGTTATGAACCAGGTAAATGACAGGTGTGAGTAGGATTGCTACCACAAATTTATAAATGTAGTTACCAGTACCCGTTACTGCCACCTGGTTCAGTGTCCATTGTTTGGATGCATCACCTTGCAGCTTTGGTCCCAGGTAGAATGCTATGAACAATACTATAAAACTATCAACCAACTGTGAAACGAGTGTAGAACCTGTGGCCCTTAACCAGATACGGTTTTCACCAGTTATTCGTTTAATGCGGTGAAACACCAGCACATCAAGAATTTGTCCAACCAAAAAAGCAACAAGAGAACCAATGATGATCCACAAACCCTGCCCGAATACGCCTTTATATGCTTCGTTAGAATCCGGAACTGAACTTCCGAGGCGAAAATATTCCGATGGTGACAGGTTAATAGAACTGTATACAATCAGGAATGCGTAGCTGATAAGGGCTACCGATAGAAAGGATAAAAAACGTACGCCTTTGGGGCCATAATATTCGTTGATAATATCAGTCATTACAAAAACTACCGGCCATAATAAAACCCCGGCCGTTAAATGAAAACTGAATGCACTGCCATATAAAGGTATTTCTGCCCGCGGCAACCCCAGTGAGTCTTCCAAAGAAAAGATCTTAACCCCAATAAACTCGGCCAGCAGTGCATTTGCTATAAAAAAACCAGCTAAAATGACAAACAGCCGGGTCGACTTGTTTTTAATAATGTTTTGTATCATTTAAGTATAAAATGTAAAAGATTTGTATCACTAAAAATAACAGGTTAGCAGTGATTAACCATGATGGAACAGTAGTGCGGAATGGCTTTTTCAATAAAAACAAAATAAGGTAACACAGGTTTACCAGCGGGTTAAATAAAACAACCAATACATAACCTATAATGGCAACGGTGCCAACAATATCCTCATTGCTAATCCATGCTGAAAACTGGAGCGAAACAGCAAGCAGGAAAAAAACATTACAAATAAAGGCCACTCTTGATAAAAACAATAACCGCCGGTATGAGTTTTTTGAGCCGGCTTGTGGCGACTTGGTTCCGTTTGACATGAGCAATGACTAACAACGATTTAGTTCTTAATTCGTCTAAAATAACATTATTTTGCCTCCATCTAAAAACCGGTATATGAACAAAGGGTTGTTTGCACGGCTCCTCCCCCATTTAATAGCTGTTGTTGTTTTTTTAATTGTATCTGTTATTTACTGCAAACCTGTGCTTGAAGGCAAGGTGCTGCAGCAACACGATATTACCCAATGGAAGGCAATGGCACAAAACTCATTTGAGTACAAAGAAACGCATGGTAAGTTCCCGCTATGGACCAATGGAATGTTTAGCGGCATGCCGGCTTACCAGATTGCAATGGAGTCTGAACATGTTGTATCTCCCGGGATATTTTATCACATACTAACACTTGGATTACCAAAACCAATCAATTTCTTTTTTCTTGCCTGTATCTGTTTCTACTTTTTGTCGCAGGTATTACGGGTGAACCCTTATGTCGGCCTTATTGGAAGTCTTACCTATGCTTTTGCCACGTACAACGTAGTGATCATTGGTGCCGGTCATGATACTAAAATGCAGTCCATTGCATTGATGCCTGCATTAGTAGGGTCGGTAATGCTTTTGTATGAAAAACGATACTGGCTGGGAACTGCCCTCACTGCATTGTCCACTGCTTTATTGGTTGGAATGAACCATCCGCAAATTGCTTATTATACGTTTTTGATTTTGCTTTTTATGACCATTGGATACATAGTTCATTGGGTGAAACAAAAACAGTTTAAGCATATGGTGATGGCTGGTGCTCTTGTTGCAGTTTCTGCACTGGTGGGAGTATTAAGCAATGCGTTGATCCTGATGACAACGTATGAATATGCAAAAGAATCAATCCGCGGCGGTAGTGAGCTGGCTGATGGAACCACCAATTCTACCAAAACCGGATTGAGTAAAGATTATGCTCTGAGTTATAGTTTTTACAAATCAGAGCCATTTGTAATGATGGTTCCTAACATGTATGGGGGTTCTACAGAACCTATTGAAGAAAAACTGGACGACTCAAAAACAATGGAATCACTTCAGTCCATGCCGCAGGAACTGGCCAACCAGATAGCCAATGCACGGTTATCTTATTGGGGAGGAATTGTGGAAGGTGCTGGCACGTCAGGACCACCCTATGTGGGTGCTATCATATGCTTTTTAGCCTTGCTTGGTTTTTTTGTATTGGATAATAAACATAAATGGTGGATGCTGGGCGCCATTGTAATGGCGGTTTTTATGAGCTGGGGACATTACTTTGATGGATTTAATAGTTTTTTATTGAAGTACCTGCCCATGTATAATAAATTCCGTGCCCCTAGCATGACCCTTGTTATACCTACGTTTTTATTAGGCATGATGGCCTTGATGACGTTGCAGAAAATTACAACTACCGATAAAGAAGACCTGTGGCCCCGGTATAAAAAAGGACTTTTGCTTACAGGTGGCATTTTTGTTATCCTGTTATTGATCTACATGAGCTCCAATTTTACCAGTGAAATTGACAGGCAATTGCAAAGCCAGGTTAACACGGCACCAGACCAGGTTAAAGAATACGTCAGGCAATTTTTAAACGCATTGAAGGATGACAGGAAAAGCTTGTTCATGGGAAGTATGTTCCGGTCATTATTATTTATCGCTGCTGCCGCATTTGTTTTATGGTTAAGTGTGAAAAGAAAAATTGGTAAAGCTGCAGTTTTAGGTATTGTAGGTGCATTGGCTTTTATCGATATCATGTCAGTTGACAACCATTATTTAAATAGCGATAATTACCAGGAAGAAGTAGATTACCAAAATAGTTTTGTTGCCTCACCTGCCGATCAGCAGGTTTTGCAGGACACGTCTTATTACCGTGTGTTCGATCTGAGACAAGGGCTGGGCACACTAACATATGGTGCCAATACTGCTTACTTCCATAATTCAATTGGAGGGTATCACCCCGCCAAACTTAGCATTTACCAGGACCTGATAGAACACCAGCTAATGAAGTTTCCTCAATCACTTCCAGTTGTAAACATGCTGAATACAAAATATATCATTCAGGCCGACGAACAAGGGAAAGAACAAATCTACCCGAATACACAGAACCTTGGAGCAGCCTGGTTTGTGAAAGCATTAAAATTTGAAGAAAATCCGGCTACAGTAATGAATGCCTTAACCAATTTTAATCCGCAGGATACTGCTGTTTTGTTTGCTGCCGATCGAAATTTGATTCCGCAACTGGGCCAGCCGGACAGTGCTTCGTCAATACGATTGATTAAGAATGATAATGATGAAATAACCTATGTCTCCAATTCTTCTGCTACCAATTTTGCTGTTTTTAGCGAAGTGTTTTATAATAAAGGCTGGAAAGCTTACATCAATGGAAAAGAATCACCTATCATTAGAACCAACTATGTTTTAAGAGGTTTGGTTATTCCTGCAGGCCAGAATACTCAAATAAAATTTGAATTCCATCCTGCCTCCTACTATACAGGAGATTCCATTGGATTAATCTCAGGTTTTATTGTTCTTGGCTTATTGATTGCTGCATTGATCGTTGAAGTCCGGAAGCATAAAAAGAATACACTGGCAGTTTAAATTACCACTACTTCTTTGAAACCAGTTGTTGTCAGCATAGTGCCTTATAAATTTTTGCCTGCAAAGATTGGCGGACAAAAAGGCATTGCGTTTTTTAATGAATATTTTAGCAGGTATGTTGAACTGACCTGCTTAACAATAAAAGACAATGCTAATGAGCTGGCCAAAGGTTATGATGCCGTAAACCTTTTCTCAACATCAGCAGTACGATATATCAATATTTTTTATTTTTTTTCAGTAAGAAAAATCATCAACCAAAAAAAGGCATCACATCTGTTAATTGAACACCCCTATTTTGGATGGCTGGCAATCATGATAAAATTTTTTACAGGGGTAAAGCTGGTAGTGCACTCTCATAACATTGAAGCTTTACGATTTAAAACTCTTGGAAAATGGTGGTGGCCCGTTTTATGGAATTATGAAAAGTGGACCCACAGGTATGCCGACTATAACTTTTTCATTCACGAAGCTGACCGACAATACGCATTAGAGAAGTTTAAGTTGAACCCGGATAAATGCCTGGTAGTTACTTATGGAATTGATATTAAAGAACCTCCTGCCAGGGAAATAAAATTACAATCAGTTGAACTGTTAAGACAAAAACATCACATCAGTACTGAGCAAAAAATATTTTTATTTACCGGTTCATTTAATTACGGCCCTAATGTAGATGCGCTGAAAATAATTGAACAAGAACTCTGTCCCACCTGGAATAAACAGGGCCTGCAGTTTAAAGTGTTGGTTTGCGGACCCTGGCTTGAGGAAGGGATAGTTCAACATCCTGACATTATTATTACTGGCTTTGTCGATAGTATAGAACCTTATTTCCAGGGTGCCGATGTTTTTATCAATCCTGTTATGGATGGCGGAGGCATAAAAACCAAACTTGTTGAAGCACTGGGCTATAATTGTAATGCTGTATCCACGGTAAGTGGGGCTACCGGCATAAATCCTGGTTTATGTAATCATAAATTATTTTTAGCAGCAGATGGAGACTGGGAAAATTTTGCTGAAAAAGCAATTGAAGCTTGCGGTTTACAAACCAATACCGGCCCGGAATTTTACCAGCATTTTTATTGGGGTTACAGTACAAAAAAAGCAGCTGACTTCATTCAGGAATAAAAGCTTACAGAACTTTATAAAAATAGGGTTCGTTCTTAATAATGCGGGGCGATAAATGGAGCAACTGAAATACATTTTTTGCATATCCTGTTGCCAGTTTAAAGTTATAATTAGTCTTTCCAAATAACTTTTCAATTAGCAGTCCAACAAAAAATACAGGAATCTCAATTGTATAGAAGAATAATTGCAACAGGAACCATCCCAATCCAAACTCCTTTCGTATTCTTACAAAATTAGATACCATGATCTGTAGTCCCTTCCTATCAAACAGGTTGTAATATCCTTTACCAGTTGACTCAAATGTTGTGTTGGCCGTTTCCCCCTGCAGGTGAATTACTGAAATTTGGCCATAGATACATAGCTTACCTATCCTTCTCAAACGGCTGCACCATTCCGCCTCCTCTGCATAAAGAAAAAAATCTTCATCAAGCAGACCTGATTTTTCAATGGCTGATTTTTTCACCATTAAAAAAGCCCCGTTGATCCAGTCAACCTCTGCTACCGTTACTCCCGCTTCGGCATGCGGTTTTTTTATCTTAATAGCTTGTCCAAAAAGTTTTAAAATGTTGCCCAGGTATGGTAAGGGCAATAAATAATTTAGCCCTCCCTTCATACTATAGTTGCCGGAAATTTGTGGCGTATGATCAGGATTTAACAATTGAACACCACATGCAACATAACCAGATGAAATAAATGTGTTGAAGCAATCGCCAATGGCATTATTCTCAACTACTGTATCGGGGTTTAAAAGCAGTACTACATCTCCATTTGACTGGCGGATGCCTTCGTTATTTGCCCGTGCAAAGCCGGCATTGTCTTTCATTGAAACCCACCTAACTTCCGGAAACCGGCCCTGGATAGTTTGTTGGTCATTCGGCGAAGAACCGTTGTCCACAACCAGTAGCTCAAAAAAACCAGGGTTTGTGAACCGGTAAATTGACGCAATGCAATCTGTTATGAGTTTTGCAGAGTTGTAATTGACAATGATAATAGAGAGCACAGCCTGCATTAGTGGGATAATCTTTTTTGATTTAAAACGTAAGATGCAAACATAGAAAGTTTAGAAACGATTCCATTTTTCAAAAGTTTTGCAGGAATAAGAGCTTCATGCCTTACCATATGTTTGATTACTTCCGGCCACCGGTCATGAGGAGTATATAGCATTAATTGCTTTTCATTTCTTGTATTTACATTGCGTAACGTACGCCACCAGGCATCATAGACCAATAAATGCTTTAAGGGCTTTACCCCATATTTTGAAAGCATTAATAACCCCTCTGGCAATTCTACCTCAGGCATATTAAAACAACTATTGGTAACCTGTGAGTTACTGATACCCACATTAATAAGCGGTTTATCAATATGCGTAAATGATTTATATTCTTTTAAAATGCGGATATAAAAATCAATATCAACTCTCCACTTCATAAATGTATCGTACTGTTCTCTGACACTATGGTGGACCATAGTAACGCTGGGAGGACCAATAACATTTTGCGCCATTAAAGTAAGCGGCTGTTCTACGATTCTTTTTTTCCAGGATGAAGGAAAATTGACATGCCGGATCCTACCCGATTCAAACACGTTGGTATAATCCGAAAATATAAATGGACTTCTATTACCAGTTGCATCTGCAAAGATTTGTAAACTGTTTTCATCGGCAAACCAATCGTCATCATGCATTAATTTGATCCATTCGCCTTTTGCTTTTGAAATGGCATAGTTCCAATTTGATGGAGTACCTAATGCTGTCTCATTCTTAATATAATGAACAGGCAGGATAGAAAATTCCTGCAAAACATTTTTCACTGAATCATCAGGAGAATCATCTGTAATTACCACTTCCAGATCCCTGAAGGTTTGCACAGCAATAGACTGAAGCAAACGCTTTATATTTTCAGGACGTTGATAGGCAGGGATGCAAATGGAGATTTTCATGATTTAATCCTTAATCATAATTCTTCCGGTATAATCAATTCTGTGCAAAAGTGGATATTTATGCATATTGCTAAAATATTCCACCACCGCTTTTTTAGCACCTTCCCAATGGCCAAAATCATCAATAATAAGTATACCTCTGGAAACGAGTAAAGGAAATAATTTCTCCAATTCAATTTTAGTAGATTCATACCAATCAGTATCAAGTCGCAATAAAGCAACAGGCCCTGGCAAAGTAACTTGCAACGTGTCTTCAACTTTACCTTTTACAAGTACAATATTGTCAACCGGATAACCAGTTATAGCTATATTATCTCTAACTTCATCAATTGAAGAATAACACCAAATTGAGTCTTCATTTTCCTTTTTTTGGACGTTCAGAAGCTTTTTTGCTTTTTCACCTGAAAATGTTTTATCAGCTTCAGTAGGCTCACTCATACCTTCAAAAGTATCATATAAATAAAGCTTCCTGTTCGTAATCCCTTTTTCTTTTAGATACAAAGCCATCATCATAGAACTTCCACCTTTCCATACTCCGCATTCTACAAATTCGCCTTCCAGGTTATTTTTAATAACATATTCAAGACATTGATATAAAGAAAACATTCTTTCAATAGACGTCATTGTATAAGGCCTACACTGGCCATATAATTTCATAAAAAGAGGGTCCGATGAAATATCCACCGGAAGAATTTCTTCTCTTTTTTTTATTTCAAGTCCAAAAGAATTTAGCGCCTTGTTAAATAATGATATAATCATAATCCAGCCTTTAAAAAGATATCTTTTATCTGTGAAATAATCGAATTTTCATTTGCATGCATCATAATGGCCTTTTGAAATGCATTTTCACCTCTTTGCTGAATGTGGGCTTGCTCTTTTTTCAATTCAATAATTTTTTCGGCCATCAAACTGGTTGAAAATTCCGGAATGATCCATCCGCAATTATCACCTACAAATTCTTCTACCCCTCCGCTTTCAAAACCAATAATAGGAATTCTATTAAAAGCAGCTTCAATAGCAACTAATGGATAAGGGTCTTCTCTTGAAGTCAGAAGAAAAAGATCAAAGGGCAACAAATTTGTAATAGAATGATCCAAAAAACCGGTTATCAAAAGATTTTTCCCAACCACATTTTTATCAATTAAATCCCGATTTATAGTGCTTGATTCATCTTTAATAAAATCTCCAATCCAGATCATATATATATCTGGATATGATTTTAGTTCTTGTGCAACCTTCACAAAAAGATCAAAACCTTTCCTGTAAGTTGCCGTTCCCATTGAAACTACATAAAACATATTTGATGGGATATCAAATTTGTCCAAAAATGCTTTTCTTACAGACATTTTGGATCTGATAATATCCGAGTTGTCTATAAAAGGAAAATAGTAGTTCAGTATTTTAATTTGACCCGGGGAACAAACATGATTTTTAATAAGGTTTTCTTTTACTGTATTTGACGGAACTGCAATTACATTAGAATTTAATAAAGTTAATTCTGCATCTTTTTTAAACTGTTCAATCACTGATTGTAATTCATGAACATAAGAAACAACCGGGATATTTTTTGCCAGAATTTTTTGTAACAATCGGCCATTTGTAATGGTGTTGCTAAATACCAGGTCAAAATCTTCCATCCTGTTTTTCCACCTTACTAATTTTAACCTGTAGCTGATATAATTTTTTATCTTTTTAAACCAGCCGGTTTCTAATGCATAGCCTTTGTTCTTCAAAACATCAACTGCAGCTAGTTTTTTAAACTCCTTTTCCAAATTTCCACCTCTATATAACAGCACCTCAAAATCAAAAATTGATGTTTCTTTTAGGAGTCTAAGTAAATTCAATAATAAAATCGGCGCCCCGGTCAAAGTACTGTCATGGGAGATAAATAAAATTCTTTTTTTCCTATTTACCATCGGGCTAATTCTTTTTTGCAACTACAACATTATTGAGATACAAAGAGGATTCCGAACGCAACAATTTATTTAGTATAATCCCCAGACCGTTTGGCAAAATGACAAAGAAGCCTTTGTATAAAATTCGCAAAGCACTAACCTTTTTTATTTTTTTATAAAGTATAGTATGCCAATATAAGATCCATAGCTGGGTGATTGTTGTTATAAAATTTCCGGCTTTTTCAAAATGCAATATTTCAAAACCATTTTTATTAAGCATATCCTGCAAAGCAAACCTGGTGTAACGTGCAAAATCATAAGGAACTTCATGTTCATTCCAAACAAATGGACAGGTTATCATAATTTGGGAACCCGGTTTCATAACCCTGTTAATTTCCTTTAAAATTTCATCGAGGTTAAATATGTGTTCGAACACTTCGCTGCACAAGACAGAATCAAAATAGTTATCAGGAAATGGAAGAGTTTTCCCATCATAGAATACATCAATTTGCTCGTTTTCATGTGGATGTCCCTCATTATAATAATCTACACCCAAATATTCTTCTACATTAAAGAGTGATTTATAAGGCTTGGAACCGCAACCAAAGTCCATTAAACGGCCCGTTAAAAAATGTGAATTTTGTTTTATTGCCTGGAATAAAAACTTTCTGATAAAGTAAAAAGGGTGACTGATAGAGGGGTTAAACTCGTTTGGGACCATATCTGGCATATCAAAATCGAAAGCGCCAAAGATAGGAACTACACCGAAATCTCCGCTTTAACAAAAACATGTATCCCACATATAAGCAGCCATGCAACAGTTAAAAGACAAATTAAAAAAATAGAGACCTCCCCACGAATTATAAGCAGCAATAAGTTATTGCTAAAAATAATAATTTAACTGACACCTCGAAGTTTTTCCAGAAACAAATTCAGACCTTTTAATTTCTCATCATCCAATTTATAACTGATACATTTCCTGTAATAGTCATCGAGGTCATAAAAATCAAAAGGATTTTCAGCAATTACCTTGTCCAGGTTCTTAAACCCTAAAGAATTGGCTTCATTAAACTCATTGATAAAATCAGCCGGTAATTGTTTATTGGAGATCCAGGCAGCAAATACAAAGGGCAGGCCGGTATGGCTTTTCCATGCTTCTGCCAGGTCATAAATAAACCGGGATTTTGATCTCTGCTCTAATGCCCGGTCGCCTATTACAACGCCTGCAGTGGTACCTTCTATTTCATCACGAAAATCCTCACCAGTTGCATCTATCAATTCCACCTCTTTTTTCCAATACTCCCGCAACAAAATCCTGGCAAGGTTAACCGAGGTCCTTGATTGATAATCGAGGTAAACTTTTTTAATTTCATTCATAGGTACCTGGCTAAAAATGCAGACAGAGGCCACCGGCCCTTTGCTACCGATACAATAATCGCTTGCAATATGCCATTCTTTTAATCGTAAGGTTGCAGCCACAGGTATCAGTCCAACATCTACTTCATTATCAACCAGCAGCTGTGCAATTTTAGAAGGATAATCTTCGATCAACTCAATTTTATTTATAACAGGATGTCGTTTAATGCCATACAACATTGGCTTTGTGTTGAGATAACTTACAGCCGCCACTCTTATCTTACCCAAATGATTTAGTTTTGCCCGCAAAGATATATTCAGATTTGAGTTTATGATCGCCGGTTTGTAGTTGATGGCACCTCAATAACCTAACAGGCACTTATTATTTACAATTTAGCATGGAACTAACAACACTGACAGCCATTTCGGCAATTGACGGACGTTACAGGAAACAAGTACAACACCTTGATGAATATTTTTCAGAATATGCACTGATGAAATACAGGGTTATTGTGGAGATTGAATACCTTTTTTTTCTTTCACAAAAGAAGATCATCAAACTATCGGCAAAAGCTGTGAAACACCTGGCTGCAGTGAAAGATAATTTTGGGTTGGAAGATGCACACCAGATCAAACAAATTGAATTCACAACCAATCATGATGTAAAAGCCGTTGAATACTTTATTAAACAGGCGTTGGAAAAGGCCGGGGAAACCGATGCTAAAGAATGGGTGCATTTTGGATTAACATCGCAGGATATAAACAATACTGCTATCCCCCTTTCCTGGAAACATTCGCTTGAATTTGAATACCTGCCCTCCTTGCTTAACCTGAAGGCTGAACTTAAATTGCTTGCCAAACAGTGGCAGGATATTCCAATGCTGGCACGTACACATGGTCAGCCGGCAAGCCCAACATCTTTAGGAAAAGAGTTTATGGTTTATGCAGAACGTATAGAAAACCAGGTGGAGCAATTGATCAACATCCCGGTAAATGCAAAATTTGGTGGAGCTACCGGAAATTTTAATGCGCATCATATTGCTTTCCCAAAAATCGATTGGATCAAATTTGCCAATGAATTTGTGGATGGTATTTTAGGATTGCAACGGCTGCAGTTTACTACCCAAATTGAACATTACGATAATCTTGCTGCCAGCTTCGATTGCATGAGGCGCATAAATACTATTTTAATTGATTTGTGCCGGGACATCTGGACCTATATTTCAATGGATTATTTTAAACAAAAAGTAAAAAAAGGTGAAGTGGGTTCTTCGGCTATGCCACATAAAGTAAATCCCATTGATTTTGAAAATGCTGAAGGTAATTTCGGAATGGCTAATGCCTTGTTTGAGCACCTCGCTGCCAAGTTACCTGTTTCCCGTTTACAAAGGGATCTTACAGATTCTACAGTATTAAGAAACATCGGCGTACCCTTTGCCCACACTGTTATTGCCTTCAAATCAATTGAAAAAGGTTTAAATAAACTGGTTTTAAACGATGAGAAGATCTATGAAGACCTTGATAATAACTGGGCTGTAGTTGCAGAGGCTTTGCAAACCATTTTACGCCGAGAGCAATATGAAAATCCTTACGAGGCTTTAAAAGAACTGACACGTGGCAAAAAGAAGATTGATAAGGAAACCATTCACCAGTTCATTGATGGTCTGAATACTACCGTGGCTGTAAAAAAAGAATTAAAGAAAATCACTCCTCATAATTACATAGGCGTCCATCCCAGGTTTTAAGAAATTGAAATTCCTTAACAAGAAGTACAAAAGTTGCTTACCATTTAACTGATCGGCTTGCTTATTTATGAATCTCGCTTGTAAAGTGAAATTCAATATCCGGGTTATTGGTACGTTCTGTATTTAAAAACCATTCACTTTGTGCCAGGTAAACAAGATGGCCGTCTTTATCGGTAGCGATGTTTGATGATTTAAACCGGGTAAAATCATCCATCTTTTTAGGATCCTTACTGGTGATCCAGCAGGCTTTATAAAAAGGCACACTATTAAATACAACCGAAGCACCGTATTCGTGCAATAAACGATATTGAATTACTTCAAACTGCAATTCTCCTACGCAACCAATGATCTTTTTATTACCACCAAACTGGGTAAACAACTGCGCCACACCTTCATCCGTTAGCTGAAGCAAACCCTTTTCCAATTGTTTTGTTTTCATCGGGTCCTTGTTCACCACTTCTTTAAAGATCTCTGGAGAAAAAGAAGGTATTCCTGTAAAGAAAAAATCTTCGCCTTCGGTAAGTGTATCACCAATTTTAAAATTGCCGGTATCAAACAATCCTACCACGTCGCCGGGATAGGCATCATCCACCACATTTTTTTCACGGGCTAAAAATGAATAAGGGTTACTGAAACGTACATCTTTATCAAGACGTACATGATGGAAATATTTGTTCCGTTCAAATCTTCCGGAGCATACTCTTAAAAATGCAATGCGGTCACGGTGTTTAGGATCCAGGTTAGCATGTATCTTAAAAATAAATCCACTGAATTTATCTTCATTAACAGCTATCATTCTTTTGTTGGTTTCACGGTCCCTGGGTGCCGGGGCAATGCGTATGAATGTATCAAGCATCTCCTTTACTCCAAAATTGTTAATGGCACTGCCAAAAAATACAGGCGCCACATCACCATTCACATAGTCGCTTACATTCAGTTCTCCATATACTCCATCAATCAGCTCCACATCTTCCCTTAAGATTTCAGCATCTCTATCTCCCAGTTTTTCATTCAACACGGGTGAAGACAGCTCAGACACAGAGATCACATCTTCATCGCTTGCCTTTGTATTTGGCGTAAATAAACGAAGCCCTTTATTGTGCAGATCGTAAACACCTTTAAAATCTTTACCCTGGTTTATGGGCCAGGTCATGGGGTGCAGGGAAATGGATAATTCTTTTTCAATTTCTTCCAAAAGATCAAAACGGTTCTTGCCATCCCGGTCCAGTTTATTGATAAAAACAATTACAGGCGTTTTACGCATCCGGCAAACCTGCATGAGTCTTCTTGTTTGTTCTTCTACCCCGTTTACACTGTCCACCACAAGAATTACACTGTCCACGGCAGTTAAGGTTCTGTAGGTATCTTCCGCAAAATCCTTGTGACCGGGAGTATCCAGCAAGTTGATGAGTGTACCATCATACTCAAAACTCATTACCGATGTGGCAACAGAAATTCCACGCTGCCGCTCAATCTCCATAAAATCGGACGTGGCTGCTTTTTTTATTTTATTACTTTTTACCGCCCCGGCAACCTGTATGGCACCACCGAATAATAAAAATTTTTCAGTAAGCGTGGTTTTACCGGCATCCGGGTGAGAGATGATAGCAAACGTTCGCCGTTTTTCTATTTCGTTCTGATATTTCATTTCTTGTAAGATGCGTTATATGGATGATCCCCTTCGTTTTCCATCCATCATCAACAGTTTTAAGCCGCGCAAAAGTACGGCTTCGAACGTTAAGGATTTTTATATTTAAATGAAGGCATATGAATGGCAGACGGGCTTCTACTTGCTAAAATTTTGTGAAGGCATTTTGTCAAATCTCGAATATAGAAAAACTGGTATTGCCTATAGTTTTTCTCAATATCATTCCGTTGTAGAAAATACACCACTCAATGTTGTACGCTTTACTATCAAAATGGTTGTTTTAAGCTTATTAAAAAGCAATACAAATTGGTACTGTTTTTTGAAGAATCATAGTAGTTAAACGTGAAGGCATGTCTCAGAATTCAGGTCATAATCCCGGTGAAGGAAACGGTAACGTAAGGAGAAGCGCTGGAAATTCCAATGAAAGGAACAGCTATGAAGGATTTGAAGGAATGAATTATGAACAAAGACGACCCTCCTACAGCCCACACCAGGTAAATAATGACGCAAAAGATGACAGAAAGGAAACAAGCGGAGGCAAGCGTAGAGATGAAATTTAACTTGAAAAAAGTCCCGGTCCGGGACTTTTTTTATAACCTATCTTACAAACCTGTCGATCCTTTCCAGCAACAGGTCGGTATTTACTGGTTTTGTGATAAAATCATCAGCGCCGTAAGCGTCAATTTTATCAGCAGCACCCGGATGAGCAGAAAACATAATAACCGGGATATGCCTGGTTAACTCATTTTGTTTAATTGCCTGGCAGATCTTTCTTCCATCCGCCCCCGATAACAGAACATCCAATAAAATGACCGAAGGCTGAAATTTTTGAATTTTATCATCCACTTCTTCTTTGCGGGAAGCTGTTTCCACATCGTGACCCTGTTTTTTCAGCAGGATATTCATTACCGTCCGGATATCCGGATCATCATCAATAATTAAGATTCTGGCCATAAGTTGCTTTTTCACTGGTTCCTTCCAAATCGGTATGGATGAAGGCGTCCGAAATTAATTAAAAATCAGAAGCCAACTACTCTTCGTTCACCAATCACGCCTGTTAACTGCATAAAAATCTCATACTTTTGTCTAATGCGTCGCTTATTGGAGATCATAGGTAGCAGTTTCAAAATGGCTTTGCAGGAACTGGCCAAAAATAAGCTTCGTACATTTCTATCTCTTTTTGGTGTTACCATCGGCATTTTTTGCATTATTGGTGTGCTGGCAACTGTTAACAGTCTTCAGCTCAATATTGAAAACCAGTTAAAGTCCCTGGGAAATAACACTATTTATATCGACAAATGGGCCTGGTCAGGCGGCCCGGATTACCCATACTGGAAATATGCAAAACGGCCACAGGCGGAAATTGAAGAAGTAGCGGAAATAAAAAAAAGGACTTCAACTGCTCAATACACTGCGTTTTTTATTAATACTGTTTCAAACATTGAGGCCAACGATAACACATTAAGTAATGTAAGGTTATATGGAGTAACACAGGAGTACCAGGACATCCAGGCTCTTGAAATTGCTCATGGCCGGTTTATTACTGACGGGGAGTTTGTTCGCGGCATGAATGCCATTGTTATTGGTAACGAAATCGCGGAAACCCTGTACGAAGAAGCAGAGAGAGCATTAGGGAAACAAATCACCATTAAAGGCCACAAAACCGTTGTTATTGGTGTTATAAAAAAACAGGGCAGCCAGATTGTTGGAGGCTGGCAGTTTGATAAATGTATAGTTCTTCCATACAATTTTGCAAGGAACCTGGTTGATGAAAACAGGTCTAATCCTGTGATCATGGTAAAGGGAAAAGAAAATATTACAAGCAAGGTTCTGAAAGATGAACTAACGGGCTCTATGCGTTCTATACGCAAGCTAAAACCCACGCAGGAAAATAATTTCGAACTCAATGATATCAATGAAATGAGCGAAAACCTGGGGCAGGCCTTTGTAAGCATTAATATTGGCGGCTGGGCCATTGGTGCACTGGCCTTTATTGTTGGCATTTTTGGTGTGGCCAATATTATGTTCGTAACTGTGAAAGAAAGAACTTCCCAGATCGGGCTAAAAAAATCAATTGGTGCTAAAAGCAGGGTGATTCTTATGGAATTTTTATTAGAATCTGCTTTTTTATGCATAATCGGCGGTCTTATCGGGCTCATCCTTGTTTTTATATTAACAAAAGTTGCCAGTGCCCTTGCCAACTTCCCATTTTTTCTTTCGCCAGCCATTATCATTGTTGCATTGGTCATATGTATTGTTGCTGGCATACTTGCCGGCATCATACCAGCATTACAGGCTGCCAGGATGAACCCCGTTGTGGCCATCAGGAGTACCTGACTTTACACCGGTTTATTGTTCCTACATTATCTTGCACACAAAATTTAATATTGTTGGAAGCCGGCTATTGAATAAAGAGCAGCACTGGTTGCGTCGCACACTTGTACTGCATCAATATCTTTCGGCAAATTTTCAACTTCTATAAAAATCTGATGACGGGTAAAAAAGATATCACCATCCTTGCCATAGAATCTTCCTGCGATGAAACCTCGGCATCTGTTTGTCGCAATGGCAAAATCCTTTCCAATTTTATAGCAAATCAAACGGTTCATGAAAAGTTTGGTGGTGTTGTTCCCGAACTGGCCAGCAGGGCACATATGCAAAACATTGTTCCGGTTGTTGATGTGGCATTACAACAAGCTGCGGTGCATTTGAGCGAAATAGATGCTTTTGCATTTACCCAGGCCCCGGGACTTATCGGTTCATTACTGGTTGGCAGTGGTTTTGCGAAATCCCTGGCACTTGCTCTTGAAAAACCACTTCTAACAGTGCACCATATGCAGGCACATGTAATGGCTAATTTAATTGATGATCCAAAACCCTCATTCCCGTTCTTATGTTTAACGGTTAGTGGTGGCCATACACAAATTGTGCAGGTAAACAGCCCGGCACACATGCAGGTTATTGGAGAAACCCTGGATGATGCGGCAGGTGAAGCCTTTGATAAATCAGCTAAACTCTTGGGTCTTCCCTATCCCGGAGGTCCGTTGATAGACCAATATGCCAGGCAGGGTAATGTCAAACGATTCCAGTTTGCCGAGCCGCAAATTGAAGGATTGGATTTCAGCTTCAGCGGGCTAAAAACCTCGGTTCTTTATTTCCTTCAAAAAGAAACCAAAGCTGATGCTGATTTTATAAAAAACAACCTGGCAGATATTTGTGCTTCCCTTCAACATACCATTGTATCAATTCTATTAAAAAAATTAAAACGGGCTGCCCTGCAAACTGGAATTACAAATCTTTGTATTGCAGGTGGTGTATCTGCCAACAGTGGGTTACGTTCAGGATTGGAAGAATTGTGTAAACATAACAACTGGAAAGCCTTTATTCCGTCTTTTCAATATTGTACCGATAATGCAGCTATGATTGCTATAACAGGGTATTATAAGTATCTGCAGCATGATTTTGCTGAACTATCAGTAAGTGCCAGTGCCCGTGCGGCATGGCATGAAAAAATCTAAAAAGCTGTAGCTATCATTTTCATGGCCAATCCTTATTTCCAATTCAAACAGTTTACTATTTATCATGATAAATGTGCCATGAAAGTAACAACAGACGCCTGTTTATTTGGCGCCTGGTGTGCACAACAATTGCAAAGCATTCACCCAAAAAATTTAATGGATATTGGCACGGGTACCGGTCTTTTGTCGTTGATGATTGCCCAAAAGAATTCGGTACAGATTGATGCCATTGAAATTGACAACACCGCCGCTGAACAAGCCCGGGAAAACACCCGGTCATCACCCTGGAAAGATCAAATAAACATTATTACAGGCGACATCAGGTCATTTGCTCCAGGCAAAAAATACGATTGTATCATAAGTAACCCCCCATTTTACCAGGATGAACTCACATCACTTAGTCATCAGAAAAACATTGCTCACCACGGCACACACCTACAGCTGGGTGAATTGGTTTCGATACTAAAAACCCATTTACAAACCGGTGGCTGTTTTTTCCTGTTGCTGCCTTACAAACGCAGCAAACAAGCGGAAGATATTTTAGCACATTCCGAATTATTCATTCATAAAAAAACCTTCGTAAAGCAATCGCTAATGCATAGCAACTTCAGGGTGCTGTTAATGGGGAGTAATAAAAAAACAAATGTTCAATTGGCTGATACCATCTCCATAAAAAACAAGGAAGATAAATACACAAATGAGTTTACAACCCTGCTGAAAGAATATTACCTCTACCTTTAAACCTGGGGTGTTAAACTACCTTCGGCATAATCCTGCAAATAATTAAACCGTTTGGTCAGCTTTCCATTTTTTACAATGGTAGCCCGTTCAATAATATCGGACCCTCCTTCTAAAAGATCGGGTAGAATATACTTAAGTAGCTGCTCACCAAAATATTTTGAAGCATCTCTTGGTAATTCATTGGGAAGGTTACCCACAGCCATTACATCTACTGAGGTTGGCAGGTATGGTGCTGTTTTTTTATAAGATTGCCTGTCCACTCCATATACCGGGTTTTCAATTGACTGGTCACCTAAATTGATAGGTACAGATCCATTTGTATCGTCTGTAATATCAGCAATCACCTGTATTCTAAATGAAGGTTCCGAAACGTCTTTCAATGAAAATAGCCGTGGCACATGTACATCCCAGAAAATGCCGTTCATTAATATATCTGTCTGTGGAATGTATTGTTCAAATTTGCATTCATACATTTCCGGGTGTTCATGAAAATGTTCCCTGTTATAGCTCAAGTCGTCTTTATGTATATACAGGTCTGACCCTTTCAGTTGCACATACACAGGATAGGTAAATGACCTTGACAGGTATTCTTCTTTTTCCACTTCAATAATGCCCATCAGGTTCATGACCTCCAGTATGCCATGCGCCACTCTCCCCGATCCGGTGACGGCTATTTTGATATTGGGGATCTTCAAACCAAAATAACAATGGATCAGTTCTTTAAAATCTTTTTGCCTGTAAACTCTTTCCAACTGAAAGCTACCCGTTCGTTTGCCATAGGCCATCATGCCGTTATGGGCTCCCACAATACCGGCAAAAAAACCAAATCCAATAATTCGTTGACCATCTTCATGTTCCATACACTCGTAATCAATAAGCGTACAGTTCTTTTTGATGATGGTTTGCAATAAATGCTGGTTGTACAATTGCTTTTTACGTGTATGAGAAAAAAACAGGTAGGTTTTGTTTTCAAGGAGTTGCGCTGGTGGAATTTCTTTGATTCCCAAAATAATATCACAGTCGGTAAGATCATTTACAAGTTCCACACCTGCCCTTCTATATTCGTCATCCGTAAAACAGCGGGAATCGGAATGCTGAACTTTTATCTGGATTCCTTTCTGTTGTCTCAATATCCATTTACACTGTGCCGGTGTTAATGCTACCCGGTTATCGGAGGGAATCTTGCCTTCTTTTATTAAACCTAATGTTACCATAATGTTGGCACAAAATTGCTGTTTTAATCTAAATGCAACAAGCCGGTTATGTAATCATTACATTCCGGCCCCAGGTATCCATTATTTTGTTAATAATAAAATCCGGATCGATAGAGTTGTCAAACAAATCGCAGTTTTGCAACAACAAGTATCGCTGTTAGATCTTATATTTTTTACGAAAACGATTCAACATTTTTTTAATTAAACTGTGAATGCCAAAAGAATGAAAATTGTAAAATTTATATGGCAGCTTGCCAAAAAATTATTGGTTCCGAAAAAAAGCTGCTGCAGGTAATTACATTTTAAAAATATTTGCAAACACTTCACGGGCAATTCAATGGAATGTTGTAACATTGCAGCCCTCAAAGTTCTTTGCCCGGGTGGCGGAATTGGTAGACGCAGCAGACTCAAAATCTGCCGTTCGCAAGAATGTGCTGGTTCGATTCCAGTCCCGGGCACTAAAAAAAACCCTCATCAAATTAATGGTGAGGGTTTTTTCATTAATACCAGCTAAGTTCTAATGAACCTGCTTAACCAGTTTTGCGTTTGTTTTTTTACCGTTTTGAACCACTTCAACAAAATAAACTCCCGGCCTGTATGATGAGCCCAGGCTGATGAACTGGCCAGGGAGTACACGCATTCTTTCAACCAATCTTCCACTATTGTCAACAATTTTCAATTCAGTAAATGTGTGCTCCAAACTTTTCACCATCAAAGTAAAGCTGCTAGAAGTTGGGTTGGGATAAACCTCAATTCTTAATTCACTCCTTTCAGAAGGCAATAATTCTTTCGCTGTAACATTTACATTTTTACATGTTCCCAGGTAAGAACCCTTTCTTAAATGTGCCTGAACCGAACTGGCATCAATGCAAATTACCTGTTGTTTTGTATGATTACCTGGGGGCAACTGGCAGATCATTACCTTATCCAGTTTGTTTCCACAACGAACATCTACAACAGTTACCAGCTTCGTTGCCGTTCTACTACAGCCTGACGCATCTGTAACGGTAAGTGTATAGGTGGTAGAAACTTCAGGTTTCACAACAATGGAAGGCGTTGTGGCCCCATTGCTCCAATAATATGTGTATGGTGGATTACCTCCATCAATCATTGCGTTTAATGTTAGCTGTGATGCCGGATCATAGCCTGTATAAACCGTATTTACATCAACACCGGCATTTAATGCCACAGCATCAGGAATGGTAATCATTATAGGTTTTGCTACACTTATAGTTGAAATATGAAAACTGGCATTGCCTGAAAGGTCTGTGGTCATCCACTCAATAGTATTGATACCTGTGAGAAAATAGCCGCTGGCATTATTTCCTACGCCTGTTCTTTGCGTAGCCCCGCTAATAGAAAATGAAATATTATGAACCCCGCAGTTATCCTTTACTTCTACTACAGGAATCGTGTATTGATTAGATTCATTAAAACAAAGTTCAATCTGCACTGGGTACTTTATTTGTGGAGCAACCGTATCATTTACCTGCACAGTAAAGCTGCAGATTTTTTCGGGGTTGTTTAGTAAATAGTAAGTAACTGTTGTTGTACCTGAATTAAAAGCCTGTCCGCTTGCCGACCCGTTTCCTGATAATGAAGTAGCACCTGATAATTCATACCTGACCGCAGATAGATCTTTAATAAATGGATCTATATTTTGAACTGTAGCAGAGCAAAGCCCCGGCTCTGTAACAACCTCTACATCAGCCGGACATGGCTTAGCAATATCGTTTATCAGGTAGGCAGCAATTGCGCCGGATAAACCAAGATATAATGTATACCCAACAGCATATATCCTGTTGTTATCCATGCTGATGCTGTTAACCACATCTGAACCAAAACCAAAATCGGTGATAACCTTACCATCACCTGAAAAACCATTATCGATAGTTCCATTGGCATTAAAACGGGCAAGTATAAAATCAATACTGCTGCCGCCGTTAAATAACCCTCCTGTAACTATTTTTCCATCTTCTTGTATAGCTATAGCCTGTGGTGTTTCATTTGTTGAACCCATATCCATAATCACAATTCCATCACCTGAAAAACTATTATCCAGTGAGCCGTTTTCATTATAACGGGCAAGTAAAAAGTCATTCCCATGTGAAGTGAAAATATCTCCTGTCACAACAATCCTTCCATCCGTTTGAAGAGCCGCTGCAAAAGCACTATTTCTAACTCCTCCAATATCGGTGATTTGTTTTCCATCTCCATCAAACGTAGGATCTGGCGTACCATCCGGATTATACCTGGCCAACGCAATTTCCGATTGATTAAAATAGTCGGATACGCCAACTGGTACAATTTTCCCATCGGGTTGTAATAATAAGGCAAACGCC
>DASTMJ010000355.1:0-10888 GCA_035714205.1 Flavisolibacter sp. | reverse complement strand
TGAGGCATTTTCGTATTGGATGGGAATAATAACCTCGCCTGATTTATTAATAAATCCAAACATATTATTTTTCATCACCAATCCCATATGCTCAGAAAAAGTATAAGCTTCTTCGTAAATAAACGGAACAATTTCTTTTCCTGTACTATCTACGTACCCCCACTTCGAGCCTTTTTTTACGGCGGCCATCCCTTCATTAAATTGCATGGCATCGTCATAAATAAGTGGCACTACCAGGTTACCGTCCTTATCAACGTAACCTCGTTTTTCTCCTTTACCCACTTTTGAAAGGCCACAAATGGCGTCGTCAACAAAATCATATTGTTTGGTCCATTGCTGCGTATATGCACCCATAGAAATAAACGCAGAAAGAAATAAAATATAGCATTTCATAACACCTTTTTTAGATGAAAAACATCATTAGCCTGTAAAAGTTAGAAAGTGTACCCAGAAAAAAATATGACAAATGATAGGTGTGCGGATGATTTTGGTTGGAGATACAACAAGCATTTAATTTTGGCACATTCATTTCTCTAATACTCAGTATGTTGTGGAACAGGGAAAAAGCAGTCGATTATTTTATGAGCCAGTATGCCAGGTACGATCCTGAAAAATATACGTTTAGACCAAATCGCCTGGAGCTTACAGGCAGCTATGACGCAGAACTTGCCTTACAAAAATTGTACATGGAATGTGCTTCTGCCGCCGGGGACAAAACATCACTTTTAACAAAGCTGGAACAGCTTGCCAGGTTTGGAGCAGAAGATGCCAGGGCCTATAATTGTGCAGAATATAAAAGCATTATTAAACTGGAAGCTTCCGAAATAAAAAAGAAAGTTGAAAATGATTCTTTATTCCATTAAGATTATTCTCACATAAAACTCTAAATACCAATCATGTAGGTTAGGGTTAGCGCAATTGATCAATAATAATCCGCAAAAGGCCTGATAATTGCGGCAATTATTATATGTTCCGGTTCTTCTTTATTATACTTCTATTATTTTTTAATTCCTGTGCAACTACTTCAGGCGGTAAGGAAGTAAAACAGGATACAGAAGAAAAGAGAAAGCTACCGGTAATTTATTATGGAAAGTCTGCATCGGGTGATTATTACATCTACCTCAGAACCAGGGATTTTTTTGATTACCACGAAAAAGGGGAATTATATGCAGGAACTTACACCATAGAGGGCAATAATCTTAGTCTTGCCTTTCAAAATAATATTCATCCGGACGAACTGACCAATAAAGGCATCGTGGATAAAACGAAAGGAGAAATTATTATTATCGCAAAGAACACTTCTGCTAACAGGCGCATGATGATTACAACACCGGAATGAAGTACCAGGCCAATTGTTATTTTGTGTACTGCAACATCCATTCGTAAATATTCTTACCGTTCTCTTTATAATCCGGGTTAACCGCTCGTGTCCACGCATCGTGTCCACCAGAAGGCCAGATGGTAAGTTTTGGAGGGTTAATAGGATTTAAAGAAGCCAGCCTTTGAACAAAACCCTTTGTCATATCAACGCTAACCTGCGCATCGTCAGCAGAATGAAATGCCCACACGGGCAATTTAGCTGAAGCTATGCGCTGGCATTTATCAGTGGTTGCATAGTCTGTGGAAACACCGGCCATAGGTACCAGTGCAGCAATTTGTGAAGGCATTTGTGCGGCAAGATCGCAAGCTGCCATACTACCAGCACTGAGCCCGGAAACATAAATACGTGAAGCATCAATCCTCCATTTTTTCTTTGCCATTTCAATTGACGCTTTTACATCATCAGTTCCTGGAAAACTTTTAACCTGTGGCATCAGTACAATTAATGAGTGTGTGTTGCCATTTACCGTGAAACTGCCTGGAAATTTTTTATCTCGCAACACCTGGGCCACACCATCTTTTAATAACAGATGAAGATCAGTGCTTCCATTTCCCATTTGTCCTGCACCGTGCATATAGACCAGTAATGGAAAAGTGTTGGATGTTTTGGTATAATTGGAAGGCAAAGCAACAAAGTAACCCCCGATATTGCTATTGATGGCCTGTGTGGCCGATGTGAGATTCATGTATACAGGCTCATCCGGAGCCGGAGATGGCATAGGTCCCTGTTGCGGATGTAGATTGCTTTCTTTTGTACAGGAACTGATTTGAACCAGTATCAGGATATTCAGCATCATGATGACAAATCGCTTACAGCTTATCCAATTCACTTTCATAAATAATGCTTTATTACAGGCCAGATTTTTCCGTTGCCGGGTCAACAGCTATATATAAAAATCATGCCTTTTACACATCAGGCAGGTTAGTATCGGATTAAAAATATGATATCATCAATCAGGAATAAGTGATGTCAATGATATGCTATGGTGGCATCGTTTTAGATGGTTTCTTCTGCATTCACAAAAATTGAGTTATGAAAAAGCTATTTGTTCTTTCCGCAGCTATTGCTCTAATGGGTTTAACCGCTACATCCTATGCCCAGGAAACCAAAAAAAATGAAGAAAGCACTGTAAAAAGGGTTGGTAAAAAAATTAAGAAAGGTGCTAAAAAAGCAGGCAATAAAACGGCAGAACTGGCAACAAAAGGAAAAGGCAAGCTAACAGACAAAACCTCCGAAGAATGGGTGGGACCTGACGGACAAATAATTTATATAGATGATGATTCAAAATATTACTGGGTGGATGAAAAAGGCGCAAGGCGTTGGGTTACAAAAAACCAGCTAAAACCTAAACTTAAAAAAGAAGAAGATCAATAGAATTTGAGATCGTTAAAAAAAACAACCTCCTGTAAAAACAGGAGGTAAATAAGCTATTGAACGGAATTATAGTAATCCTTCAATAGATATTGGTAATTATGAAGCTACAAGTATAGAAAATATAGGTGATAGCTGCAAGCGCTGGTAGTTCTGATCGTATTTTTTCCTGGTATTCTCCACATCTGCCTTATTGCATGCTTACTAAATTGAACGCCATATGTGTTGGATTCCAGAAGAAATAATTATCCAAACCACGGCTTGTCTTCTGCGATATGTTTAAGTTCATTTCCAGATTCATAAGTGGAGGATTTAATTGCAAGTAGCAAAGGGGTAGTTTTGGAGTGATCCTAATTTAGTTCCATTATTGGTTTTGTTCACTGTGTTTTTTTCATGAAATCATTCCTGGTTACAGATTATTTTCCAGCTTATAAAATACATCATGCACTTAGGTGAACAAATTCCATCAGGTCAAAGAAAAAATCCACCCCTGAAAAGCAGGGATGGATTCAGATTAATAAAAATTATTTACTGGTATTCAAATGACATTACTGTTTCTCCGTCATTTGATGTTAAAGGGAAACCTGCTCCATCATAAGTATATTGAGTGGTGATGGTTCTATCTAAGAAAGTATCAGGGAAATCGTAGGTAGCAGAAAGCAATTCATTTTTTGCAAAAAACTGCAGTGAGAATCCTGCCTGGTCAAGCACATATTTGGAAAGTTTTGGGAAAGGTGCTTTTTTATTGCCATAAACAAATGTAGCTGTGTAAAGATCACTGTCAACTGTTTCTATTTTGGTAAGGTTACCGTTGGTATAAGACAATTTAAAATCTGCCTCTTCTTCGTGCATGGTCATCTCAAGATGTATATTAGTTACCTGGTCATTCTGTACGGTGTAGGTAAGAATATCATTTTCAATTAAATCATCTGGTTCGCCGGCAGTTAACTCCCAACTTTTGAAAGTGGCGGAAACAGGAATGTTATTAGCATAGGTATATGTATAAATATTTTTAAAATCAGCTTCAGTTTCTTCAACTTTTACAATGTTACCAGCAGCGTCATAACTAATCAATGTTTTTTCAAGGTTGTCCGAACTGGTAATTGACGTTAAACGTTTATTGCCATCATAAACAAGATTGTACACAACGGTCACATCGTCTTCGGTCTTTGTAATTTTTTTCAAAAGTTTTGACGTTTCTCCACCGGGGTTGTCAACTGAATCATCTTTTTTACAGGCAGTAAAAGTCAAGGCCGCTGCCGCAGCAATAAACAACATCTTCTTCATGTTTCTTTTTTATTTGATTTACGAATGGTCAGCCCCGCAGAAAGGTGGTTTTGGTTTTTTTCACACTTTTGTACACGGATTACTGATTTGGCAGTGCAATATTAGAAGGCATGGTGTGGCTATAAATTGATGAGTACAATGAGTTGTAAATTCCGGTGTATGAATTGAAGGAAACTATAAAAGTATTATTACCTGCACACCTGGAAAGCAAATCATACCTGCTCATTTACGTTTGTTGTTTCTTCAACAATTATGAGATCTTTATTTTTCAGGCGAACAAAATCTTCCATCAATAAAAAAAGTTCTCTTGACTCTATAGTTAAAAAAACAACACCCTGATGCCCGCCATTTTTTATATAGTATTCCGCTTCCCGGTTGTGAATTCGTATGGTTTCAGGATCAGTAAGGTCAATCGTTTCAATCCTGGTAACTTGCATGATGCGCTGTTCATCAAGCGGAATATCAATGGTACTGCCTTCGTCCGGTACCGGCATATATATAAGATCTTCATCGGTTGATGTGATTCCGTCCTTCGTATGTTCGTACACTATACTTACATGCACACTTCCTATTATTACATCTTCAATACTTGTTTCAGGATTTAAAATATCTTCTGGATTATTATAGTTTATTACGCCAGCCTTTTTTGCATCTTCCATAATATCCAACAGGTTATTTGCATATTCGAACGCCTCCCTTCTGGCAGTAAGCATATTTTCAGCAGAAAAAAACTTTTGCGAATGAATATCTTTATCACTCGTCCACATTCTAACCATATATCCTTTGATCGTATTCATGAAGTGTTTTTCTACATAAGTCAAATTGCCTGCCATTTAATACTGATTATTTTAACTGTTCAGCCTATTTACCAATTGGTACAACCAAATATTCACATTGGTTTTATCGATCTGTACAGCATTTTCCTCACTATTATCGTAAGACTCCTTTTAACATGGCGTACTGTAAAAGAATAATGGTCTTTGCATCTCTGATTTGTCCATTCTCTAAAAGATCCATGCATTTATGAAAGCTCATCTCATCAAGTTCAATATGTTCTCCCTCATCCTGCACTCCTCCGCCTTCACTCACCTTCTGTTCTTTATGATACTCAGCAAGGTACAGGTAGAGTAATTCCGTACTCGCACCTGCGGATGTATAGGCCTCGTAAACTTTTTGCACCTTATTTATCTTATACCCTGTTTCTTCCAGGATCTCTCTTTTAATGGTTTCTTCCGGGTGTTCACCATCATCTATCAACCCTGCGCAAACTTCCGTCAACATGCCCGAGGGATTGCCATTCATAAAACTGGGTAGGCGAAATTGTTTTGTCAGGAGGATTGTGCTTTGAAAAGGATTGTATAGCAATGCCGCAACTGCATTTCCATGTTCATACACTTCTCTTTCCTGTTCTTCGATGGTTCCATCCTGTTTCTCCAGATCGAATTTGATCTTTTTAAGTTTAAAATGCTCACCCCCGATCATTTCCGACTTTTTAATATGTACTTTCGGCATAATACCCTTTAATTAACCGCATATGCAATTTGTGTGCAAGCCATAAAAAAGCCCCACCGAAGGCAGGGCTTTATAAATTGTATAATAAATTAAAATGTTTTTACACCTTCATCTTTAATTTGTTCTTCCCTAACCTTACCGTACTTCTCAGCAATCTTCCTGATGTCTTCAGCTTTCCCAATCATTATAAATTGCATATTATTTTTAGGATAGTATTTACTGATGATATCTTTCGCTTTTTGCACGGTTAATTCATCCACAGTCTTCTGAAAGTTATTGATGAACGATTCGTCATAACCGTACCAGAACATAGATGTAAGAAGACCAGCCAGTTGCCCCGATGTTTCATAACGGGGAGGGAAGCCCCCTTTCACATAATTTTTGGCGGATGTTAATGTAGTTTCATCTAGCCCTGTTGTGTGTAATTTTTGTAACACTTCCAGGGATTTATCCATAGCAGCTTCGGTATTTTTTGTTGCGGTAAATGTTGATATGGCAAAGGTGCCTGCATTTTTCAAACGGTTGAAGTTACTTCTTGCACCATAGGTAAGGCCGGTATTTACACGAAGTTCATCATTCAGCCAGGATGTAAAACGACCGCCAAAGGCTGTATTTACAACTTCCATTGCAACATAATCCGGATTACTGCGTGGAACACCTGGTCCACCAATTATAAAAGTTGTTTCTTTTGCATCGTCTTTATTCACTAATAAAACCCGGGCTTCTTTAACAGGGTTAATTGGCACACCAGCTTTATTGGCCGGCGTTACACCTTTTTCCCATTTGGTGAATAACTCAGTAAGTTTTGTCTTCATTTCCTTTGCGTTAAAATCACCCACCACGGCTATAGCTGAACCGTTTGGCAAATAATGATCTTTATAAAACTTTTTTGCATCTTCTGCAGTTAATTTCGAAACAGTGGCAGAACGCCCTCTTTCCGGGTTAGCATATACATGCTGACCATAGGCAAGCTGGTCAAAATAATTATCAATTACTGAGCGGGGACTTTCTTTTGCACGGTCCAATGATGCAAGAGCCAGAGTTTTTGATTTTGCAAATTCATTTTCATCAAACACCGGTGTTATTAAAATATCACGAATGATGGGTAGCAGTTTGTCTTTGTCTTTTGATGCAAATTTTGCATTCAAGCCGGCAGTTTCTTTTGTTGCGTACGTATTTATGGTGGCGCCAATAAAATCCAGTTCTTCTTCCAACTGCTGTTTCGTCAAATTTTTTGTGCCCTTGGTAAGTGAGGTGGCCGTAATTGAGGCCAGCCCATTTTGATTTCCATCATAAATAGCACCGGCCGGAATGACAGCTGAAACATTGATCATGGGTACTTCATGTTGCTCCATGATATAAAGGGTTAACCCATTTCTCAGCACTAATTTTTCATAAGCTGGTAGTTTAAAGGCAGCTGTTTGTGCAGGCACGAGGCCGGGGCATAAAACCAGGGCCAGTATAAAATATAGTATGATTATTTTTTTCATTTCTCCTGGATTAATTCGTTAAAAAGGAATGGTTAATAATTATTCTTCAACATTTGATTTTAAAATACCAACTGTACGTGTACTCTTCTTAATATATTTATTGGCTACTTTCTTTATGTCGTCAAGTGTTACTTTATTGTACGCGGCCGGAGCATCAAACATTTTACGGTAGTCACCAAAAAAAACTTCGTAGGTACCAATATTATTTGACTTACCATTTATTGTCTCCACCTGGTTGTAAAACTCTATCAGTTTTTGATTTTTGATTTTCTGCAATTCTTTTTCCGTAATTCCGTTTATTTTAATTTTCTCCAATTCTTCATAGATGGCCTGTTCCAACTCATTTACATTTTTCCCTTTATTGGTTTGGGCCATAATTCCAAATAAAGAAGCGTCGAAGGTTGGACCAAAGTTTGTAAAAACTGAAGACGCTAATTGCTTTTTATCTACTAACGCCGAATACAACCTTGAGGAATTACCACTTGATAGAATTGAACTTAAAATATCCAGCGCATAAAAATCTTCACTTTGCGCATTGGGTACGTGATAGCCAATGGCCAGGTATGGACTGGAGACCTCTTTTTGTACGGTGATCCTTCTTTCTCCTGTTTGTGGTGTTTCAACCAGGTGAACCGGTTTTGCGTCTGGTTGAGCAGGAATAGGTTCCAGGTATTTTTCTGCCATTGCTTTTACATCATTAAACTTTACATTCCCTGATACCACTACCACGCAATTATTAGGTGCATAATAAGTTTTGAAATAATATTCCAGGTCTTGTTTTGTCCAGTTTTTAATATCCTGTTCATAGCCAATAACCGGCCAGTGATAAGGCCCTGTTTGAAAAGCAGTGGCTTCTACATTTTCGATTAATAAACGCCAGGGAGAGTTTTCAAGCCCGGTACTGCGCTCCGATAACACAACTCCCCTTTCGCTTTCTACCATTGCTGAATCAATACTCAAACTTGAAATGCGATCTGCTTCCAGGTCAAAGATCACTTCCATAGAAGACGCGGGAAACCAGTTGGTATAAACCGTAACATCGTTTGTAGTATAAGCATTGTTTGACCCACCATTGTATTCCATCACCTGGTCAAACTTTTTAGGGCCGTATTTTTTTGCACCATTGAACATCATGTGTTCAAAAAAATGAGAAAGGCCGGTAATGCCGGGGTGCTCGTTTCGGCTACCCACTTTGTAAAACAAATACATATTTGCATTGGGAATGGAATGATCTTCCAAAACAAGAAATTTCATTCCGTTCTTTAATTCAAAAGATCTAACATCATCCGCTTTTGTTTGTCCGAAACACTGGACAGATAGCAGCGAGATCAAAACCAAAAGGTATTTCATATTTAAATTGATTATTGTTGAAAGTTAATAACAATAGGTTAATACATGAGCCTGATACCCTTTATTAACCAGCATTTTTTTGGAACTAAACAATTAACCTTCAGATGGTCCTTGACATCTGCTGAACCGCAGGTATGTTTTCTTTTGACCTTTAAAATGGGAAGGCCGTAATTAAGTTCGTTCTTCATGGCGTTTAAGTTTATTATGGCATAAAACTCAACATGATTCAATGTAAGCATATACGGGCAGGGATCATTTTTTTTGCATATGCACCTTTACCATGAATAGACTTTTGCGTTTCAACCTCATAATTTATATGACCCTTATTGAACATTCTGTAAATTTAATTTTAGTTTATCTCCTGCTTTCAAAACATTGTTTATGAAAAAAGTACTAACGGCTATTTTCATTTTTGCATTTTGGAACCTGTATGCCCAGGATGAAACCGTTAAAAAGTTAAGTTCCGATGCAGCTGTTATCATAAAAAAGGAAGCTGACACACTTAAAAAAGAATGGAGGAGAGGGGGCTTATATAACATCAATCTTTCCCAGGGATCTTTAAGTAACTGGGCAGCCGGCGGAGATAATTTTTCATTGGCCGTAACATCCATACTAAACCTGTACGCATTTTACAAAAAAGACATTCACAGTTGGGACAATACCCTTGATTTCAACTTTGGTTATGTAAGAACCAGCAGTTTGGGTAGTCGAAAAAACGATGACCGGATTGATTTGTTATCAAAATACGGACGTGCTGTTTCAGAAAAATGGAATGTGGCAGCGCTGGTTAATTTCCGTTCGCAGTTTTTTAAAGGTTATACCTATCCTGAAGATGTAAAAACCTTTGCATCGGCGTTTCTTTCACCGGCCTATGTTTTAACCAGTATTGGTATGGACTATAAACCCAATCAAAATTTTTCATTATTCTTTTCTCCAGTAACAGCCCGATGGGTCATTGTAAAAGATGATACTCTATCTGCCAAAGGGTTTTATGGAGTTGAGCCAGGAAAGCATACCAGGTCTGAGTTTGGGGCATTTGTTTCAGCCAATTATTTAAAAGAATTCTCACCAAGTCTTACCTATAAAGGCAAGCTAGATCTTTTTTCAAACTATAAAAACAATCCTGATAAGATCGATGTGTTTATGACGAACGTACTTTCTGTAAAACTTTCTAAAGTTTTATCAGCAAGCTGGAATGTTGACCTTATTTATGACGATGATGTTCGCTTATTTGGGGATGATGGAAAATCAGCTGCAGTGCAATTAAAATCCCTGGTGGGAATCGGATTATTGGTTAAATTTTAAACAGCTGGCATATTTATCACTCCTGCAGCCCTTCCAGTTGGCGCATGTAATCGAATTGCAGGTCTTCATGTAAAGTTGATACGGTGGCTTTGATTTTTTTTAACTGCGAGAGGTAAAGATTGTGTAATGCATTGCTTTTACGAAAGGGAATTTTTGAGCTATGCAAAGTTTTACAAAAGTGGAGTAAAAGTTCAACTTCTGCCTGCTTTTCTCCAGTGTAACGAACGTGTTTATTTACAGTGCGTAAAATCTTGCGCAAACTTTTTTTGACATAATACAGACTGGACGTGTTGATTTCGGAAAAATTATCACTTATTTCCTGTTTTACACTTTCGATGTAAGCCTGAAGATCATCGGCATCAAACAAAAGATAGGTTAACAACTCCTTATTTTCTTTTTTGAACCGTGCCAGACGTAAACACAGGTCAACTAATCTTGCCTGGGAAAGGTCTTTTAGTTCCTGTTTTAGTTCAGCACTTCCTGCAGCTTTCATTGATGGTTTTTTGTCTGTTTGCGAAACTATAGGTTTCAAAGCAATTGTAATGGCACTGGTGTGTTGGTATTATTTAAAGATTCTTGATACCAGTATTTTGAATGGAAAGTTTCGGGAGCCCAGATCTAAAAGTAGTTAGGGAGAACTGATAAACTTCATTGCGTATACACATATTTTTATTTAACTTTTCAAAAAACATTGTATGCCACAAAGCCGCAAACGTCATGGTCATCATGAGTACCGGAAACCTTCCGACATACCAGCCCGGCAAAGAACGAAAGGCAGAATTACCTGGGCCATACTTTTTACCGTATTTGGCCTGATGATAAGTTTTTTTGCCGCTGGTGTTAATTATACTGCCTTGATCATTGGAGCATTATTGGGTGCCGTATTGGGTTATATGATCGGCAAAAGCATGGAAAAAGAAGCTCTACACTAAAAAAGTTGTGGTTTATAATCCTGAGTTCTTGCGGCGCTATTATTCCTTTTTTTAGCGGTATGATTACAATTGCCTCTGCACATACTACTAAATAAATGCACAGTACTTTTCCGTGAGCTTAACCGGTAATAAAGCCAGGTTCTTAATCATCACCTTCTCTCCCTAATTTTAGGGCAATCTTTACATTATGAGTATTCGCATTTTTATTACCGGTGGAACATTTGATAAGGAGTATAACGAACTGACTGGACAATTATTTT
>DASTMJ010000354.1:0-1745 GCA_035714205.1 Flavisolibacter sp. | reverse complement strand
GTATCGTGGGCTATCAAAGAATTAATAGGCCTGTTTCAACAGTTTTAATGTTAATTTCTCTTTGCCCTGTACTGCTTCAGCAAAATAGATTCCCGGCCGGTACATTTGTCCAAATTGTACCAGGCTATTGGGAGCCAGATTCCACCTTGATTCCACTACCCTGCCCAGTATATCAACAATCCTGATAGTTACCGGCAAAGATGAATTGCTCTTTAGCTGCAGGGTAAAATAACTGTTTGATGGATTGGGTCTCGCCAATACAGAAAACCTGTCAGCTACCGGAACCGCCGTTCTTTCAGCTTCTGTAATTGTTGTAATGGTTGGCCCGCTTCCGCAGGTAACAGTAACCGTGAACGTACAGGTAGCCTCAGGTGCCACCCCGTTCGATGCAATGGCCGTAACCGTTGTTGTTCCTTTGGAAAATGTATATGGAGACGTTATGGTTGCATTACCAATTTTATAAATGATGGCAGGGGCAGGAACACCGGTTGCGTTAGCAGCAAAAGATACAGATGCCTTGCATCCTTTCAGGTTCGCATTCACGGCTATGTCGGGTGGACAACTAATAAGTGGTGAAGTGGCAGTTGCCAGCGTCCAGCGTTCAAATTTGTTGATGGATATTTTTTCTACATAGTTATCCGATGTGTTCCGTGAATCGGCTCCTACAAAATCCCAATTGATATTATCCTTGCTTTTCCATTGATGAAGGCTGGTTTCCGGAATGCTGTTTAATTCTGCATCAAAATAATAAAAGCGCAGCGTAGCTTTTAAATTCTGGTTCTTTGTGGGAACAATATCATAATAACGCCGGATCGAATGATTGGAGCCGTATACTGCTGTTTGAATAGCATGTCCACGCCGGATGGTTGTCATTCCAAGGTTGGCCGCAGAGGTGATCATGGCGCCCAGGTTACCCAGGTTTATCGAAGCGGGAGAATTAAGGTCACCTGTTACCTGTATATACCCCAACCCGGTTGTAAAGGCCCTGCTGATTTCTGATTCGGAAGTGAAGATGCCGGAGCTCTCCAGGTCTAATATGCTGTTATTCAAATTCAGCAAGCCCCCGGAAAAATTCACCTTTGAAACAACAGTAATATTGGTTTGAAGATTCAGCACGGCCATACCCGTTTTAGACATCAAAACTTCATCCAGGCGGGTAAGCCCGTTGCCCGACAAGTTTACAGTTGCGCCGCCGGTAAACTTTACAAATCCCTCACCGGGAGCCTGCTTAAAAGAACCATCATTCATAATATGCATATCGTCCAAAACCAGGTACCCGCCACCCAAACTCCTGATATTGGCACCGGGAGTAAGGTGCAGTGTCCCCTGTGCCCAAAGCTGGCAGGCAAAGGCATGGGCCATTAATAAAAGAAAGATCTTTTTCATACCCATGATTTACTTGTTAGAAGATAAAGTTTGAACGGCTTTGGTCAGAGCATCTACCTGCTCTTTCAGTTTTTTTAGTTCGTCATTTTGTTTTTCGATGATAGATTGTTGCTCCTGCACGGCTTTTACCAGCGGCACCACAAATTGTGAATAAGAGAGGCCATAAGTGTCCCTGTCGTTTTGTGGTTTTTTTACTCCGTTAAAATCGTAGTTGGCTTCTGTGGCTGCCTGTTCCACTTCCTGGGCAATAAAACCGTTTTGCCGGATCTTTTCTATAGCATAATGATCGCCAGGTGAGAACCGGGCATTCAACACACCACCATTTTTGAATGCTTCCATTTTTCCTGCCTGTAAATTAT
>DASTMJ010000353.1:0-9740 GCA_035714205.1 Flavisolibacter sp. | reverse complement strand
TGTATTAAAATAATCTTCGGTACCCGTACCATGCAGGGTTGGGTAGCTGGCGCCATCAATAAAGAACATATCATCACCCTCACCGTACCAAATGGGTGAGGGTGAGTTGACATAATAATTTACGCCTACAAACTGGCCCTTGCCCTTGATATCGGCAACCAGGTAATTACGTTCACCTTTTTTGTTGATTCCCTGTTGGCCCAGCACTCCCCATTCATTTTCTCTTTCCACCGAATCGGTTTCCGTTACCTGGTTATTGAACCAGGCATGAAACCGCCCCATGTCGGCAGGCAGTTGCGCCATCTCATAATAATCCACATAATAATAAAAATTATCGATCTCCCTTTCGTTCTGGTTTTCAATTTCTATGCGGGCACCCCTGGCAAAAGGCATGGCAAAATAACTTACCAGGGCTTTTGAATCTCCCGGGGCCACATTCAGTGGTTGCGTGAAATAAGGGTACGATTCATTCCAACCCTGCCCGAAAAATGATCCAAGCGGTGCTTCCACGGATGGGTAATCATTGCCATCCCAATACATCCGCAGAACGATGTCGTCCCGTAATATGGTTTCTGGTCCGGGGGCAATGGTGATCCAGATATGATTGATGATGCCGGCGCCTTTCACATCAAACAACACCCGTTTTTCATTGTTTTTGATCTTTGATAAATGATCCCTGTTCCCGCCGCTTGTATCATAGCTGCTGACCCGTTTACTTTTCATTCCCTTTTTTATTTGCGCAAGGCCGATCATGTCATTGCCGGTTAATTGTGCATGGAGGGTTAAACTAAAAATAAGGCAGATAAAAATGGTTAAGAGCTGTTTCATATTTATGGTTTGTGAATGAGAGACTGGAGGTTGTGCCGCTGACATAACAAGCTGCTAACTAATATACAGAACAAACAGGTGCTGGAAAACTTCCGTAATCAGGTGTTCACTGGTTCAGGGCTTTGCCGATCCATTTCAGGAAAAATCAGCGAACAGAAACTTAAGAACAATACCATCAATGATGAGACAGAAAGTTCATTCAGCAGGAATCACCAGGGAATATCCTGGTGAAGAAACAGCTGCTATACAATTTAGCAGCGGGCCATATGCAGGCAGGCTAACAAGTATGGGAATATTACCAGGACATCTTATTCATAGTATAAACATTCAGGTGAATGCTTATACTACTTTAATTAAGATTCTGACACTCCATATAACCACGATCGTTCCCAATAAAATAAAAGAGGCTTTCCTGGGAAGTTTCCCGGCCAGCAAAGCAGAAAGAGGAGCGGCAATAATGCCCCCTATGATCAGTGCCAGGATCACTTGCCAGTGTTGTACGCCTATCATCATAAAAAAACTAAAGGCGCTGGCAAACGTTACAAAGAACTCGGTAAGACTTACTGAACCTACTACAAAACGGGGCGTTCTTCCCCTGGTGATGAGTGTTGCCGATACTATCGGTCCCCATCCTCCGCCCCCGAAAGAATCCAGGAATCCGCCCGCACCTGCCAGCCATCCATAATGCCTGAATTTTTTTCTGACTGTTGAATTTTTAAATGCGTTTATGAAGATCTTAATACCGAGAAATAAGGTATACACAGCCATGGCCGGACGAATGTAGGAAATATGGGTTTCACCAAATTTAACCAGTAAAACGGCTCCCAGGATGGCGCCGGCTACACCGGGAATAAGCAAAGCTTTGAACATTTTTTTATTTACATTTCCAAACTTGTAATGACTGTAACCGGAAGCTCCGCTTGCAAACATTTCAGCAGTATGAATGCTGCCGCTGATTGCTGCCGGACTTACATTGGCCGACATCAGTACAATTGCACTGGTAACACCATAACCCATACTGGTAGCACCATCCACCAGTTGCGCCAAAAAGCCCGCTAGTATCATCCAGCCAAAATTCTCATCCAGTGACTTATACCATTGAAGGGCATCAGCACTTACCTCTTTTAACGGGATGTAGGAAAAAATAAAATGTCCTAGCAACATAAATGCAAAAGCAATCAGAATCAGGGATGCTGTTCTTTTCCATTTTTTTTCTTTCTCCCGGTTATCTGCTTCAACAAGACCACTGGTTATGGCATTCAATTTCCTGACCTTATCAGCATAATTCCCATTGAGCCTCGATCTTATTTTATCCAGGTTGTCTACAGCCACATTAATTTCCATAGGGATGGCCAGCTGCAAAATTTCTTTCAATCGTTTGGCCATAGTGGGTGATTTTCCATTGGTGGAGATGGCAATTTTAACCGAACCTTTTTTTACAATAGAACCTAAATAAAAATCGCAGAGTCCAGGGGTATCGGCAACGTTGACAAGCAGCTTTCTCTCCCGGGCTGCTTCACATATCATCATACTGGTTTCTTTATTGTTCACGGCTACAAACACCAGGTCTTTGCCCAGCAGGTCATTCGGATCAAACATCTTTTCCACGAGGGAGACAGAAGGATAGGAACCAGCAAGAGTTTTTACAGGTTCGGAAATCACTTCAGCCACAACCTGTATGCGGGTGGCAGGGGCATTGTGAAGGATGGCCTGCAACTTCTCCAGGCCTACAGCACCGGCACCAACCAGTAACACCTCCAGTTCTTCAAGCTTAAGAAAAACCGGGAACAGGTGATTGATTTCTGTCGTTGCCTTTTCGTTTATCCGATCCTGTTGTTTTGTTTTCATGAACCTGTTTAGCTTGTTATAAAATTTTCACGCAACACAAAATCGCCAAACGTTTCTCCTGCTGTTCTCTTTTTACTGTAAGCGGCAAACAGCATATCAAGTTCTTCCAGGATGCCGTCTTCATCC
Organism: Flavisolibacter sp.; assembly: GCA_035714205.1. Classification (GTDB taxonomy): domain Bacteria; phylum Bacteroidota; class Bacteroidia; order Chitinophagales; family Chitinophagaceae; genus Flavisolibacter. The sequence continues at coordinate 6,938 of DASTMJ010000353.1, read as the reverse complement.
AGGTTCTCCTTATAGATTTTATTAAGCCGCTCACCTATGCTGTCACCACCAATATGCAGGTTATACTTTCCATAAGAAGTTCCAATCAACCCGATCTCCGCCAGCGGCGATCGTCCGCAACCATTGGGGCAACCCGTCATTCGCAAACTGATCTCCTCCTCAACTAACTGGTATTTTTTGAGAATAGGTTCTATTTTGGAGATAAGCGATGGCAGGTAACGTTGGGCCTCTGCAAGGGCTAGCGGACAGGTATTAAACGCGACACAGGCAATGGCATGTTTGCGTAAGGGGATGGCGGCTTCAGTATGCTGAAGAATACCATACTTGCCAAGGATGGCTTCAATAATTTTTTTATTTTCTCCTGCAATATCAGACACGATCAGGTTTTGATTGGGAGTAAACCGGAAATTGGCCTTGCCAGTTTTAGCCACTTCGTAAAAAGCCGTTTTCATGGCTAGTTGTTCATCGTCTACCACGCGGCCGTTTTCTACAAACACGGTATAATACCACAAACCATTGGTATGTTGCTGCCAGCCAAAATGATCTTTACGTTCAGTGAACCGGTAAGGTCTTGCTTCCTCCAACACAAATCCACACCTCCGTTCCAGTTCGGCCTTAAACGCTGCAATACCCATTTCATCAACCGTATATTTCAAACGTGCCAGTTTGCGGTCGCTGCGGTTACCAAAATCTCTTTGCACGGTTAACACTTCATAAATGGCTTTCATGATCTTTTCTTCTGAATCCACAAAACCAATTACGGTGGCCAGTCGTGCATAGGTGGCAGCATTACCATGGGTGGAACTTAAGCCACCACCAACAGCCAGGTTAAAACCTTTGAACTGTCCATCTTCAACAATAGCGATCAAACCCAAATCATTTCCAAAAACATCAACATCATTATTAGGTGGGATGGCAATGGCTATTTTGAATTTACGTGGCAGGTAACGATCCTGGTATAAAGGATCGTCTTCCTTTTTATCCATCAAAACTTCTTCATCAAGCCACACTTCATAATAAGCTCTTGTTTTGGGAAGCAAGGCAGTACTGATCTTGTCTGCCCAGGCATGTATCTGCTGGTGCAACTGAGATTGTGTAGGGTCGCTGCTGCAGATTACATTGCGGTTTACATCTCCACAAGCGGCAATGGAATCTAGTTTCACGGAGTCAAAATCTTTAAGGGTTGGCTTAATGTGCCGTTTTAAAATACCATGCAACTGTATAGTTTGTCTTGTGGTGATCTTGATAGCCCCGGTAGAATAGGCACCGGCAACATGATGTGCTGCCAACCATTGACCAGGTGAAATCAGACCTCCCGGAATTCGAAGCCGGATCATAAAAGAATACAATCGCTCCAGTTTTTGTTGTGCTCTTTCTTCACGCAGGTCACGGTCATCCTGTTCGTACATGCCGTGAAACTTGATGAGGGCATGATCATCTTCCCGCACGGCCCCGGTTACTTCATCAAGCAGGCTTTCCTTGAGTGAACCTCTTAATCCATTGCTGGATGTTTTTATTTTTTCGATCGCTGATAAGGGTTTCCCTTTCATAAATTAAGTTTTTGCTTACACCTCTTTTAATAAACGTCTTTTTGATACCGGCCTTCTTTTTTTAGCTGCGCCAGGTACTGCGTGGCTTCTTCTTCGTTATAGTTTTTTTGCAGCGAAATGATGTTTCGTAACGTTGATTCTACAGCTCCGCTCAATGGATCCCTGGCGCCGCATATATAGAAGTAGGCTCCTATATCCAGCCATTCCATCAACTGTGCAGCATGTTCAAGCATTTTGTGTTGCACGTATATTTTTTCGGGCTGGTCCCGGCTAAAAGCAACATTCATTTTTGTTAATGATCCTGTGTTAAGCCAGTCCTGCCATTCGGACTGGTATAAAAAATCGGTTGTAAAATGCTGGTCCCCAAAAAAAATCCAGCTACGTCCTTCTGCCCCTGTTACATCACGTTCGGCAATAAAAGAACGGAAAGGTGCAATGCCGGTACCGGCACCAACCATGATGATATCTTTTGCCGGGACGGGAAGTTTGAAAGCATTGTTTTTATGAATGTAAAACCGTATCGGGGTGCCGGCGGGCTGGTCACCCAGGAATGCACTGCACAATCCATAATGTTGTTCATCCTGTAATAAGAACCAATGTTTGCTTACTGTTAAATGGATCTCTCCCGGGTGAGCAGCCGGCGAAGATGAAATGGAATAGAGCCGTGGCGCTATGGGTTTCAAAATAGAAAGCACCTCCAGGAACTGACCCGCATCTTTAACAGGATAAATGCGAAGCAGGTCTTTAAGATCCATCCTGGTATCCGGTATGTTCAGCTTCGTGATCTCAGCATAACTTTTTACCGTAGATGTAAGCAAATAACAAATATTCAGGTGATTGACTAAGAGCTCTTCCACCGTACCCGTTAGTTGATTGAGAGTAACTGTTTGGAGGGGATCGATCCCCGTTAAACGCACAATTTCTGCAACCACGTCTTTTCGGTTGGTAGGTATAATGGCTAACGAATCGCCGGGTAAATAATCTGCCGGTTCATCAAGACCGATTTCCAAATGAAAAGTTTGTTTGGCAGAACCCCTTGCATTCAGGTTGATATTGGAAAGGATCTTACCATCATAATATTTTTTTTCTTTTTTGGTTGTTGATGAAGCGGGTAATTTTACAATGGGCTGAATCCTTTCATTGCCGGGTATATCGTGTTTTTTTAACGCCTGCAAAATCGTTTTAAACCATTCCTCTGCATCGTTTTCAAAATCAACATCACATTTTTTTAATGGTTGCACACGGCTTGCGCCAAGTTTTTGCAATTGCTGGTCCACATCTTCTCCTGCTTTACAAAATAATGGGTATGCAGTGTCACCTAACGCAAGCACACCATACCGGAGGGAGGGAAGAGAAAGTTTTTGCTGGTGCAAATGATCATAAAAACGCCTGGCAGCATCGGGTGGCTCACCCTCACCATGTGTACTGATGATAATGAATAACCATTCTTCTTTTTCAAGATCGTTTAGCTTGTATTGATCCAGTCCTATTAGCCGGGTGTGCATGCCATTTTGTTTTGCCCTGGCCGTAAAACGGGTAGCCAGTTTCTTCGCATTACCTGTTTCTGTACCATAGGCGATGGTTATTTTTTTTACAGCAAGATTATTGACGACGGGGCTGGCTTCAGGTTCTTTTGATACCACACCCGCCAGGTAGCCATGCAGCCAGATCACCTCTTCACGGCTCAGATCCGCTAACAATTCCTGGACGATATTTATTTTGGATGGAGCTAACATGCTTTCGGAATTAGGAAGTAAAGACAAACTGGTTTACAGGTTCATGTCGGTATCTAACTATGTTCGTAAAATATTCATGTGTTTGATGATTGGTTTTAAACCAATCAAATTGGCGATGCAGCGCAACCACCTTTCCAACGATGATAAGTGTTGGTGACAAAAATGTTCTTTGACCCAGTGTTTGATGATAGCTATATAACGAGCTTGTATACACGTTTTGATAAGGGGTGGTGGCCTGCTCTATTACGGCCAGCAATTTATCCTTGCTGATGCCATGGTTTACCAGGTTCAGCACAACACCCTCAAGGGTTTCGGATGACATGTAAAACACAAGGGTATCATCGGTCTGTGCCAGTTCCTGCCAATACGATTCTGAAACCACATCAGATTTATAGGCTGTTAAAAAACGCACAGCGGTAGCATAATGGCGGGCTGTTAACGGAATACCGGCATATGCTGCCGCACCCAATGCAGCTGTGATGCCCGGGACAATCTCGTATGGGATACCGGCCGCCTGCAAGGATTCCAGTTCATCAAGGATATTTGAAAAAAGCGACACGTCACCACCTTTTAACCTCACCACATGCAAACCTTGCCTGGCATAATTCACCATCAATTTATTGATAAGAGCCTGGGGAGTAGAGGCGCCTTTTCTGCATTGTTTACCAACCGGAACTATAATTGCTTTTGGCGAAATAAATTCCTTTATAATGGCCGGGCTTACCAGCCGGTCCGTTAAAACAACATCAGCAGCCTGCAGAAGGCGCAGTGCTTTTAAGGTCAGCAGTTCCGGGTCGCCACAACCCGCACCAACCAGTGATACTTTTCCGATATGGTCTCTTACATTCATGGTCAATTATTGAAGGGTCTTTTAATTAAAATCATTATGGCACCGCCGTTTTTTATTTTCATTCTTTAACCAATGTTTATTGAAAAAGACAGGCACCTACAGTGCTGTTGCTGGTTTCATCAATTAAAATAGCCGCCCCATTATCGGGTACATCAGCATAGGCATCATAAGCCAGTGGTGCTGCGGTTTTAATGGTAGCGCTAACGATCTCGTTCATAAAAATCTCTGCTGTTTCAAATTGTTTTTCCAACGTATTCACATCAACACGATAGGCTATCTCTTTAATGAAGGCTTTCACAACTGTGCTGTTATGCTGAAGTAAATAGGTCTTTCCTTTTTGTAAGGGTTTGCCATCCATCCAGCATAACAAAACCTCCACTTCATTTTCAACCCTGGGCAGGTCATTTGTTTTTACAATCACATCTCCCCTGCTTACATCAATAGCATCTTCAAGCAGCAGCACCACACTTTGCGGAGCAAATGCTTCTTCAACCTCCTGGTTATTGATCTCGATGGATTTTATAGTGGTAACCTCGTGAGATGGGAGGATGCAAACCTTATCTCCTCTGCGATAAATACCGGTTCTGATCTGCCCGGCATAGCCCCTGTAATCGTGTAGTTCGGCGGTTTGCGGACGAATAACATATTGCACGGGGAAACGGGAATGTTGCAGGTGGCGGTCATGTTTGATTTCAATCGTTTCTAAAATACCTAAAAGTGTTTTGCCCTTGTACCAGTTCATATGTTTGGAGGGCTCAACAATATTGTCACCCTGCAACGCACTGACAGGTATATACTGCACATCTTCAAGTTCAAGTTGCACAGCCACTTGTTTGTAGTCTTGGATAATGGTTTGGAAAATAGCTTCTGAATGATCCACCAAATCCATTTTATTCACTGCTATAATGCAATGTGGAATTTTCAACAGTGAAGCTATAATGGAATGTCTTCGTGTTTGTTCAATAATTCCTTTACGGGCATCAACCAGTATCACTATCACTTCCGCATTGGAAGCACCTGTGATCATGTTCCGGGTGTATTGTACATGGCCCGGTGCATCTGCTATAATGAATTTTCTTTTTGTTGTGGCAAAATAGCGGTAGGCTACATCAATGGTAATACCCTGTTCTCTTTCGGCCCTTAAGCCATCCGTTAACAAAGCCAGGTCAATATCGCCATTGACCTTGTTCTTAGTTTGTTTTTCCAACAGTTCCAACTGATCTGCCAATATGTTTTTACTATCGTAAAGCAGGCGACCGATCAGGGTGCTTTTACCATCATCCACGCTGCCTGCAGTTATAAATTTTAATATGTCCATCTGTTTTTAATTTAAGATCTTAGAAATACCCGTTCTTTTTCCTGTCTTCCATGGCCGCTTCCGTAACCTTATCATCAATACGGGTTTCTCCACGTTCACTGATCCTTGTAGCCATAATCTCATCAATCACCTCGCTAATGGTAGCTGCTGTTGATTCCACAGCGGCTGTGCATGTCATATCACCTACTGTTCGATATCGTACTTTTTTTGTTTCCACTATATCATTTTCATCCAGGGATATAAAAGGAGAAACGGATACCAGTTGTCCTTCGAAGTCAATGACCTTTCTTTCATGTGAAAAGTAAATGGAAGGCAGTGAGATATCTTCCCTTCGTATGTAATTCCATACATCAAGCTCTGTCCAGTTACTAATGGGAAACACTCTTACATTTTCACCTTTGTGAATTCTACCGTTATAGATATTCCACAATTCCGGCCTTTGCAGTTTAGGATTCCAGGCACCAAATTCATCGCGTATGGAAAACACCCTTTCTTTGGCCCTTGCTTTTTCTTCATCGCGTCTTGCACCACCAATGCAGGCATCAAAACCAAATTCTGTAATAGTATCTAATAGCGTATGTGTTTGCAACCAGTTACGGCTGGCAAACTTTCCCTTTGGTTCAGTAAGGTTTTTTTGCCTGATGGTATCTTCCACTTTGCGAACGATCAATCTTGCATTCACTTCACTGGCTAACCGATCGCGGAAGTGCAGGGCCTCTTCAAAATTGTGCCCGGTATCAATGTGCACAAGTGGGAAAGGAATGTTACCGGGTGCAAATGCTTTCCTGGCAAGGTGAACAAGTGTAATGGAATCTTTTCCGCCGCTGAATAACAAAGCCGGCTTTTCAAATTGCGCAGCAGCCTCACGAAAAATATAAATGGCTTCCGATTCAAGCTGCGCCAGGTAATCTAGTTGATAGCTATACATATAGAATGATTTTGTTTGTTTATTTAATTATGGGCTGATGTAAACCACATTCTTTTTTTGAATTTTCTTCCCACCACCACCTTCCTGCCCGTGGATCTTCACCCTCTTTAATAGCACGGGTACAGGGTGCGCAGCCAATACTTTCAAATCCTTTGTCGTGAAGTGGATTGTAAGGAACATGATGCTGTTGAATATATTCTTTGACTTCCCTTGCCGACCAGTGCAGCAGCGGGTGATATTTAATAACACCATTTACCTCATCCCATTCAAATGGTTCTATCAAACTTCTTCCGGGCGACTGTTCAGCACGAAGACCGGTTATCCACACAGCCTTGCCCTGGAGGGCTTTGCGGAGAGGCGCCACCTTACGGATGTGGCAACATTGTTTCCTGTGCTCAATTGATTCATAAAAAGCATTGGGCCCGTTTTGTGAAACAAAAACCTGCAATTGTTTTTTATCGGGATAAAAAGCCCGTATTCTTATTTTGTATTGTTCAAGCGTACGGCTCCATGTACTATAGGTTTCATTGAATAACCTGCCGGTATCCAGCGTAAA
>DASTMJ010000352.1:0-4335 GCA_035714205.1 Flavisolibacter sp. | reverse complement strand
AACTAACTTTTCTTCAATTACACTTGAAGTATCTTGTTTAATTAAAGCTGAAGGGTTTTGTGCAAATGCTGCGCTACTGAATGCTAAAGACAGGGTTAAAAGGCATACAAAATTCATATGGAATAAAGATAAACTCTTCCTTGAATAGAATAGTTCTACGTTCAACTTATACAAATTGATCATTTTCATTGGTTACTATGGTTATAAAATAGATTAAGTTAATGCAATATATAATAAGTAAATCTTTTGAAACTTATTATTTGATCAGGTGACATTAATGTTCTTTAGATCCACCATATTGAGGATAGACCCGGTAAACTTGCCATTCAATTCTCTGAAAAAACTAATCGATTGCTTATCAATTTGTTTGATTTCATCCTGGGCTGAAAAAACGGCAATCACACCATCAACGTATTGAGCTAATTCTTTACTGTCTGAAAAGTCATTCAGTGGTGGACCTTCCAGGAAGATGTAATCAAAATCAGATGTCAACATATGCAAATGTTGCAACAGGTTCTCCCTCGGCAAAATTTCCGATGGCGTGTAATCTCCACCTTCCGAACCAATAGCATAGATAGTTCCCAGGCCCAGATCTTTCGAAAATACTTTTACCTGCTCAATCAAAGCTTTATTGTCTGACTTGTAAGGGACAATTTTTTCCAATACAGGTTCTGCATTTAATTGTACCGTAAGATCGTTATTGCAAAAATTAGTATCGATGATCAGTACTTTTTTCTTGCTGAGGCTCATGCTGTAGGCTAACGCCTGGATGAGGGTAGTTTTACCCTGGCCTTTTTTGGTACTGGTAAAAAGAAATATTTTCTTGCCACTTGTTTCAATTTCGTAACGAAGCTTGCGGAGAGATTCACGAAAGATGTTATTTCGTTTATGTTCTGCTTCGTCAACAGCAATATTTTTATTGGAGATTACATCGGTAATGCTTTTGTTTTTCAGGTTCATGAAATTGACCAGGCTTATGAGTTTTAAATTCACATTCTTGGAAAAAATAATCGGGGTTCTTACCGAAGAGTCAAGATAAGTAAGGAAAATAATGATGCCAATGCTAAAAAATAAAGCTGCTAATCCTGCCAGTGCAATAATAAAAGGTCGCTTTGAAGGTAAAGGTGCAAGTGCCGGTTGTCCTGGCACAATAATCCTGAAATTAATCAGGGAAGCGCCGCCAATATCCGTTGCTGCATTATAACGTTGTTTAGCATCTATATATTCCTTATTAGCTAGCTCTGCTTCTTTCAATAAACTTTCACTGGCAGCACTGCGTGAAGCTGTTGATGCTACACTTCCTTTAAGCCCGTTAATCTTGGACTGTATTGAAGAAATAAATGAAGTGCTGCTTTGTATGTCAATTTCCAGGTCAGTCTTTTGAGCCATCAGATCCATTCTTTCAGTGACAGGATCTTTGGTTGTAGATGTCACTGGTCTGGAGGCTAATACTTTTTGCTGGTATTGAGTTTTTAGCGAATTATATCTTTTCAGATCTGCCTGGTCGTTGGTTCTTAAATACTCAGCATATGCATCGTTCATTGATTTTCTGAGTACAAGCACTTCTTCATTATCACCGGATATTTTTTCTGCAGGTCTTTTTTCCAGGTCAGCCAGTCTTTGATTAACCTTTCTTAAATTAGCTTGCAAAGTTGCCAGCTTACTTCTTTCATTGGTTAGCTCTGCCTCCAGGTTCGAAATGATATCCAAGTCACCGGAACTTTGCATTTCAAAAGTTCCCAATCCGGCTCGTTGAAGCAATAAATTTTTTTCATCAAGAATTTGTTTTTTCTTATCCATGATACTTTTTAAAGTATCAATGGATTCTGATGCGGTAGCAGAACGGTTAGAACCATAATACCGGATAAATTCATCATAAGCGGTATTAACAGCAAATGCTGACAAGCTCGGATCTTCCGAAGTAAAATCTATATTCAAATAGTCGGTGCGTTCAAGTCTTGAAACACTTAATTTTTTAGAAAGTGTTGCTTTGTCATATGCATAAGCAGCCAGGATGGCCATAAGCTGTTTATCTTCCTCCACTGCGGGTGATAACATCTCCATGGTTTTTAGTCGCATGTTAAAAGCCCTGATGGCGGAATCCTTACTAATTGTTTTGAATGTTTCTCTTTCGTCTTCTGAAGATAATTTATGAAAGGGAGTTTTACCCGTCAGGTCGTGCAGGATCAAATTATAGGACAACAAGTTCAGAACAGTAGGAGAGGCAAAGGTTACAATAACATTATTGAATTTAGTTTCCTGTTGAAAAAAATCAGTATTCTCGTTCACCAGTTTGACAGGGTCGTAGGTTGTATAACCGGTGGCTATTTGAGCTGTTGACTTATACTTTTGAGTTTCATTTTGGGTTAAAAGAAAAGCAACGGCTGCTGCAATTAAGGCTGAACCAATAATGATCCATTTTCGTTTCAGTAGAATGCGGAGAAGGTATGTAAAATCCATGATCTGGTTACGTAATTTATAGCTAAAAATAAGTTTTCGAGTACTGAGAAACAACTAACTCCTGTTAAATCGTAGGCAGTATTTAAATGGTTTTCGATTTTGAATTCTGAAGGCTCCCATCACTATCTGGTCTTCCCAATATTCCCTAAGTATCAAGGACCTGGTTTTCCACTAAATTAGAGTTGGACCGTTTTACTTTTTCCCAGGTAGAAGGCTGTTTCCGCCGCAAAAATCTATAAAATCCCTGGATTACCGAAATGTTCATAAAAATAAAATAATAAGGGAGTTTGATTAGCTTGATCTTATTGGTTAATATAGGAAAAAGTTGTGCCAGCAGCCCGCAGGCATAAAAAACAACCTGTAAACCAAAAAATATCTTATAAATGACCATTTCGGTCCCAAAACATAAAAACAATGAACTTAAAAAAGCAAGTATCAGGCTAATTGGGCTTAAGGTCCATCTTAATACCCGGTGAGATATATACAAAAATGTTAGTTTGGGATTTCTCCAAAAATATAAGGCTTCAGGCAGCATCAACATTGCCTGGAAGCCCCCCGCAGCTATACGCACCTTACGTTTTTTTTCATCTTTTATTGAAAACGACGGAAGCTCCATAGCATAAGCTTCTGGTTCATAAACAATGCGGTAACCATGTTGAGCTACCTTCATAGAAATGACAAAATCGTCAAGTATCACCTGATCTTCCACATTCTCATATAAATTCCTTCGCACTGAAAACAGTTCACCTGCTGCACCTACGACTGAATAAAACTCTGAATCAATTTTTTTCAACAAGGATTCGTATTTCCAGTATAAACCTTCGCTTGAACCCACATCTTCTTTGGCATTTTTATCCGCCATTACCTTTTTTTCACCTGCAACACCTCCCACTTTTTTATCGCTATAATGACGGGTTACATACCTGGTGGCAGCTTTATTTAAAACCGTGTTGGCATCACAAAATAATAGGATCTCGTGTTTTGCAAACGATACTGCACGGTTTAAAGCAGCTGATTTTCCTTTGCGTTCGGGAGAATGGAGTAATTGAATGGAAGGATATTTACTAATAATTCCCGGGGTATTATCATTTGATCCATCAGTAATAAAAATGAATTCTATTTTATCCGGAGGATAATCCTGATCAAGAGAGTTAATGATTTTTTCTTCAATGCAATCTTCTTCATTGAAGGCCGCAACAATAAATGAAACGCTTGGTAAATAATCGGATGCTGCCTTGTGTCCCGGCCTTTTAATCAATTTATTATAGAGATAGGCCAGGATGGCATATCCGGCATAGTTATAAAAAATAACTATACAACTGATCCAAAATACATATTCAAGAAAAGTAATCATTTGGGTACTAAAATTAGATAAAACGGCTATTAGCCGAAAGTTTCACCGGATGGATAAGTTATATTAAAACCATGCCGCAAAAGTAAGCACATTAGAAAAAAAAATCAGGTAGGATTTATTCTACCTGATTTCGAGCATGGTGAAACCTATAATTTAATCTTTCACAAATTTCATTGTAAGCATTGTATTGATATCCGCATTCAGGTTTAAAAGATAAATACCTTTTTCAAGTTTCGAGATGTCGATTGTTTTGATTTCTGTTGCCTGTGTTCGTAAAAATTCTTCTTCGTACACAATATGTCCCATTGTATTTATAATCCGGATAGTGGAATAATTTCTACTTGTGGCCGCATCAATCTTCACATTTAATGTTGTTGTTGCCGGGTTGGGATATAAAGTGGCAGACGATTTTGTTCTTATTGGCGGATTCACAACAATCGTAACTGTATCTGAACCAGTTCCCCCTCTGTCGTCCGTAACTGTCAGCATGAACCGGTAAGTTCCCTGCGTCAAATTGCTGA
>DASTMJ010000351.1:0-26807 GCA_035714205.1 Flavisolibacter sp. | reverse complement strand
CCTTAACCATTCTTACCCTGAATTATATAAAAATTACCGAGACAATATAAAAAGGAATATAAAGAAAGCAGCTACCTACGGCTGTTATATTAAAAAAGATATTGCTGTTGATAGTGTGATCGAACTGGCAAGCCAGCAACCGCAACAAGGAGCCACTAAAGAAGACTATCAAAAATTTTCAATACTCTATAATCATTTAAAGTCAGTAAACCAGGCCTTAACCTATGGGGTGTATTCATCACAACAACAGCTACTGGCTTCCTGCGTGTTCTTTCTCTCACACAACAGGGCCTATTATATTTTAGCAGGTAATCATCCTAATGGCAGAACACTGGGAGCTTCTCATGCGGTGATTGATGCTTTTATAAAAGATCATGCGGGGAAAAATATGTTACTGGATTTTGAAGGCAGCGACATCCGCAACCTTGCTTTTTTCTACAGTAGTTTTGGAGCCGCCGAAGAACGTTACGCTGCCCTTCACGTAAACAAATTGCCATGGTATGTAAAATGGCTTAAAAAATAACGAGGTACATCCTCTTAAACCCGGATTTGGTTTAGCAGGCTATTGTTGAATAGAATTACTTAACGTACAAGTGTGCGACGCAACCAAAGCCTCCAACTGGTTCAGCCGCCGGGCTCATAAAAAAAACAAAACAGGCCCCATAAATATCACAAAATTCCCTTCAAATCCTATTCGTCTGCGGTCTATCTTTGCGCAAAATTTTTGATACATGAACTTGCACGAGTACCAGGCTAAACAACTATTGAAAAAATACGGCGTTCCTGTGCAGGAAGGCATTGCAGTTGATACTCCACATGATGCTGAAGAAGCCTACCGGCAAATTAAAACCCAGTATGGTAGCAGCTTTGCTGTGGTTAAGGCTCAAATTCATGCCGGTGGCCGCGGTAAGGGAAAGATCCGCGAAACGGGCATCAACGGGGTAAAAGTGGTGAAGTCGCTTGACGAGGTTTGCGATGTAGCTCAAAAAATTATAGGTGGCACACTGGTAACCATTCAAACCGGTGAGGCCGGCAAAGTGGTGAACAAAATATTGATCGCACAGGACATGTATTATGATGGCCCGAGCGAAAGAAAAGAATTTTACTTATCTATTCTCCTTGACCGTTCAAAAGGGCAGAATGTGATCATGTACAGCACCGAAGGCGGAATGGATATTGAAGAGGTGGCACATAAAACACCTGAAAAGATTTTTAAAGAATGGGTATTCCCCGGTGGAGGTTTGCAGGGTTACCAGGCACGCAAAATTGCTTTTAATCTTGGTCTGAAAGGTGATGCGTTCAAAAACATGGTAAAGTTTGTAACCAATTTATACAACGCTTATGTGGGTTTGGATTGCAACATGCTTGAGATCAACCCGCTTTTCAAAGCTTCAGACGAAAAGATCGTTGCAGTGGATTGCAAAATGAACCTGGATGACAATGCATTAATGCGTCACCCGGACCTTGCCGCTATGAGAGATGTGGCTGAAGAAGATCCAACCGAAGTGGAAGCCGGTAAACACAATCTCAATTTTGTAAAGCTTGATGGTAATGTGGGTTGTATGGTAAATGGCGCAGGCCTGGCCATGGCTACAATGGATATGATTAAACTAAGCGGTGGTGAACCTGCCAACTTTTTGGATGTAGGTGGTACAGCCAATGCGCAAACAGTTGAAGCTGGTTTCCGTATCATCATGAAGGACCCGAAAGTAAAAGCCATTCTCATTAATATTTTTGGTGGTATCGTCCGTTGCGACCGTGTGGCCCAGGGTGTGATTGATGCTTATAAAAACATGGGCAATATTGAAATTCCAATCATTGTTCGTTTGCAGGGAACCAACGCTGAAGAAGCTAAAAAACTGATTGACGAAAGTGGATTAAAAGTTCAATCTGCCATCTTATTGAGCGAGGCGGCCGAGTTGGTAAATAAAGCGGTAGCCGCAGCATAATTGTTTTTAACAAATGTAAAAAGCTACAGAAGGTTATCTTTTGTAGCTTTTTTTATATGCCCGGCTTTAACAAGTCTATTACGCATTTGTTGCGTCGCACACTTGTACTTCCGGTACTGGGTTCAGCATGTATAAAAAAAAATCCCCTCCTCAATTAAAGGAAGGGATTAATTCGATCAGGCGAAGCGGTGTGCTTGTATTCAAAGGGTCAGACGCCTGCGATCTTTCACCAGATAGGATTTTGCTGGTTTTCACCAGCATGGCCTTTCTAAGGTTTGGAAATTTGTCGTCTTAAGGTTTTTCATAGATGACGACCATGTAAAAATGAACATACCAGTTTTTTAATGCAAGTAATATTGCAACTGAATTGTTGCTATACACAATAATTTTAAGGGTCACTACAAATTATCCCTTATTTTGACTTTTATTTCTACAGTAGATGGAACACTTAAATAAAACAGGTTTGGATCAGTTTAAGATCCGAACAATAGAAGAAAAGGATAATGTTGCCATGGCCGGCATCATCAGAACAACACTGGAGGAATTTGGAGCCAATCATCCCGGCACTGTTTATTACGATGAAACAACAGACAGGTTATACCAGTTGTTTTCCCAACAACCCGGGTCTGTTTATTATGTTGCTGAATTTGAAAACGAAATTGTAGGAGGAGGTGGCATATTTCCTACGGAAGGTTTGCCTGCAGATACATGCGAACTGGTGAAAATGTATATTCTTAAGAAAGCAAGAGGCATTGGCCTTGGTAAACTGTTGATTCAAAAAGCGCTTGATTTTGCCAGGCAGGCCGGCTATAAAAATGTTTACCTGGAAACAATGCCCGAACTAAAACAAGCCTTGAATACCTACGCAAAATTCGGGTTTAAATACATCAATCAACCATTGGGTAATTCAGGTCATTTTGGTTGCGACCTCTGGATGCTTAAAAAACTATAGAAGGTTAAACATCAGTCAACCACTTCCACCTCGTAAACAGGGCTGAATAAATAAATACGTTTGGTACTGATTTCCTCGCATCGAAAACGTTTGCGCATTTTCGGCCCTTTGCGGAACAAACGGTTATCATGTGTTTTAAAAACAGCACCTTCCTTTACTTCTTCTATAAAGATCAAATGACTTTTTCTCTCGTCATATTTTCGGAGTGTTTTTAAAAGCAAATCATCTGCGCAGCTTGATGCAGCAGGACTGTGCAGGGACTGCAGCAAAGCAGCTTTTATATCCTTTGGAAAAATACCATGTTCAATAAATTGGGCAAGCAATTGTCCAAAGGTTGTTTTCCACTCCTTACCATGGGAAGCCACCCTGTTGCCAAATTTTTCAAACGTTAATAAATGTGCCAGCTCATGAAGCAGTGTTATAAGAAATGCATATTTATTCAAATTACCGTTAACACTGATGCGGTGGTTATGTGAATGGGTTCGGTGACGATAGTCTCCCAGGATACTTTTACGTTCACGGGCAACCGTTAGATGTACATGGTAAAATTGCAGGTAATGTAACACCGGGTCTAACGTATTATCTGGCAAATACTGTTGAAGCTGAAAAATAGGAGCTTCTTTTTTACTCATTGGCTTTTCCCCTTCAGCAATTTCATTAAAATAGAAACTTCCATAAACGAATACACCAGGTATAAACCCATGCAGGTAAATAAAGCAGGCTGATTATAGCTGGTGCGGTTCAAAGAAACATAAATAAAAACTGCAATGATGCAAAGAAAAAGTTTTAGCATCATGCTTGAATAAACAGAGCGTACAAAAGCATGCGGATTCGGGTTTTTTAATCCTCTTTGCCCTAACGTAAATGAAACCAGCGTAATAACAAAAAGAATCAGGTTCCCAATGATCACTACATCCCTGTCCATCCCCCACTTCGCTAACAAATTTTTCCCTGCAATAAAAAAACCATTCAATACTATAAAAAGGATGATGACGGGTGTAAAAGATTTCCTCACTGGTTTATTCATTATTTCTTTTTTGATGTGTCTTTCACCAATTGATAGATCATTACCACCAATACAATAAAAGGAAGTATCCAGACCAGTAAAGGCATGGAAAACCCGGCCCATTTGTCAATTTTGATTCCGGCAAAAACAGCAAGTGCGAGCATCACAAACATTTGTGTGCCCCACCCGGCATATTTCATCAGGTCACTTGCAGGTTTATTTTGCTTCTGCGGTTTGTCCATCCATGGTATTCATTAAAACTACATTGGCTGCCTGCACGCCGCCCATCTGGCACTGACCATTAAACACAGCTGTTGGATCTATTTGCAAAGTAGCCGCATTAATATTTCCCTGGACATTACAATCCCCGCGGAGTTGAAGAATTTCCTGCACAGCAATATTCCCGATAACCTTACCGGTAATGTCGGCTTGCCTGCCATGAATATTTCCTTCAACACGGCCTGTGGGTCCTATAACAACTTTTGCGGAACTAATGATGTTTCCCTGGATGGTTCCATCAATGCGAAGATCGTTTTCACTGTTCAGGTCGCCTTGTAAAAGGGTGCCTTCACTGATAAGCGTTGCGCTGTTGCTGACTTTTTCTGAGATACTCAGGTTTTTCTCTTTGTGAAACATAGGATTTGGTTTTATTGGATAAAAATAATTAATCGTTTGAAATTTCCTCTTTCGGAACCTGCAATTGCGTAGTATCCAGCTTAAGATCAGTATTTCCTGCTAAAACCTTCTTCAAACCATCAATATATTGGGTTTGATAGGTTACTTGTTTTTCTAAAGAATCGGTTACATACTTCAATTGCCTGTACTCCCTGCCTATACCTGCACTTCCGTAACCCGGAATATAATACTTAAGTGGCGTAAATACAATTAAAGCCACGGTTAATCCTGTTAACAGCACAAAAATGGTACTCAGTACAATATAAACACTCATGCGGGATAAACGAAATGTTACTACCTCTTCATAGGTATCATCATTCATGATCACCAACCGGTATCGGTTGCGCAAACGCTGCAAAGTAGATTCGGCATCCAGTTTAGCCATAGATAGATTTTATGAGCTAAAGATACAGCCCTCAACCATTCGGTTATCTGCTGCACAAAATGCTTTGCCCTGTTAGTGAATAAGCTAGAATTGTTTTAGAGCTTTTAGCTGGTATAAATTTTTACTTGTTATTGTTTATTTTGATTTAAAGCTATAAGTTTAAAAAAATACCTTCTTATTTATACTAAAATCTTTGAATTTCAGTTTATAACAGTTTAGTTTGCGACCGAAAATGAGAGAACGCTGCCCGATCAAAATTGTTTTTCCTGCACTGCTGCTGCTGGTTGCGTTACAGCCTGCCAACGCTCAAATGGGCTTTAGTATAGATGTAAAGAAACCAGAACCATACGAGAACAGGGTTTTAAAAGCAGAAAAAACACCTACCGACAAAAAGATCAAAGCTCCAAAACGTTTTTTTCAAAACCTCACTACCCACTATAATTATTTTTTTAATGCCAATAATAAGCTCAACGAAGTCATTCTGAGAGCCAAGCAATCCAATATTGACGACTACTCACAACTATTACCCTTTTACAACTACAGTCTTGATGCTACCGCTTCTGAAGAGCTGCAGCTGGATTCCGTGATCTATAAATCGCAGACGGGCATCGTTATGCACGACCTGAGGAGTGACTGGGTTGATAATATGTACATGCTCTGGGGTGGTGCTTATTATTTCAAAAAGCAGTTCGATTCGGCTTCCCTGATGTTCCAGTTTATTAACTATGCTTTTGCCGAAAAGGAAAAAGACGGTTATTACCGTTACATTGGCAGCCGCATGGATGGCAATAATGCCCTAAGCGTTTCAACAAAAGAAAATAACAGCTTTACCAAAAAAATATTTTCCACTTCACCCAGCCGTAATGAAGCGTTTATCTGGCAGATCAGATCTTTAATTGAACTGGGAGATATGAACCAGGCCGGTAGCATGATCGCCACATTGAAAAATGATCCGGTTTTTCCCGAAAGATTATTTGATCAATTGGAAGAAGTGCAGGCCTACTGGTTTTATAAACAGCAAATGTGGGATAGTTCGGCCTTTCATTTATTAAAAGCCCTGGATGTTGCAACCACTAAACAGGAAAAAGCCCGCTGGGAATACCTGGCCGCACAAATGCTGGAAAAGAAAGGAAAAAATGCTGAAGCACAGGATTTGTATTCAAAAGCTATCAGCCATGGTACCGATCCCATAATGGATGTTTATGCAAGGCTGAACCTTGTAAAGCTCAACACTGAGGGTGGCGAAAATTATATAGACCAGAATATAGCAGAATTGTTGAAAATGGCGAGACGGGATCGTTTTGAGGATTACCGCGATATCATCTACTTTATGGCGGCCCAAATGGAAATGGAAAGAGGAAATTTTGCTGCGGCCAAACAACATTTGCTTAAAGCAGCTAAATATAATAACGGCAACCTATCCCCTGCCAGCAATGCTTTTCTATTGATTGCAGACCTTTCTTATGATCAAAAACAATATGTACAGGCTGCATCATTTTACGACAGCATTCAAATTGGAGACCTAAAAGAGCTGGAAGCAAGCCGGGTGGAAAGCAGAAAACCACCGCTGGCAAAAGTTGTAGCAGCAACCAACGTTATAGAACGCCAGGATAGCTTACAACGTATAGCTGCAATGCCGGAAGAAGAACGAAAAGAATTAATCAACAAACTTGTAAAAAAACTTCGTAAGCAGCAGGGACTGGGTGATGAAAATGCGATCTCCGCCGGTAGTGGTAATTTATTTCCGTCCGGTACCAATGCTCCAACAGATTTGTTCACCAACCAGTCAAAAGGTGAATGGTATTTTTATAATAATAACCTGAAAATACAGGGGGCTGCACAATTCAGGCAAACCTGGGGTAACCGTCCTAATACAGATAACTGGAGAAGGTTTTCAAATGTTTCCAACCAGCTACAGGCTAAAGTACCAGTTGACACAAGAGATAATAAAGGGGTAGCTATTTCACCCGATGTAGACAATTCCCCAAGTTATGTTTCCCTTTCAAATAAGTTGCCGCTTACTCCGGAGGCAATGCAGGTTTCTAATGATTCTATTAATAATGCTTTATTTGATTTGGGTTCTGTTTACCTGAACGAAATTGAAGATTACCAATCGGCAATTGAAACCTTTGAAAAACTCAGGAGCCGTATGCCCACCCATCCAAGGATGGACGAGGTACTTTTCGGGCTCTATTTTTCATATACTAAAACGGGTGACTTTGCAAAAGCTTCAGAAATAAAAAAATTGATGACCAGTAATCATGGATCATCCCGTTATACTGAAATTGTTACTACAGGAAAAGACCCTGGTGCTACAATAAAAATTTCACCTGAAGCCACAAAAGATTACGAAGCTATTTACGATATGTTCATTGAAGGTCGTTTTGATGAAGCCCAGGCTGCGAAAAAAATAGCTGACAGTGTTTACCAGACCAATTACTGGGAGCCGCAACTATTATACATTGAGGCCGTTTACAACATAAGACAGCGCAATGATAGTACCGCCAAAAATATTCTGAATACATTAATTGCACAAAATGATACAGCAGGTTTGGCAAGCAAAGCCAAAACCATGCTTGATGTGCTGAACAGGCGCAAACAAATAGAAGATGAATTAACCAACCTGCAGATTACACGACCTGTAGAAGATACTGTAAAACTGGTTCAGCAACCACCCCCCCCTGTTGTTGAAGAACGTTTGCCTCTTGCAAAAAGAGACACTACCCTTTCAAAAACAAAACAGGAAGTCGCTGTGGTTTCCAATCCTGTAAGGCCGGTTGATACTTTATCTAAAAGATCAATTGTAGTTCCCAAAAAACAAAACACAGTTTATGTATTTGAGCCTTCGTTTAAGCACTATGCAGTGGTTGTTTTGAATAAGGTAGATGCTGTGTTCAGCGGCGAAACAAGAAATGCATTTCACCGATTTAACAGGGAAAGGTATTATACACAGCCATTGGAAGTGAATGCTTCTGATCTTGACTCTGCCAATAAATTGATTTTGATTGGAGAATTCTTAAATGCTCAGGAAGCCTTAGAATATATGCAGCTGGCCAAACGCCTGGCTCCCAGCGAGATCATTCCCTGGTTAAAGGCCGATAAATATTCCTTTTATATTATAAGCAAGGAAAACCTCGAAGTGCTTCAAAATCTTAAAGATTTAACCCAGTATAAAAAATTTCTGGATCAAAACTTGCCGGGAAAGTTTTAGGGTAAGAATATTTTAAAAGAGAAAGTTATCAGGTTATTATTTTGTCCTTCAAAATGAGCCTTTTATAAATTTTTATCTAAACTGTTCTTATCAAAATTTAACCTTCCATTACACCCAATTTTATAGCTTTGATAGTTGAGGGGAAAATCAGGTCAGGAAATTTAGTACCAGCTTTACCTGGCAGTTTTTACTTCTACTCTTAGCCTTAATACATATCTCATGAAAAAAAGTGTACGCATCTTCTGGATCGTTTTTGGTACCGGTTTAGGAATTTTTCTATTAGTCATCCTTTTGTGCATCGTAGGTGCCTTTGGTAAACTTCCTTCTCTAAAAGAACTGGAAAATCCAAGCATCCTGCAATCTTCCGAAGTTTATGCTACTGACGGTACGTTGATGGGCAAATATTACCGGGAAAGAGGCAACAGGAGCAATGTAAACTACCGTGATATTTCACCAAAAGTTTTAAATGCACTGATCGCCACTGAAGACGAAAGGTTTTACACCCATTCAGGTATTGATGTAAAATCAACGTTGCGAGCAGTTTTTCTTTTAGGCAAAGAAGGTGGTGGCTCAACCATTACACAACAATTAGCAAAAGCCTTGCTGGCACAGGGAAGCCGTAACAGTGCCTGGCGGGTTATCGAAAAATTCAAAGAATATATAGTTGCCATCAGGCTTGAAAGAAATTTTACCAAAGAAGAAATTCTGGCTCTTTATTTAAATGCCGTTCCCTTTGGCGATAATATTTATGGCATTCGTAATGCAGCCCGAACTTTTTTTCAAAAAGAACCCGACCGCTTAAATACCGAAGAAGCGGCCATGTTGGTTGGTATGCTGAAGGCCAATTATTATTACAACCCCCGTGTACATCCCAAAAGAGCCCTGGATCGCCGTAATGTAGTTTTAGGACAGATGGAAAAGAACAGTTTTATTACATCGGCCGAAGCAACCAGGCTGAAAGCTCTACCCATAAAATTGAATTATCGAAAAATGGATGAGAACACCGGTTACGCTCCTTATTTCCGGGAAATTTTAAAAGATGAGGTAGAAGACCTTTTGAAAGATGTAACCAAATCAAACGGCGATCCTTACAACGTGTATGATGACGGTTTAAAAATCTATACAACCATAAATCCGCGAATGCAGCAATATGCTGAAGAGGCTGTGGCCCAGCAGATGCCTATTTTGCAGAAAGCTTTAAATAACCAGCGAAATATAAAAACAGGTAGTGTTTGGAAACAACACCAGAATGTACTTGATGCAGCAATGAAAGCAAGCGAACGTTGGCGCAACTCAAAAGAAGAAGGAATGACTGATGCGGAAATAAAAAAGTCATTCAAGGTTAAAACCCAAATGAAAGTTTTTGCCTGGAATAAAAAACGTGAAACAGATACCGTAATGACGCCATTGGATTCCATTAAATATCACAGGCAAATGATGCAGACTGCTTTCATGGTGATGGATCCCATAAACGGTGAAATCCGGGCCTGGGTTGGTGGTATAAATTTTAAAACCTGGAAACTGGATCATGCCAACCTAAGAACAAAACGCCAGGTGGGTTCAGCAATAAAACCACTCCTTTATTGCCAGGCTATGGAAGAACGTGGTTTTACACCCGAGACACCGGTTGATGATGTTCAGCAAACTTTTGGTAAAGACCAATTAGTGCCTGCTACCGGAAAAACGTGCACTGGACGCACCATGACTATGGCATCTGCTTTGGCCTGGTCACGCAACTGTGCCACGGCCTATATTATGAAACAGGTTGGGCCAGCCCAATTTTCAAATTTCTTAGAGCGGATTAATATTCCAACCAAGGTCGAGGCCTATCCTTCTATTGCTTTGGGCTCCTGCGATCTTTCATTGTATGAAATGATGTGGGCTTATACCATTTTCCCGGGTCATGGTTTTTCAACACAGCCATTAATGATCACAAGAATTGAAGACCGAAATGGTAATGTAATCAAACGTTTTGATGGCGGAAGCAACCGCAAAGAAGCTGTAAGTGAAGTAACGGCTTATAACATGAGTAAAATGATGGAAGGACCTGTGACAAAAGGTACAGCAGCTGGTTTGATGCAGGCATTAGGTGCCACCGAAATGGGCGGCAAAACAGGTACCACAAACGATAACTCCGATTTCTGGTTTATGGGTTTTAGCCCGCAATTATTAGCTGGCGTTTGGGTGGGTTGTGATGACCGTTTTATTCGTATTGAAAATTCTTCATTTTATGGCGGTACGGCAGCCCGGCCTATTTGGCAATCTTTCTTTAAAAAAGTATACAACGATAAATCGTTGGGTATAGATAGAACTGCCGAATTTGTAAAACCAGCAGATCTTTTGAATGAAATTAATAATGCAGATATGATGCGCATTATTGATGAAACCATTCCGGCAGAAGATGATTTTACCAATGCAGATGATTACACCCTGGATACATCACATAATATACCTGCAGAATCCCAGGCACCTGTAGATGAAGACAATCCAAAAAAAGAACCCGTTAAAGAACCAAAAAAAGACACGGCCAAAAAAGCCCCTAAGATTGGGGAAATGAACGAACAAGAGAACAAAGAGAAAAAAGGTTTCTTTAAAAAAATATTTGGTGGAAAGGATAAGAAAAAAGAAGAACCAACAAAAAAAGAGAATGATTATTAATTCCGAAAAATATAAGCCCTGTAAATGCAGGGCTTTTTATAAACTTATTTTTAATAGATAGATTTAAAAAAACTCATCTTAATATCTCCGCCTAGGAAAGTAATAATTCGCATTCGTGAAGCAGCTTCAATTTGTCAACGGCTACTGTACCCACCTCCTCGCAAACAAGTCCACCCGCAATATTGGCTATCTCCGCCATTAAATGACTATTTTTTGTAGCAGCATAAATAACAGCAGCTACGGCAATAACGGTATCCCCTGCACCTGAAACATCTGAAATATTGCGAAGGTGCGAAGGAATGATAGCTACTTTTTCACCTTCTTTATAAAACACTCCTTTATCTGAAAGCGTAATAAACGAAATATGATGATGGAGCAATTGCGATAACTCAGCATGAATAGTATTCAAAATCGAAAGTGTCGTTTCAGTAAACAATAAATTCAAAGCTTCTTTTACCTCCTTCAGGTTCGGCTTGAAAATATCTACACCCTTATATTCAAAAAAGTTTTTTCTTTTAGGATCTACGGCCGTTAGTATATTATGCTTACGGCAAACAGAAATCACCACCTTAATGACAGCTTCAGTTAATACACCCTTATTATAATCTTCCAGAATAACCACATCAGGTTTTTCGTTGGCTATAAAAACTTCAAATAATTCAATCAGTTTTTCCTGGTCATTACGATCAAGATCGTTTGTGATTTCTGCATCCAACCGCATCATTTGCTGGTTTCGGCTGATAACCCGCGTTTTATTGGTAGTGATCCTGTTTTTACTTGCAAAACAATAGCTGGCATCTATAGATTGTTCCCTTAATAACCGGTTCAACAGTTTGTTATCATCATCATCACCGGTCACAGAAAGTACAAATGGTTTTACACCAAGGGATTGCAAATTAAGCGCAACATTACCGGCACCGCCTATACGATATTCTTTCTTCTTCATGGAAACGATAGGTACCGGCGCCTCCGGAGAAATTCTTTCCACTTCACCCCACATATAAGTATCCAACATTAAATCACCTATCACTCCTACTTTTAGAGATGAAAAACTTTGAAAAAGTTGTTGAAAGTCCTCCATGAATGCTATCAATTTAAAACGAAAGAACGAAATAAACTGAAAATCCAATGAAAACAAAAAAGGCATAAAAAAATCCTGCACAAAGCAGGATCTTTAAAATAAGTATTCGATGCAATTATTTCTTCTTGGTATACCGGTCATTCAAACCTTTTACCAGGTCATTAGTAATATTAAACATGGTATCACGGTAATAAATAAAGCCCGGTTCGTAAGCAAAAATGTAAGAGAAACCTTTTGATTTATTATACTCCTGTAAAAAATCTTCAATCTTTGTTTTTACATCCTGCATTTTTTGCATGTACAGGTTCTGATAACGTTGATCCAGTTCCTGTTTTTTATTTCTTATCGTTTCCTGCAATTGCAACATTTCTTTGTTTGCATTTTCAGATTGTATTTCAGACATCTGTTGCTTTTGAGCCATATTCTGATAATAAGATAACTTATCTGTATAGCGCTTTTGCCACTGGTCCATCTCGCCATTCATTTTGGCTTCCTCACGGTTTAGTTCATTTTTGATGTCTTTCACCATTGTAAATGAGTTGGTGATAGAGTCTAACTCAAAATAAGCAATACGGAAATCATCGCCGGGAGCACTATTATTTGTTGATGCTGCTACTTTCCTGGGAGCTGCTGTTTTTTTACCGGCCGAAAAATGCAGGTAAAAAAGCACACCTACCAAAACAAGCAATACAATATTGAAAATAAGTAAACCTCGGTTCATGAATATTTTTTTGCAAAATAACGTTTGATAGCATGTGTTTTAAAAAAAGGCGTGTCAAATTGTGAAACAGTTAACAGCCAATCACATACGAGCAAAATTATACACCTGAAAATAAAAAAAGGAGTAAGATGATTCTTACTCCTTGAATATACTTTTCGTTTAATGATTATTCTTCTTCATCAAAAGCCATAGCTTCCTTAGCAGTCTGCAGCAATTCATATTCTTCCTTGCTACCTACAATGATATTTTCAAACTCACGTAAACCAGTACCTGCAGGAATTAAATGACCAGTGATCACATTCTCTTTAAGTCCAAGCATGTCATCCGTTTTACCCTGTATGGCTGCTGAAGACAATACTTTTGTTGTTTCCTGGAATGAAGCAGCTGATATCCAGCTTTGTACACCTAAAGATGCCTTCGTAATACCCAACAATGTTGGAGCAGATGTAGCAGGATGTGCGTCTCGGAACTCAACTAACTTTTTATCATTTCTACGAAGAATGGAATTCTCTTCACGAACTTCACGAAGACTGGCAATTTGACCCGCTCTTAGTTTTGTAGAATCTCCCGGATCAGTTACTACCTTCTTATCGAAGATGTAATCGTTTTCCTCCAGGAATTCAAACTTATCAGTCAGATCTTCTTCAAGGAATTTAGTATCTCCCGGATCAACAATAGATACTTTACGCATCATTTGACGAACGATCACTTCAATGTGTTTATCATTGATACGTACGCCCTGTAAACGGTATACTTCCTGGATCTCGTTCACAACGTATTGCTGTACAGCGAAAGGTCCCTGGATTGCGAGGATATCCTGTGGAGATATCTGGCCATCAGAAAGTGGGGAACCAGCCTTTACAAAGTCGCCATCCTGTGCAAGAATTTGTCTTGTCAGTGGAACTAAGTATTTTTTGGTAACACCATCTTTAGCTTCGATGATAATCTCGCGGTTACCACGTTTTACAGCACCCATTGTTACCACACCATCAATCTCTGAAACAATAGCAGGGTTAGATGGATTACGGGCTTCAAATAATTCTGTTACACGTGGAAGACCACCTGTGATATCTCTTAACTTCCCTAACACACGAGGGATTTTCACCAACACCTGCCCGGCTTTTACTTCTTCACCATCTTCAGGAATGATATGAGAACCTGTTGGCAGGTTATACGATTTTCTTTCTTTACCTTCTACTATAATAGATGGGATCTTTGTTTTATCACGGGTTTCAATAACTACTTTCTCGCGGTGACCAGTTTGCTCATCAGCTTCTTCACGGAAAGTGATACCTTCTAACACGTTCTCAAATTTCAACGTACCATTTACTTCGGCAATGATTACGTTGTTAAATGGATCCCATGTACAGATCAGATCTCCTTTCTTAACCTGCTGACCATCTTTTACATGTAAAGTGGCACCGTATGGAATGTTCATCACATTCAGCAAACGATCATTTTTAACGTCAATATTCCTGATCTCACCAGTACGGCCAATAACTACCTGAACTTTATCTCCTTCATTATTGGTAGTAGTCACCATACGCAACCCATCAAATTGAACTGTACCATCAAACTTCGCAAGCATGGTAGATTCAACAGCTGCAGATCCGGCCACACCACCTACGTGGAAAGTACGAAGTGTTAACTGTGTACCTGGTTCACCAATGGACTGCGCTGCAATAATACCTACGGCATCACCACGTTGAGCCAGGTATCCTGTTGCCAGGTTTTTACCATAACACTTAACACAGGTACCGCGTTTGCTTTCGCAGGTCAGTACAGAACGTATTTCAACAGTTTCAATTCCTACTTCTTCAATCTTAGAGGCAATGGAGTTGGTAATTTCTTCACCTGCACCAACCAATAATTGTTCAGAGATCGGATCGTAAACATCATGCAAAGACATACGACCTTCAATCCTGTCAGACAATGGCTCAATAATATCCTCATTATCTTTTAAAGCTGACGTGGCAATACCACGCAGTGTACCACAATCTTCTTCTGTAATTACCACATCCTGTGAAACGTCAACCAAACGACGGGTTAAGTAACCGGCATCGGCTGTTTTCAGGGCAGTATCGGCAAGACCTTTACGGGCACCGTGGGTAGAGATGAAATAATCCAATACGTTCAACCCACCTTTAAAGTTGGAAAGGATCGGGTTTTCAATGATCTCGGAACCTGTAGATCCGGATTTTCTTGGTTTCGCCATCAATCCCCTCATACCGGCAAGCTGCTTGATCTGCTGCTTGGAACCACGGGCACCAGAATCAAGCATCATGTAAACAGAGTTAAAACCTTGTTTATCGCTGCTTAACTCACGGATCAATGTTTCGGTGATCCTTGTATCTACACGGGACCAGATGTCAACGATCTGGTTATAACGTTCGTTATTGGTGATCAGACCCATGTTGTAGTTTTCCCACACTTCTTCAACTTCGGCTTTTGCATTGTCCAAAAGCTCCTGTTTGATGTCAGGTATGATAAGGTCATTAATTGAAAATGACAAACCACCCTGGAAGGCTGTACGGAAACCTAATTGTTTGATATCATCCAAAAACTTGGCTGTCTTAGGAATGTTGGTGATTGTAATGATATCCCCAATGATCTCACGAAGATTCTTCTTCGTTAATAAAGCGTTTACAAATCCAACTTCTTTTGGTACGTGTTGGTTGAAGATTACACGTCCAACAGTTGTGTCAATTAATTTATGAGACAATGTTCCATCGTCATTACGAACATTGGTTTTTACTTTTATCCACGCATGAAGATCAATTTTACCTTCATTGTAAGCAATTATCACTTCTTCTTCGCTGTAAAAAGCCTTTCCTTCACCACGCACCTTTTCCTGATCAGTAGACTTTCTACCTTTCGAAATGTAATACAGACCAAGAACCATGTCCTGCGAAGGAAGAGTGATTGGTGTACCATTTTGTGGGTTAAGGATATTATGAGATGCCAGCATTAATAATTGAGCTTCCAAAATAGCCGCATGGCTTAACGGAACGTGTACCGCCATCTGGTCACCATCAAAGTCGGCGTTGAAGGCCGTGGTAACTAATGGGTGTAACTGAATGGCTTTACCTTCTACTAATTTGGGCTGGAACGCCTGGATAGATAAACGGTGCAGTGTTGGGGCACGGTTTAACATTACCGGGTGACCTTTCAAAATATTTTCAAGGATATCCCAAACAACGGCTTCTTTTTTGTCAACCAACTTACGGGCAGATTTAACCGTTTTTACAATACCCCTTTCAATTAATTTACGGATGATAAATGGCTTGAACAATTCAGCAGCCATATCTTTCGGCAAGCCACATTCGTATAATTTTAATTCAGGACCTACAACGATAACCGAACGACCAGAATAGTCAACACGTTTACCTAATAAGTTCTGACGGAAACGACCTTGTTTACCTTTCAACACATCAGAAAGTGATTTTAATGCACGGCCACCTTCTGCCTTTACTGCATTTGATTTACGGCTGTTATCAAACAAGCTGTCAACAGCTTCCTGTAACATACGTTTTTCATTACGCAGGATCACCTCAGGTGCCTTGATCTCTAACAAACGCTTTAAACGGTTGTTACGGATGATCACCCGGCGATATAAATCGTTAAGATCGGAAGAGGCAAAACGTCCACCATCCAAAGGAACTAAAGGACGCAATTCCGGTGGAATAACAGGGATGTATTGCATAACCATCCACTCCGGACGGTTAGATATTCTTGTTTGTGCATCACGGAACGATTCAACAACTGACAAACGTTTTAAGGCATCTGCTTTACGTTGCTGAGAAGTTTCAGTGGCTGCAGCATTTCTCAAATCAAATGATAACTGGTCAAGATCGATTCTTGCCAAAAGATCGTGCACAGCTTCGGCACCCATCTTGGCAATAAACTTGTTTGGATCATCATCAGGCAAATACTGGTTCTCTTTTGGAAGCGTATCCAAAATATCCAGGTATTCTTCTTCTGTTAACAGATCTCCATAGTTCTGGCCTTTATCTGCACGGATACCTGATTGAATCACCACAAAACGTTCGTAGTAAACAATGGTCTCTAATTTCTTAGAGCTCATTCCTAACAGGTAACCAATTTTATTAGGTAGTGATTTGAAATACCAGATGTGAACAACAGGTACAACCAGCTTAATATGACCCATTCTTTCACGACGAACTTTTTTCTCCGTTACCTCAACACCACAACGGTCACACACAATACCTTTATAGCGAATACGCTTATATTTTCCACAAGCACATTCATAATCTTTTACAGGACCAAAAATTCTTTCGCAGAACAAACCATCTCTTTCAGGCTTGTAGGTACGGTAGTTAATGGTTTCAGGCTTCAACACTTCACCAAAGCTTTTTTCCAAAATGCTGTCTGGTGAAGCCAGTCCGATAGTAATTTTTGAAAATGTTGGTCTCGGACGATTATCTCTTTTATTAAAAGCCATCTTTAGTTATTATTTAAGATGTAAGTTTTAAAATTTTGTGACTTCATGAAAGGTGATTTGCCAATGGTGAATGAGAGCCTGGCTGACATTCACCATTGACTTACACTATATTAATCGTGGAACTTAAGATCTAATCCCAATCCTCTTAATTCATGCACCAATACATTGAATGATTCAGGAATACCGGCACGGGGAACGTTCTCACCTTTTACAATGGCCTCGTATGTTTTTGCACGACCAATGATATCATCTGATTTGATCGTTAGTAATTCCTGTAGAATATTCGATGCACCGTAAGCTTCCAATGCCCACACCTCCATCTCACCAAAACGCTGACCACCAAACTGTGCCTTACCACCCAGCGGCTGCTGCGTAATTAAGCTGTATGGTCCTATTGAACGGGCATGCATCTTATCATCCACCATGTGATGTAATTTGATGATATAAATGATCCCTACCGTAGCTTTTTGGTGGAAACGTTCACCGGTTTCACCATCATACAGGTATGTATGACCGAAAGACGGAAGGCTGGCCTCTTCTATGTGCTTGGCAATATCTTCTACTGAAGCACCATCAAAGATTGGAGTTGCGAACTTCACTCCCAGTTTCTCACCGGCCCAACCCAATACTGTTTCATAGATCTGACCAAGGTTCATACGGCTTGGTACACCTAAAGGATTCAGAACAATGTCTACCGGAGTTCCATCTTCCAAGAATGGCATGTCTTCCTGGCGAACGATCTTGGCAACGATACCTTTGTTTCCGTGACGACCGGCCATTTTATCACCCACCTTCAACTTACGTTTTACAGCGATGTAAACTTTAGCAAGTTTTAATACACCTGCAGGTAGTTCATCACCAATAGAGATGTTGAATTTCTCTCTCTTATAACGACCTAATTCTTCGTTGTACTTAATGCTATAGTTGTGTAAGAGAATATTGATCTGGTCGTCAATTTTTGCATCGCCTGTCCAACCTAATGGATTTACGTTCATGTAATCGATCTGCGCTAAATTCTTTTGTGTGAATTTGGCACCCTTACCAATTAATACTTCTCCAAAGTTGTTGCTAACACCTGAAGAAGCTTTTTCTCTTAACAGTGTTTGTAATTTATCCAGCAAAACTTCCATCAAATCAGCAACATTTTTTTCATGGATTTTATCCAGTTTTTCCAATGCTGCTTTTTCACGAACTTTTGCGTTCTTATCTTTTTTAGCTCTCTGGAATAATTTTTTGGAGATGACCACACCTTCCACTCCATTTGGAGCTTTTAAAGAAGCATCTTTTGCATCTCCGGCTTTATCACCAAAGATGGCCCGCAAAAGTTTTTCCTCCGGCGTAGGATCAGATTCTCCTTTTGGAGTGATCTTACCTATTAAAATATCACCTTCTTTTATTTGAGCACCAATGCGAATGATACCGTTCTCATCAAGGTCTTTTGTTGCTTCTTCAGAAACGTTTGGAATATCTGGTGTCAGTTCTTCTTCGCCTAATTTGGTATCACGTACCTCAAGCTCATATTCAGAAATGTGAACCGAAGTAAACATATCTTCTTTCACCACTCTTTCAGAGATCACAATGGCATCCTCGAAGTTGTAACCTTTCCATGGCATGAAGGCAACCTTAAGGTTTTTACCCAATGCCAGTTCGCCATCTTTGGTTGCATAACCTTCAGTTAAGAAATCGCCTTCTTTTACTGTCTGTCCCTTCTTTACAGCTGGCTTCAGGTTGATAGAAGTCTCCTGGTTGGTTTTAATAAACTTAGTCAGTTTATAAACTTTCAGATCATCTTCAAAAGAAACCAAACGTTGCTCATCGTTACGGTTATAGCGAACATGAATTTCGTTAGCATCTACAAATTCAACCACGCCGTTTCCTTCTGAGTGGATCTGGATCCTGGCATCACGGGCAGCCTTGCCTTCCAAACCTGTACCTACAATTGGTACATCCGGACGTAATAATGGAACTGCCTGGCGTTGCATGTTTGATCCCATCAACGCACGGTTGGCGTCATCATGCTCCAGGAACGGAATTAACGAAGCACTTAAACCAACAATCTGGTTTGGTGCAACGTCCATATATTGAACTTCGCCCTTATCAAGAATTGGGAAATCACCGGTTTCTCGGCTCACAATCTTATCCTCAACAAAGTTTCCTTTGTCATCAAGGGGAACGTTTGCCTGTGCAATTTTTGCCAGGTCTTCTTCTTCTGCACTTAAAAAGGTCAGTTGCTTCATATTCACTTTACCGTTTTCTACTTTGCGGTAAGGTGTTTCAATAAAGCCCATCTCGTTGATCTTTGCATGAACGCACAGTGTAGAGATCAATCCGATGTTTGGACCTTCAGGAGTTTCAATGGTACACAAACGACCATAATGAGAATAGTGTACGTCACGAACCTCAAATCCAGCTCTTTCACGGCTTAAACCGCCGGGTCCGAGAGCAGAGATACGACGCTTGTGAGTAATCTCTGAGAGAGGATTTGTTTGGTCTAAAAACTGCGACAACTGTGATGTTCCGAAGAAGGAATTGATCACAGAAGAAAGTGTTCTTGCATTGATCAAATCAACAGGTGTGAAAACCTCGTTGTCACGAACGTTCATTCTTTCACGGATGGTACGGGCCATACGGGCCAAACCAACGCCAAACTGAGCATATAACTGCTCTCCAACTGTACGTACACGACGGTTGCTCAGATGATCAATATCATCAATTTCTGCCTTGCCATTGGTTAAACGAACAAGATATTTGATGATAAGAATAATATCTTCTTTGGTTAACGTTTTTTGATTGATCTCGGCATTTAGACCAAGTTTACGATTGATCTTATAACGACCAACTTCACCCAGGTCATAACGTTTGTCAGAAAAGAATAATTTATCAATAATACCTCTTGCTGTTTCGTTATCCGGGGCATCTGCACCACGTAATTGGCGGTAAATAACCTGGACGGCTTCCAGCTCGGAGTTAGAAGTATCTTTATTTAAAGTATTGTAGATAATAGCATAATCACCACCCACATCTTCTTTTTGTACGAAAACAGATTTGATATCCATTTCAGAAATGGTATCGATCGCTTCTTCATCCAAAATAGAATCACGCTCCAGGATCACTTCGTTTCTTTCAATAGAAACAACTTCGCCGGTATCTTCATCAACAAAATCTTCAACCCAGCTGCGTAACACCCGGGCAGCTAAGCGACGACCTTCATATTTCTGTAAAGATTTTTTATCTCCTTTCACTTCATCAGCCATTCCGAAAAGTTCAAGAATGTCTTTATCAGTTTCGTAACCGATAGAACGAAGCAGGGTTGTTACAGGGAATTTTTTCTTACGATCGATGTAAGCATACATAACATTGTTGATGTCTGTAGCAAACTCCATCCACGCACCTTTGAAAGGAATTACCCTTGCAGAGTAAATCTTTGTTCCGTTAGGGTGAATTGATTGACCAAAGAATACACCAGGGGAGCGGTGTAATTGAGAAACTACTACACGTTCTGCACCATTGATAACAAATGTGCCGCGTGGAGTCATATAGGGAATGTTTCCAAGAAAAACATCCTGCACAATGGTCTGGAAATCGATATGCTCTTCATCGTTACAACTTAAGCGAAGCTTTGCCTTTAAAGGCACAGCATAGGTTAAGCCGCGTTCCATACACTCTTCAATAGTGTAACGTGGCGGATCGATAAAATAATCTAGAAATTCAAGAACGAAGATGTTTCGGGTGTCAGTGATCGGAAAATTTTCCTTGAACACACGGAACAAACCTTCAACGTTACGTTTGTCGGGTGTGGTCTCTAACTGGAAGAACTCTCTGAACGATTGGATCTGTACAGCCAGAAGGTCAGGTGTATCGGCAATATTTCCAATCTTACCGAAGTTGACCCTTTGATTCAATGTTGTAGGCATATGATTAAAAACCGGTTTAATGTTTATTGACAGGCAAATCATTTACAGGCCTCTATTTCCTTAAAAATAAAAGCAACTGTAACTGAACTATTTAAGCATGAATTGCGACGTCAAAATGTTTTTGGCCAAAACTAAAGGACTGCAAAAGTAAGGATTTAAGCTACACCAACAAGGTTTTTTTGCACACAAAGATTAAGCCGGAATTTTTTTGGGATTGTTTTAATACATTGTAACTTTTTAAAATGTTATTCGGAAAATTTGTAAAGGATTACCTCAGTTTTGGAAAAAGGGAACGAATTGCATTGTTATCAGTTTGCATAATTGCAGGTTTAACTATACTACTGCCGCGTCTGTTACTAAAACCTATACCTCCCTTCAAAATTGAAAAAAGTTCTGTGCTGGCAAGTGCAATGGATTCTATACAACAGCAAAAGGAAGTTCCAATGAATGAAAATGAACCCCTGACTTACCAATATGAGCCATCGGTCTCTCAGGAATTTAAGAAAGGGGTTTTATTCAGGTTTGATCCAAACCAGCTTGGCCTGGCAGAATGGCGAAAACTAGGATTGCCCGAGAAACCAGCGAGAACGATCATCAACTACCGGAGTAAAGGAGGTAAATTTTATAAACCAGAAGATCTTAAAAAAATATGGGGCTTACCTATAGCATTTTATGAATGGGTTAAAGATTCAATCTTCATAACACCGGGCCATAAGCCAGTTTATGCAAACAATTATCCCGTAAAAAAGGGAACAATATATAAACGGTTATTGACCATAAATATAAATTCTGCCGATACAAGTGACTGGATTGCATTACCGGGAATTGGCAGCAAACTGGCATCCAGGATCATAAATTTCAGGGAAAAGCTGGGAGGTTTTTACAGTATAGAGCAGGTTAAAGAAACCTATGGCCTTCCAGATTCAACTTATCAAAAAATAGTCAGCTTCCTGCAGCTTGGTGGTCCCGTAAAAAGAATCAATATAAACACGGCGACAAAAGATGTGTTGAAAATGCATCCATATATAAAATGGAAAATTGCCAATGCTATTGTAGAATACCGAAACCAACATGGAGCATATAAATCAGTAGAGGATTTAAAAAAACTTGTAGTTATTGAAAAAGAGGTTATTAAAAAAATCTCGCCTTATCTAACGATTGCAGACGAATAAGAAACATTTCATACATAAGTGCAATTTTTTATCTCCTTGGCACAAAAAAGCCCTGGTATAAACCAGGGCTCATGTATTAATTCTAATGCGAATTAAGCAATTTCCACTTCAGCACCAGCTTCTTTCAGCTTAGCAGCCAAATCATCAGCAGTACCTTTGTCCACACCTTCTTTAACAGGTTTTGGAGCACCGTCTACTAAATCTTTAGCTTCTTTCAAACCTAATCCAGTTAAGTCTTTAACAATCTTAACTACGTTCAGTTTGTTGGCACCAGCAGCTTTCAAAATTACATTGAAAGAAGTTTTTTCTTCAGCAGCGGGAGCAGCAGCACCAGCAGCAGGCCCAGCAACAGCTACAGCAGCAGCTGCAGGCTCAATGCCGTACTCTTCTTTCAAAATTTTTGCTAACTCGTTAACGTCTTTTACTGATAAGTTTACCAGTTGTTCGGCAAATGCTTTTAAATCAGCCATTGTTTTACATTTTAAATAACCGCCTTCATTGCTAATGCTCCGGCGGAGGTTTATAATTATGTCTTCACTTATTCCCGAAGACGTAGGATCTTTTTATCAGCGGATTACGCTTGTGCTCTTTCTTCCAAAGCTTTAACCAGGCTTGCCAATTTGCTACCTGCGTTAAGACCAGAAATAACATTCTTGGCTGGGGATTGCAATAAGCCAATAACTTCTCCAATCAAATCCTGCTTGCTCTTTAATGTTTTCAGCGCATCCAGTTGCTTGTCGCCGGCAAATACATCACCATCAACAAAAGCAGCTTTTAAAGTTGGTAATTCAACTTTTGCATCTCTTCTGAAATCAGAGATGATCAAAGCCGGCTCTTTAGGATTTTCAGAGAACATTAAGGCGGTTACTCCATGCAAAGAATCAAATACATTGGAAAAACGCTCTTCGTTCAATGATTCAAGGGCTTTTTTGATCAAAGTGTTCTTTGCGACTTTCATTTCAACATTTTTGTTGAAACAAACACGGCGCAGCTTAGAAACCTGGTCTACTGTAAGGGCTTCTGTATTGGTAATATAGAAGTTGTTGTATTGAGAGAACTTCTCCTTCAACGCTTCTATAACTTCATTTTTTTGTTCTTTAGTCATGATAATTCGTTTTATCCTTAAGTGGATTAGTGAACAAAGGTTTTAGTGTCAATTGCAATACCAGGGCTCATTGTGCTGGCCATTGTTAAACCCTTCAGGTAAGTACCTTTTGCTGTTGCGGGTTTAGCTTTGATAATTGCATTGATCAGTTCCTGGCTATTAGCTGCAATTTTATCAGGCGAAAAAGATACACGGCCAATAGAAGCGTGGATGATACCAGCTTTATCTACTTTAAATGCGATCTTGCCACCTTTTACTTCGTTAACAGCTGCTGCTACATCGTTGGTAACAGTACCCGTTTTAGGGTTTGGCATAAGGTTACGGGGACCCAGGATCTTACCCAGACGCCCGATTTTAGGCATTACAGCCGGAGTAGCCACAATTACATCAACATCTGTCCAGCCACCTTCAATTTTTTGTACAAATTCATCAAGACCTACAAAATCAGCGCCGGCACCTTTTGCTGCAGCTTCCTGGTCGGGGCCGCAAAGCACCAATACTCTTTTTGTTTTACCAGTACCATGAGGTAAGGTAACTGTACCACGTATAGCCTGGTCAGCTTTTTTAGGATCTACGCCTAAACGGATATGTAAGTCAACAGACGCATCAAATTTGGTTGTATTTACTTCTTTAACCAATGCAGAAGCATCTTTTAAAGAATAAGCTTTGCTTGCATCAACCTTTGCGTTAACTGCTTTTCTTTTTTTAGGAATGAATGCCATTTTAATTCGTTTTAAAAGAGTTCAAAATTATTTTGTAGGGGCTCCTTCTACTGTCAAACCCATACTACGAGCGGTACCAGCAACCATTGAGGCAGCACTCTCCAGGGTGAAAGCATTAAGATCGGCCATTTTATCTTTGGCGATCTCTTCTACCTGTGCCCAGGTAACCTTACCAACCTTTTGACGGTTAGGCTCTTTTGAACCACTTTGAATTTTAGCAGCATCTTTTAGCTGAACTGCAGCCGGGGGAGTTTTAATGATAAAGTCGAAAGACTTATCAGAATAAACCGTAATTAATACAGGGAGAACTTTTCCCATCTTGTCTTGTGTCCGTGCATTGAATTGCTTACAGAATTCCATGATATTAATACCCTTGGAACCTAAAGCCGGACCAATTGGAGGTGCAGGGTTAGCCTGACCACCCTTGCACTGTAGCTTTACAAAGCCAGTGATTTCTTTTGCCATTTTCTTCGATTTATTGGTTCAAGCGACGTTTCATCTCTGCGACTACTTCGTCTCCCAAATTCCTCAATACCCGCCTGGCGGGATTTCTAAAGAACTAATTGGGGTTGCAAAAGTACATTAATCTTGTAAAATATTGAACAGTAATTTTTGATTTTTGTTAAGTGGGTTTTAAAAATACTGTTGTACACCCAACAAAAAAGCCATCCGTTGGGATGGCCTTTATATATATGGGAAATCGTTAGCTGATTTTCTCCACCTGCATGTAATTCAGTTCTACCGGTGTGGAGCGACCAAAGATCTTCACAGTTACTTTCAACTTCTTCTTTTCATCATTTACTTCCTCAATTACACCATTAAAGTCGTTAAACGGACCTTCAATGATCTTGATAGTTTCGCCAACTATGAAAGGCTCGCTCATACTTACGCCACCTGCTTCAGCCATTTCATCCATTTTACCCAGCATTTTGTTTACTTCTGCTTTACGCAGGGCAATGGGATTATCTTTCCCAAGGAAGTGAATAACGTTAGAAGTATTTTTAATTACATCTCTCAGGTCGTCGCTTAATTTTCCTTCGGCAATTTCAATCATCACATAACCTGGATAATAGTTACGTTCACGCATTACTTTCTTGCCGTTCTGCACCTTATATACTTTTTCCACCGGCAGAAATACCTGTTTTACCATTTCACTCCAGCCACCACGGGAAATTTCTTTATCCAGGTATTCTTTCACCTTGCGCTCCTTACCACTCACCACACGCAACACGTACCATTTGGTTTCCTGTTGTTGTGGTTCCTGGGTATTTTGTGCTGTTGCTTCCATTTATTTGAACATTTTGTAAATGAGATTTAACCCGCCTGCGGCAACAAAATCCATGGCAGCCACTACAGCTGTAATAACCAGCGTAGCACCCAAAACAATCATGGTAGATTGCTGTAGCTGCGTCCAGGTTGGCCAGGTAACTTTCTCCATTAACTCTTTATAAGAGTCGCGAAAGTAATTTGATACTTTGTTCATGAATTCAATTTATCAATTTGATAATTCAGCAATCCGGCAAGTGTCGAATTGATTCCTTTTCTTTTGCACGGGCAGAGAGATTCGAACTCCCATCAACGGTTTTGGAGACCGCTATTCTGCCATTGAACTATGCCCGTAGAAAGCTAAAAGCTATCCCGCTTGCGGCTGGACAGCTTTTAGAATTATGTTGCAAATATATAAATCATTTGCAAAGCCTTGCGGCTAAAAGCTAAAAGCTTGGCGCTTAAAGCTTATTTTATGATTTCAGTAACCTGGCCTGCACCAACTGTACGACCACCTTCACGAATGGCGAACTTTAAACCTTTCTCCATCGCAATAGGCTGGATCAATTTTACAGTTAATGAAGTATTGTCGCCAGGCATGATCATTTCTGTACCTGCTGGTAATTCTACTTCACCAGTTACGTCTGTAGTTCTGAAATAGAACTGGGGACGGTATTTCTGGAAGAATGGAGTGTGACGTCCACCTTCTTCTTTACTTAAAACATAAACCTCACCTTTAAATTCGGTGTGCGGAGTGATAGAACCTGGCTTACAGATAACCATACCGCGACGGATCTGGGTTTTCTCAATACCACGTAACAACAAACCTGCGTTATCACCAGCTTCACCTTCATCTAACAATTTGCGGAACATTTCCACACCTGTACAGGTAGAAGTAAGCGGAGTTTCCTGTAATCCAACGATTTCAACGCTTTCGCCAACTTTAATACGTCCTCTTTCAATACGGCCTGTAGCAACTGTACCACGACCAGTAATTGAAAATACGTCTTCAACTGACATAAGGAAAGGCTGATCAACCGGGCGGGGAGGTAACGGAATGTAGTTATCTACTGCATCCATCAATTCGTCAATAGCACCAACCCATTTCTCTTCACCTGCCAAAGCACCGGTAGCAGAACCTTTAATGATAGGTGTATTATCGCCATCAAAACCGTAAGAGCTTAACAACTCACGGATTTCCATTTCTACCAGTTCCAACAATTCCGGATCATCAACCAGGTCAACTTTGTTCATGAATACAACAATACGAGGTACACCTACCTGGCGGGCAAGAAGGATGTGCTCTTTTGTTTGCGGCATTGGACCGTCTGTAGCTGCCACAACTAAGATAGCACCGTCCATTTGAGCCGCACCGGTAATCATGTTCTTCACATAGTCAGCGTGACCAGGACAGTCAACGTGTGCATAGTGACGGTTAGCCGTCTGGTATTCCACGTGAGCTGTGTTGATCGTGATACCACGTTCTTTCTCTTCAGGAGCAGCATCGATCTCATCGTATTTTTTTGCT
>DASTMJ010000350.1:0-6618 GCA_035714205.1 Flavisolibacter sp. | reverse complement strand
AAATCCTGTGTCATAGGACATCAGGATCCGGTTAAAATATTTTTTTGAAAACGCAGGCGAAAAATTGTAATTGTTGTAAACATTTAAAAAATTACCAGTGATATCAAAACCAAACTTATTTACCGCTACATACACCACCTGGTTTTGGGTTCGCCAGATATCATTTGTAACTGCTGCATGTATTTGAGTAACCTTTAGAGTATCTATTAATTCCAGTTGGTAGCCCGATGTTGTGCTAAGCTCCAGGCTGTGAAATCGCCATTCACCATCTATGATCTGTAAGTAGCCCGTAAATAAAGGTTCAT
This sequence comes from Flavisolibacter sp., assembly GCA_035714205.1. Taxonomy (GTDB): domain Bacteria; phylum Bacteroidota; class Bacteroidia; order Chitinophagales; family Chitinophagaceae; genus Flavisolibacter. Next base: position 6,313 of record DASTMJ010000350.1, on the reverse strand, counting down.
TTTTTCTTTTTGGCGTTACTTTAATCCTGTCGATCATTTTTCCATTCTCAAAAAAATTACCCTCGTATCGGAATTTATAATAATGAAAAGCATTATCGGAAACCGGCGAAATAAATCCGCGGGGATTCAGATTATTACTGAATACAGCAACATTATTGGTATAGAAATTTATAAAGAAAGGAAAACTCAGTCCATAACCTCCACCACTTTCGCGGGACGAGATCACTTCATATTTAACCTTACCAGGCTGGGTAAATGAAACCTTGGTTTGTGATTCAGAAAGAAATAAAATGCCTTTCCCGTTTGAATCAATTCCGTCTTTCGCCATATCTTTCGTATCGATCTTCTGTCCAAGGAAGGAACCAGGCATACCTCTGGAACGCAACAAACCTTTAATATATACGTCAACGGTAAAAGAATCCACCTGTTTATTGTAGTAATCTCTTTTTTTAATTGTTTCCCTGATGATCTCAATCGCAGGATCCTCTCCTTTTTTGATCACTACTTCAGGCATCTTTAAATCCTGGGGGGATAATTCAAAATCAACCGAAACCATACCAACCCCTATTTCAATTTGTTTTTCCTCTGATTTAAATCCAACATATTGACACACCAGTGTATACAAACCTGGGTCCAGTTGAATTCTATACCTGCCCTGGCTATTTGCCACTGCACCTTTTGACGTTCCTTTTATTGTTATAGAAGCATAAGCGAGCACACCTTCGTTGTTGTCTTTTACAACGCCGGAAACTTCTCCTGCAAACAGGTTTGATGAATAAAAAGCCAGCAAAACCAATAACACAGTTGTTTTCATACAAGCCTGTAAATACGAATAAAAATTCATAAGATTTTACAACAAAAAATAGGTTTATGATTTACCTGCGACGTTTTGAAGCGGGCCTTATTGAACTTCCTGCCATTGCTGCAAAACCTGCCACCAAAGCCCCGATAAATGCCGTTATAAGGATCAGTAAGACCGAAGATCCACCTAAAGGAAATACTTGTGCTATTTTATGAGAAAGTATGCTTTCGTTCTTAAGATCGATCCACAGCGATAACACCGCCCACAAAATAAAGATCCCGGTAAACCCGGCTAAAAAGCCTGCGCCTGTAGTTTGTGGAATGAACACGGCAACTGCAAATGCAATAATAGCTATGCTCCACCAGGGTAAAAACATCCCGGCAAGCCAGGCAAGTGCAGCGGTAAGTAAGGTTGCTAATAAAAATTTCATTGTATGCTTAAGAATTTGAAAAGGTTAATTTCCCAATGACCCGTTTATCTGATGCTTCATTTTCTTTCATCATCCACAACGTGTAATACCTGCCGGCCGCCCAATCGTCAACCGCATTATCATAAAATTTACTGCCTGGGTTTCCACTTTGTCCTCCCGGGTAAATCCCATAAGCTTCTATATCTGCCGTTAAATGAACCACCATGCGCCAGCTGGGCCCATGTGTTTTGGTATGCGCATTCAACACCGTGCTCCATCCTCCGGCTTGTATATGGGTTCTGCCAAAAGGTAATAGCGATTCGCGAAGCAGGTGAAGAATATAACTATCCTTATGTTTCCACCACACCAATCCATTAACTGCTTCTTCTTTGGCAAGGCCTGCTGCAGCTACTTTGAAGGCCGCAGTTACCTGCTGTTTTAATGTTTCAGTATCCGAAGTGTTCATATTATCCACAAACACAAAAGCCGAATCCCTTTTTAAATTTTCTACAAGAGTTTGTTCTTCGGGCCACTCAAAAGTTTTATTGATACTGGTTAGTTCATCAGCCCAAATTTGTTTTTCAAGACTGTCAAACCATGCCTGATAAATAGTAGGCGCAGTAGCATTGGCTGATATATTAAAATCCCAGTTCCTTAATTGGTCCAGGTATTTTTTTTCACTTTCACTCAACAAACTAATATCTGTGTATTGCAAAAGCAAGGGAACTGCATCGGCCGCCAATGTGCTATACACATCATTTTGCAAGCGCTTCATATCATCAACCGTAATGCCCTGCATTTTGCTCAGTTGTTCATAGGCTGCTATGCCCCGTGGCGTAAAATAATCGCCTGGAATAAAGTAAGGATAGGTTGAATCAACAGCTCTTTGATTGGCGCTTTGCACAAATCCATCTGCCGGGTTTAAAATATGAGGATTATCTGCCTGTGGTATCCAACCCTGCCAGGCATAAGAACTGTCTTCACCCGGCATGATATACAAACCCTGGCCCGGCCAGCGTAAGGGGAACTTCCCTTGTTGCCCTATAGCAATGTCTCCGTTCTTGGCTGCAAACACAAAATTTTGTCCGGGAGTAGCCATATGTTTCATGGCTTCCTGGTAATCATCATGATTTTTTGCTCGATCCAGTTTTATCCAAACCAGCAGCTCGTTTGAAGGCTCATGTGTCGTCCACCGCATCGCAATGGCTTCGTTAATGGTACTGTCGTTATTATTAAAAGTTTTGTCATAAAGCACCGGACCAAAAACGGTATAAGCAACTGAATCAATTAAAATACTTCCATCTGTTTTTTTAATTTCTTCTTTTCTCATTTTACATGGTGTCCAGGATCCGTTATACCAGTATTCTGTACGACTGTCATCCCTGAATTTGATGTGGTAATAATCAATCACATCCCGGCCGGCGTTCGTTACGCCAAAAGCAATATTGTCATTAAAACCAATCACTACGCCGGGGATGCTGGCGAATGTAGCACCATAAACATTCATGGTTGGTGTGGTCAGTTGCATCTCGTACCAGATGGAAGGTAATGTTAAGCGCAGGTGCGGATCATTACAAAGTATGGGTGCACCGCTTGCAGTTTTGCTTCCACTCACCGCCCAGTTATTGCTGCCTTTTATATCAGTAACTTTTGGAACTGCCGGTGGTGTGAAGGTGGTGTCTTTTGTAAAATAAAGTGAATCAGCCGTAGATGGTGCAATGGCTGTATCGGTTGGAATATTAAACACTGTTCCGGACGGAATGATTGGTTTCGATGAATCGGAAATTTCCGGGAACAGCAGCTGCATTTGTGCCGGGGTAAAGAAAGCTTTTTCATTGGTTGCCGGGATATCTTTAGAATATTCCAATCCGGCAAGATCGGCTGACATCAGTTTCACAAACAAAGCCGATTTTAAATTGCTCCAGGGTTCGGGTTTGTATCCCAGTAATTTAAATTCCAGCGGAATGGTACTCTCTGTTAGCGAGGATATGTATGAATTGATACCGGCTGTATAGGCATCCAGTACTTTCTGGCTGAACTCATCCTTTTTAATTTCCTCCAGCATGTTCTCGGCTGCAAACACCATTCCTGTTCTGCGCTGCAACCTGTCGTAAGTAATTAACTGTTCATTGTCCAGTATTTCACTCAGCCTGCCTGAAGCCGCCCTGGAATTAAAATCCATTTGCCACAACCTGTATTTGGCATGTAAAAATCCTTGTACGAAGTAGGCATCCTCATCCTGCTCCGCAAATACATGTGGAACCAACCTGTCATCCAGGTATACATTTACTTTGCGCTGCAGGTTTTTAAAGGAAAAATTTTCATCCCTATCCGCATGTACGGGTTCGGCATTCTGCCAGAAACCCTGTTGCGGGCTTAAAAATTTACCAAGGGCGGGTATAGACCCCCATCTTGAATTTAAAAGAAAGATCAACGCTACTGTCAGAATAATACTGATGCTAAATGGTATGATGCGCATAAGCAGGTGTCTGGTAAATTATTTTGTTATCAACCGTTTACTACTATCAGCTTCCGTTGTGTCACTCCCTTGTACGTTCTGTATTTCTATTCTACAAGTACATTGAACAGGCATTTTAATACTGATTAAAGATCTGCAGTTCAAGTGTGCGACGCAACAAACGTTCAATAGTTATTTTTTAGCCGGTTACCAAAAAATTAAATAAAAACTTTACTACTGTAATATAATGCAGGAATGTTTGTGAATAAAACTTCGGTTCTGCGTTAACTTTTTTTGTTTCAATCGTTCTTGCCTCCAAGCATGGGCACAAAGCTAAACCGGTCGAATATTTCTTCTTTCAGACTTCCATCCTGCTGCTTGATCAAACGTTTCATTACCTGCACTTCTCCGCTCCCAACCGGGATCACCATCATTCCACCCACTTTCATCTGATCTACCAGTTTTTTGGGAATCTCAGGCGCAGCAGCCGTTATCAATACTTTATCAAAAGGAGCAAAAGTGGGGAGCCCTTCATAGCCGTCACCATAAAAAAATTTAATGTTGGGATACCTGCGGATGTATTCAAACTTTTTATTAGAGTCGAATAGTTTTTTTTGACGTTCGATAGTAAATACCTGTGCGCCCAGTTCTGCCAAAACAGATGCCTGGTAAGCACTGCCCGTGCCAATCTCCAGCACTTTGTCAAAAGGTTTTACCTCCAGCAACTGGCTTTGATAGGCTACCGTGTAGGGTTGCGAAATGGTTTGTCCTTCAGCAATTGGAAAAGCTTTATCCTCGTAAGCCACTTCGTCAAAAGCAGAATCAAGAAAATAGTGACGTGGAATTTTTTCAATAGCTTCTAAAACTTTTTCATTTGTAATACCTTTTGATTTGACTAATTCAACCAGTTTTTTTCGCAGTCCTTTATGGCGGTACGTGTCTTCGAATCTTCTCATGCGGCAAATATAATTTTATGAAGATGTCTTTTCATAAAAAGCTTATCCTACTTTTATAGATGATCCTTAACCACATCATTTTAGCCATTTTGTGGATCATTTATTGTTTGCTTCATAGTGTACTTGCCAGTATTACCGTAAAAAATAAGTTGAAGCAAATTTTAGGCACTACATATAAACACTACCGGCTTTTTTATACATTATTTTCTTTCTTTTTCCTGGTTGCCGTTCTTTATTACCAGGTAACCATCACTACCACTTTACTCTTTAATTTTTATCCGCCTGTTTTCATTTCAGGGATCATAATCGGCTCAGCTGGCCTGTTCCTGATGATGATCTGCATCAAAAAATATTTTATGAATTTAAGCGGGCTGAAGTCCCTGGTGAATGAAGGATCGTATTCCCAACTGGAGATTAAAGGCGTTCACCGTTATGTGCGGCATCCCTTATACCTGGGCACTTTTGCCTTTATCTGGGGATTATTGCTGGTTTTTCCTTATTTATCATTACTGATAGCAAATGCAATCATTACTATGTATACTCTTGTGGGTATAAAACTGGAAGAAAAAAAACTGGTTGACGAGTTTGGAGAACAGTACAGCCAGTATTGTAAGCAGGTACCCAAACTTTTACCTGGCTTTAAACCTAAACAGTAGAATCTAACCATATGGCGGCAGAATAAAGCTTTTCGCCGATACCTGTTTGACAGGTGAAAATTTAGCCCTTTCTTTGTGTCCTCAACAGATAGACCAAACTCATCATAAAATATTAAGTCCATCCGCCTACAAAGAGGAAGTGCTCCAAATCAGGGCACTTTTTTATTTTATTATACCGATGAATACCGGATGGCTATAAGTTCATTTCTTTAATAATCCTCCTGATCTTGTCTTTTGCCTTTTGCTGTGCCTGCTCAAACTTGTCTTTTGATTCCAGTTTAGTGTTTACACTGAAATAAAATTTGATCTTTGGCTCTGTACCGGATGGACGGGCACTGATCTTGCTCCCGTCATCCAAAATAAATTGAAGCACATTTGATTTAGGAAGCTGGATAACACTTGTTGAGCCAGTTTGAAGATCGGTGTCCACACTGCTTTGGTAATCTAATAACCGGGCAACTTTTTGTCCTGCCAGCTCCTTAGGCGGATTGTTGCGGAACTGTTCCATCATGGCTGCAATTTCCTGTTGACCATTCATGCCCTTTTTTGTTATAGAGATCAGGTCTTCCTGGTAATAGCCATGTTGCAGGTAAAGGTCCAGCAATTTATCAAACAAGCTTTTGCTCTTGCTTTTTTCGTAAGCAGCCATTTCGCATAAAAGCGCAACGGCAGATACCGCATCTTTATCCCTGATTTGCGAACCGATCATTAGTCCGTAACTCTCTTCTCCACCAACCACGTAATTTTCCTTGCCTTCTTTTTCTTTTATGAGTTCAGCAATCCATTTGAAGCCTGTCAGAACATTATAGCACTTTACACCATAGCTTGCTGCAATGACATCAATAAGATCAGTGGTTACTATGGTTTTTACGACCATATCATTTGGCTGGGCTATGCCCTTTTCTTTACGGCTCTCCATCATGTAATTGAAGGCCAATACAGCAGTTTGGTTGCCATTCATCAACACCCATTTACCATGATTATCTTTTACACCAATACCTACCCTGTCGGCATCGGGATCGGTTCCCAATA
>DASTMJ010000349.1:0-8779 GCA_035714205.1 Flavisolibacter sp. | reverse complement strand
AGAAAAATCAGCAAGTATACCGGAAACCGCTTTCATTCTACCTCCCAGCTTCTTCCCTAATGCACTAAAATTGGGTTTGATCTTCTTTTTGATGAACCCTTCTGTATCATTTAAATATTCAATTTCTTTTACATTAACCTCCGCTTTTATAAGATCTTCAACTTTCTTAAGCTGTTGTTCCATCAATGGATTCAGAACAGGAATTAAAACTTTTTGTAAAGGCTGCCGCACTTTGACATTTGCTTTTTTACGAAGAGACAAAACAAGTGAAGAAGCGTCCTGGCCCAATTGCATCCTTTCTTCCAGTAAAACATCTATCAGCCCTTCCTCTGCTTTCGGGAATTGGATATGATGAACTGAAGCTTCAGCATGTTTTCCGGTCACAGCGTTTAGATTTTTAAATAATTCATCGCTGAAGAAAGGAGAGATAGGCGCCATCAGCCTGACAACGGTTTCCAAACATTCGTACAATGTTTGATAGGCAGCTATTTTGTCCAGTTCATATTCCCCTTTCCAAAAACGGCGCCTGCACAAGCGCACATACCAGTTACTGAGGTGCTCATCAACAAAATCTTCAATCAGCCGGCCGGCCTGGGTAGGCTCGTATTCATCAAACGCTGCAGTTACTTTTTTTATCAATGTTTGCAGTGATGACAAGATCCAACGGTCGATTTCCGGTCTTTGATCCAATGGTATATAGTCCTCTTTAAAGCTAAATCCATCTACATTGGCATAAAGTGCAAAAAACTGGTAGGTATTATACAATGTACCAAAGAACTTGCGCTGCACTTCCTTTATTCCTTCCAGGTCAAACTTTAAATTATCCCATGGTGAGGCATTGGTTATAAGGTACCAGCGGGTAGCGTCGGCACCAAATTGTTGAATGGTTTGAAAAGGATCAACCACATTGCCAAGACGTTTACTCATTTTATTGCCGTTCTTATCAAGCACCAAACCATTGGAAACGCAGGTTTTATAAGCTACACTGTCAAACAACATTACTCCTAACGCATGAAGCGTATAAAACCAGCCACGGGTTTGGTCAACGCCTTCTGCAATAAAATCTGCAGGAAAGTTTTCTTTAAACGTTTCTTTATTCTCAAACGGAAAATGCCATTGTGCATATGGCATAGCGCCACTGTCAAACCAAACATCAATGAGGTCCGGTTCGCGGCGCATAGGTTTACCTGTATCAGAAACCAATATCACTTCATCAACATATGGTTTATGCAGATCCAGAATACCATCGTGCAAATAATGTGTATTGACATCGCCACCCAATACTTCACTGGCTTTTTTGATCTCTTCATTCAATTCTGCAATTGAACCGATACATTTTTCTTCGCTTCCATCATCACTTCTCCAAACAGGCAATGGTGTACCCCAATAACGGCTTCGGCTCAGGTTCCAGTCCACCATATTTTCCAGCCAGTTACCAAAACGCCCGGTACCGGTTGATTCCGGTTTCCAGTTGATGGTTTTATTCAATTCAACCATCCTTTCTTTTACGGCAGTAGTTTTGATGAACCAGGCATCTAAAGGATAATAAACAACCGGTTTATCGGTTCTCCAGCAATGCGGATAACTGTGCTCATATTTTTCAACCTTGAAAGCCCTGTTCTCCTTTTTCAGTTTAACCGAGATATCAACGTTTACATCTACATAATTTTCTTCATTCTTATAATCTTTGATATAGCGGCCACTGAATTCTCCTAATCCATCCACAAACTTTCCTTCGCGGTCAACCAGGGTAAGAATGCCTATATTATATTTTTTACCAACCCTGAAGTCATCGGCACCAAAAGCAGGCGCGGTATGAACAATACCTGTACCATCCTCTGTAGTAACAAAATCGCCTGATAAAACTCTCCACGGTTTTGCGTCTGGTGTTATTGCCCGAACTGATTCCAGGGAATTAGCCTCATACGGAAGTAATGGCTCATATTCCAATCCTTCCAACTTATTTCCTTTGAATGTTGCCAGTATTTTCCAGGGCAATAATTTTTGATCAGCATGATAACCTTCAAAATCTCCGTTCTCACCTTCGGGCTTAAAATATTTCCCCAGCAGGGCTTTTGCCATAACCACATTCACGGGAAGATGTGTATATGGATTAAATGTTTTAACCAATACATACTCAATGTTTGGTCCAACTGTCAAACCCAGGTTGGAAGGAAGTGTCCAGGGGGTAGTAGTCCAGGCTAAAAAGAAAACGTCATCAGAACCAGCGGCATCAAACAAAAACTGAGATTGAGCATCCTTTTTTGCTTTGAACATGGCCACCGCACTGGTATCTTTCACATTACGGTACGTACCGGGCTGATTCAGTTCATGCGAACTCAAACCTGTACCTGCTGCAGGTGAATAAGGTTGAATGGATACACTTTTATAAAGCAATCCTTTGTTATAAAGTTCTTTCAAACACCACCAAAGTGTTTCTATGTATTCGTTTTTGAACGTGATGTAAGGATGTTCTAAGTCTACCCAATAACCCATCTTAGTGGTAAGTTCATCCCATTTATCCTTGTAACGCAATACGGCTTCACGGCATTTCTGGTTGTATTCCGCAACAGATATTTTTTTACCGATATCTTCCTTGGTAATACCTAGTTCTTTTTCAACACCTAATTCAATAGGTAAACCATGTGTATCCCAGCCCCCTTTCCGTTGCACTTTAAAACCCTGCATGGTTTTGTAGCGGCATACAAGGTCTTTCAAAGTCCTGGAAATTACGTGGTGAATCCCGGGCATACCATTGGCACTGGGCGGACCTTCATAAAATACAAAGGGTTGGGCACCTTCACGCACCTCGATACTTTTTTTAAAAGCATTTTCCCGTTCCCAACGTTCCAATACTTCTTTTTCTATAGCCGGTAAATTAAGATGCTTGAATTCTTTATAACGATTTGCCATAAGGGGCTTTGAACTTTTTAAAAAATGGCAGCAAAGGTAAGAAATTTCAGTGTGGAGCAACTTGAGGCATGCCGGATGGTAACCGCTAAAAATATTTTTAAAGTATTCGTACAGACTGCCATAAGGTTGTCAGTATCGAAATCTAGTTTTGCTGTCCATAAATCATATCATGGCGGAACCATTAAAGAATGTATATAATCCTAGCTTTTTTGAGGGATTTATTGCCACTGCAAAACAAGTACTCCCGGCATTTAATGAACAGCAGTTTTTGAATGTGATATTTGATCAGGAGTGGGAGAAAAGAGAATTAAAGCAGCGAATGCGACACATTGCAACTGCCTTAAATGATCAATTACCCGGCTATTACAATGAACAGGTTGGCTTTATTTTAAAAATAACAGAAGCATTACAGCAACAGGGAATAAATGGTGGCCTGGAATATATTTTTTTCCCGGATTTTATTGAACAATACGGTTTGCAGGATCTTAAATGCTCTTTGAAGGCAATGGAAACCCTTACGCAATTTATAAGCTGTGAATTTGCCATTAGGCCATTTCTTTTAAAATATCCCAACGAAGTAATGGCACAGATGCTAAAGTGGAGCAAACACCCACATCATCATGTGCGCCGTTTCTCCAGCGAAGGGTGTCGTCCAAGGTTGCCATGGGCTATGGCTATTCCTGGCTTAAAAATAAACCCCTCGCCTGTAATTCCCATACTTGAAAACCTTAAAAACGATTCTTCGGTGTTTGTAAGAAAAAGTGTGGCCAATAACCTGAATGATATTGCCAAAGACAACCCGATGGTTGTGGTGCAACTTGTAAAAAAATGGAAGGGATATAGCAAGGAAACAGATTGGATCATAAAACACGGTTGCCGATCCCTGTTAAAAAAAGCACACCCGGACGTATATAAGATCTTTGAATTGCCGGATACTGCTTCATGTGAAATATCGGGATTAAAACTAGCCAGCAAGAAACTAAAAATTGGTGAACGTCTTGGATTTTCATTTGAATTAAAATCCATTCATCAAAAGAAGTGCAAATTGAGAATAGAATATGCAGTTCATTATGTAAAAGCCAATGGTAAACAAAACCGGAAAATCTTCCAGCTTACTGAAAAATACTTTGAACCCGGTACTTACTATTCGTTTGAAAAAGAACAACGATTCCAGGATTTTACTACCCGTAAGCATTACCCGGGCAAACACCGCATAGGTATTATTGTAAATGGAATAGAAATGGCATCAAAAGAATTCCAGCTTTTGCAATAAAAAAAGACCCTCCCGAAGGAAGGTCTTTCTACAATCTATATGGCTATTAAAACTTTGCTCCTACGCTTACAAAAAAGGTTCTGCCATCACCTGGCAATAATCCAGGACCGGGATAACCACCTGCTCTGCGTGTAAAATATCTGGTATCAAAAACATTATTTAAACCCGCTTTCAAGTTCAGATTTTTTGAAAATTTATAGGTTGCCGTAAGATCAGTAAGAGTATAAGATGGTATAGGACCGTTATTACCATTAGCAGTGGCAGTGAGTGAGTTATTGGCATCGCTAAATGTTTCACCTACATAACTTAACTGGCCTGTAAATAGAAATCCTTTATACCCGGCAGAAATTCCTCCACGGAAAATATCCTGCGGTGCATTTTCAACTCTTTTTCCTTTTGTATTAGCATCTTTATGATCGCCGCTGTACCTTGCATCGGTATAACTGTAGGAGCCGAACAAGATGAGATCTGCCTGGGTGGCAGCATGTGCTTCAAATGCCTTTAATGGATTAAACTCAACGTAACCTTCAAAACCCTTGCTGGTGCTGTTTCCAACATTGGTGATCAGGCGGTAAGTAGAAGGAGTGCCGCCAGCATTATCAACCGTTACTGTTCCTACACGGTTATTGTACTGCAGGTAATATCCACTTACATCAAATTGTAAATAGTTATTCACCTTACCCCTGTATCCTAAATCAATATTATAACCTTTTGCATCTTCCAGGCTGGGATCAACAACATCGGTTGTTGGCGGTGCCTGCAGGTTGGCAAATTGTATAGGGCGATAGGCCTGGGTATAGTTTGCATAAAATTCTGTTCCTTTTGTAAGGTGATATTCAGCTCCCACTCCCGCCAGCAAAAAGCTGCGGCTACGTTTTACGTCCTGCAAAATAATTTCTGAACCATCCTGCTTAAAGCCATTTCTGCCCGATGCAGAACCTTCCAGCCACTCATAACGTATGCCGGGCACCACAAGTAATTTTTCCGTTAGCCTAAAAATATTCTCAACAAATACAGCAGCGTTTCTGGATTCAAATTCAATGTTACGGGGATACTCGCCAATTACTGTCATATCATATTTTGTACCGGTGGTTCCTTTTCCATCGGCTCTTCTATGAGTACTACCGGTATATAAACGCAGGCCTGCAGAAAGTGAATTATTCATGCGGCCTAATTTGTAATCAGTAAGTATACGGCTTTCCATACCGTAATTACGATACTGATCTACATTCAACACCCTGTTATTATATTCACCAGTTGCAACGTTAATGCTATCCTTAGTTGTAATGCCAGCCGAAGGCATATATCCAACACTGTTCCTGTCACCAATGGTTGCAAAAAACTTTGTATTCCATCTTGTGCTTTCATTCAACTGGTAATTGGCAACCAGTGCTGGATTTGTCCATACAATATCAAACCAGTTGCGGCTTCTGAAACTTTGTTGGGCATCCTGTTCAAACTGAGTGTCGGTTAATCCACCGGCCTGCTGGCTACGTATGTGGGAATGCATTACTTCTGCAGTTAATGAAAATTTTGGGGTTACATAGTAGGTGGCCGTACCAAAACCTGCATTGGTAAAATAGCGGCTGTTACTTCTCCAGCCTTCACCATTGCGGTGATCAAAAAAAGAATAATAATGAACTTTTGCGGTTTTACCCCCTATTGCATTATAGCTGTTAAATAAATTATTGCTACCGATGGTTTGTTGTGTTTCAAACTCAAATGGCTTGTTTATTTCACTTCCGTTACGCAAGATATAATTAACCAACCCGCCAAACTGAGCACCATATTGCAGAGATCCTTGCCCGCGTACTACTTCAATACGTTGTACTGCCTGTAATTGGGGGTTGTAATAGGCTTCAGGATAACCAAATGGGTCTGCAGCAATATCATAACCATTCTGGCGCACATTAAATTCCCAACTACGATTGGGACTTAACCCTCTTGCGGCAATTCCAATCTGTATACCACTTGGATCACTCTCCCAAACATGAATGCCGGGAACTTTTGCCAGCACCTGGCGCATAGTGTTAGTAACTACATTACCCTGCACATTATCTAAAACAATCAAAGCATTTTTTTTGCCGGCATAGATGTTTGTTCCAACTATCTCGGGCATTTGCTGGTAATCGCTTTTACTGCCACGGCCAACAATTGTAACTTCCGGCATGTATTTATAAACCGAAGTGTCAGATTGATTTTGATCCTGTGCTAAACTGTTAATTCCAGTTGCTAAAAAAAAGAAAGAAAAAAACTTTTTCATCACTTGTTCAATTGAAGCCGCAAATATCCTTTGAATGAAATGGCTGTGTTTACGCAATCAGAAAAGATCATTTACGGAATGCGCAAAACTGTGCTATCAACGCAGTTTACGACATGATGCTTGTCATGAACCCACAGAATTTTTGCAGGAATTGAAATACAATGACAAAAGAATGACAAACCAATTCCAATTACGCAGATGGTTGCCGTAAACTCTTATAAATTTTAATGGCGCTCATTAAAATAATGACAAAGCCTATCAAGCCTATCAATCCCCATACCCAGCTGATACTTTGTTTTACTGTTGCCAGCATAACAATAGGTACTAAAAAAATGGTAGCTACTTCGTTCCAGATACGAAGTTTTTGGGAAGAATATTTAAAAATCCCACTTGCCTGTTGCTTATAAATGGAATGAAGTGAATAATGATAAGCATACAAAAGGAAGACAAAAATCAGTTTGATCAATAGCCATTTACCCTCTTCGTTAAAAAGAGTTTTATACCAATTACCATTTATTAAGACCCAAACCCCAAAGATCAATGTAATAACGGCAGAAGGCCAGGTGATGCCAAACCATAACCTTTTGATCATAATTAAAAACTGCCTGTGAAGTATGGTTTTTTCTGGTTCAGGTTTTTCAGCTGCTTCGGCATTATAAATAAACAGCCGGACAATATAAAACATACCTGCAAACCAGGTTACAACAAAAATAATGTGTAGGGCTTTCAGGTATAAATACATAAGCAAAGTGAAAATTCAAAAGTAAAAACTAAAAACAGGAGTACTTTAAATTTTTAATTTTACTTTTTATCCAACACCATTTCACGGTTACCGTTAATATATTGCCTGACCCATTTTGAAAGTGCACCCACCCACAGCGGGTGTACATTCAGGCAGGGTATCATTTCAAATTTTTCACCACCATTATGCATAAAGATCTCCATCCCTTCCCCTGCTATTTCTTCAAGCGTTTCCAGGCAATCGCTTACAAAAGCAGGGCAAACAACCAATATTTTTTTTACCCCCTCTTTTGGTAATTCTTCCAGGCGTTTAGCGGTATATGGCTGTAGCCATGGATCACGGCCAAGCCTGGATTGAAATGAAAAACCCCATTTCTCTTTTGGTATCCGCAATTTTTCAACAACCAATTGTGTTGTTTTCCAGCATTGATGCCTGTAACAATATTCATGTGCTGGCGATAGCACATCACAACAGTTGGCAATTTTTAAACAATGTTGCCCGGTAACATCGCCTTTTACAATATGCCGCTCCGGCACGCCGTGGTAGGAAAAAAGAATTTGGTCATATTCGTTTTCCAGGAATGGTTGTACGCTTTCGCATAAAGCATTGATATATGCTTCATTATCATAATACGGTTTTATGACTGTAAGCTTGAAAGCATAACCACCCTTTTTATATAATTGTTTTGCGTATTCAACCCCAGTTTCATAACTGCTCATTGCATAATGAGGATACATGGGTATGGCAATTATTTCTTCCAGGTCCGGATGATTTTGCACCAGTTCCTCAAAGGCCTGCCGAGGCGAAGGAGTTCCGTAACGCATGGCTATGGTTACGGGCAGATTCAGATCTTTTTCCAAAGCACCAGCCAATTGCTCTGATATTACAATTAACGGAGAACCTTTTTCCGTCCAGATAGATTTGTAAGCCTCTGCAGATTTTGGTGCCCGGAACGGAACAATAATTCCCTTAACCAATAAGGCACGGAACAACCAGGGTTTATCAATAACCCTTTCATCCATCAAAAATTCGTCAAGGTAGCGTTTCACATCTTTAACCTGTGTTGAATCCGGAGAACCCAGGTTCATCAGAACAATGGCTTGTTTCATAACTATTGAACAAATGTAGGTACAACTCGTTCATGAATTTCGTCAATTGAACATACTACAAAGTCAACCTGATAAAGATCAATCCTTTAAATGACAGATCAATGACACTGATTTTAGATAATTGAATCTCCTGAATTTACTTTTGCGCAGTGATTGTGATGAACCAATGAACGCTCAATACTTTAAAAATATAAACAACTTTTTTGTTGCCGGCATCAACTACAAAAAATCTGATGCTTGCGTTCGGGGTCAGTTTGCAATCAACCAGGAACAATATGTTTCTATTTTAAAGTTGGCTGAACAAGCAGGTTTGAATGAATTATTTATTCTTTCCACCTGCAACAGAACCGAAATTTATGGTTTTGCTCATCACAGCGATCAGTTAGTGGATCTACTCTGTTCACAGACGATCGGCAACAGCCAGACTTTTAAAAAATCGGCATATATCAAAAAAGGAACGCAGGCTCTTGAGCATGTTT
>DASTMJ010000348.1:0-3946 GCA_035714205.1 Flavisolibacter sp. | reverse complement strand
TTCCTCTGTTTTTATTTGTTCTTCAGCCAGCCTTTTTTGTTTTGTAATGTTTTTTGATGTCATTAAAACACCAACAATAGCTCCGGCGCTATCAAAAGCGGGTTTAAAATGACTTTGAAAAAAACACAGGGAGCCGTCAATATCGATCTCTCTTTCTATGGCATTGGTTTCACCGGTTAAGGCACGGTGACACAGGTCTTTAATTTGATGGTACCTGTCGGCCGGAGCCAGTTCAAGAATATTCATTCCTTCTTTTGGTGTTATACCAATGTTATTGCCGATCGTTTTACTTGTAACTGTATTTACAAAGATGATTTTCAGGTCAAGATCGGTAAGCAACAAAATCTCATCCAGGTTGTTCAATAAAAGTGACGGAGGATCTTCAGCGGTAGATGTATCCTGAATACTACTTGTAAACTTTTGATTCGAAGGTAAGCTCTTCATATGGGCTTGTTCACTGAAATGGCTCGAAGTGTTCGAAAATAACCATTTGCATTTTCAGAGATTTTACTCAATATATTAATTTTTAATAAATAAGGGTTTACTCTTGACCTGACTTGACCAGGATTATCGCAAGAGAATCAATAAGTTGTTTCAAATCAAGCTATCTTGCTGCAAATACAATTTATTCATGAACAGGGAGATCACTTCATGGTATAGTCAGCGGTTGAATAAGGATATGCCGGTAGCCGTTTATGGTCATTATGGTTTTGCTTTATTAATGGTGCCAACCGCTGCTGCGGATTACCTGGAATACGAGCGGTTTCAAATGATGGATGCCCTGTCTCCGTTTATTAACTCGGGTAAGGTGAAGGTTTTTTCCATTAATAGCATCAATAATGAAAGCTGGATGAACCAGGAGATGGATCCAAGACATAAAATGATCCGTCACCTGCAATTCAACGAATATGTTTATGAAGAAGTTATTCCATTTGTACGTACACATACCAGCGATGATACTCCTATTATTTTATGCGGAGCCTCTTTCGGAGCCCTGCATAGCATGAATTTATTTCTAAAACGACCTGACCTTATCAATGGTGTGATCGGGATGAGCGGTGTTTACGATCTGACAGAATATACAAAGGGTTATTATGACGAAGATGTTTATTTCAACAGCCCTCAACATTATATACCCAATTTAACCGACCATACCATTCTTGAGCAGATCCGCCAAAGCAAACACATTCATATTTTTAGCGGAAGCGGCGCTTACGAAGATCCGAATGCAAGCCGCAGTTTTGCTTCACTGCTTTACAACAAAGGCATTACCTACGAACTGGATGTTTGGGGATCGGAATGGCCGCACGACTGGAATACATGGAGGAATGTATTACCGCATTATTTAGCAACGAGATTTTAGATTTTAACGGAAAAGAGTTGTGCTGTGCAATTATGCCGGAACCGTTTCGAGAGTTGCATTGATGCCCCTGTCTGTAATGGCATCGCACATAGGTTTGAGAATTTCATAAAAACCTTCTTTTACTGCATACTTTCCTTTAAAGTGAATGATATAAGCACATTGTTCCGCCTGTTCATAACTATGATTGCATACTTCCATCAGTGATTCGATCACCCATTCAAAAGTGTTCACATCATCATTCCAGACAATCAACTGAAGAGGGTCGACCGTATCGGTCATTACATCTTCCTCTTCAAATGGATTTATGGCTTCCCTGCTTTTCATGGCCACAAAGTTAATTATACTTATAAAAAAACGTTCGCCAAAAGGCTTGTTTCTATTGCTGTTTTAAAATTTTAAGGCGGTGGGAAATAATCCTTCAACAAGGGCCTTTTTTTACTGGCAATTCCCTGAACAAAAACCGTACTTGATCAGTAATTGATCTTTTGATCGTTTTGTTCCCATTTCTGAAAGGCCTGCAAAGCTTCTTCCCGCAATAATTGTTGGGTAAAGAGGCTTCTTTCTTTAATGGGTTTAGCCAGCTCTTCATAAATGAACTCGTCGTCAAAATGGATGGCTGCCGCATCGTGCCTGGTATTGCCAAAATAAAGTTTATCGGCTCTTGACCAATAGATGGCACCCAGACACATGGGGCAGGGTTCGCAACTGGTATAGATCTGGCAGCCCGTTAACTGGTAGGTATTTAAAACAGTGCAGGCTTCTCTTATGGCTACAATTTCGGCATGCGCCGTTGGATCATTTATTTCGGTAACCCGGTTGATACCCCTTGCAATGATCTTACCGTCTTTCACCACTACTGCTCCAAACGGACCTCCTTTAGCTTCTTCAACATTGGCGACCGAAAGCCGGATGGCTTCCCGCATAAACTCCTGTTCACCATTCTTCATATTGCAAGAATATACAATTGCATTGATACTTGCTGAATGGAGCAGATATTAAAACTGCATGGAGAAAACGGTTCCTTTATCAGGGATGGATTGTACCTGTATAGTTCCACGATGAAGCATTACAATTTGTTTACACAAACTCAGTCCAATTCCACTCCCGCTTTTTTTGGTGCTGAAAAAAGGAATAAAAATTTTATCCAGCACTTCTTCAGGGATTCCCGGCCCGTTATCGGCAACCTTTAGTATCACTTTTTTATTCAGTGTTTGTTCTGCCGATAAAAAGATCCTTGGTTCTTCTTTATCTTTTACCGCTTCCATGGCATTGACAATAAGGTTAATGAGCACCTGTTCAATCAAACTGGGGTCTGCTTCCAGCACAAGATCTGTATCTTTTAAAATGATCTCCAGTTCTATATTCTTTTGCTCAAACGTTGGCTGCATCAGCTGGTGCAGGTTGGCAAATAATTCCCGTATGTACACCTTTTGCAGGTTCAGCTTTGTGATCTTATTGAGGTTGCGGTAGGTTTCTGCAAATTTCAATAATCCTTCGCTTCGTCTTTTAATCGTATCAATTCCTAATTCAAGGTCTTCCAGCCTGTCTGTATCGTCGGATGCCAGCCTGTTTTTTAATGTTTCGGCAAGAGAAGATATGGGAGCCACCGAATTCATGATCTCGTGTGTCATCACACTTAATAACTTCTGCCAGGCTTTGGATTCTGTTTCATCAAGGGCCTCGTTAACATTTTGAAAAGCAACCAGTTTAAACACTTTTTGATCTATTTGAAAGGCGGTTGCGGACAACAAAATTTTAAAGTGAGACCGTTCCTGGTGCACCGTGGCAATCTTGCTTTCTCCGGGTTTCAGGTTCATGATCTCGTTGAACAATTGCTGGTCTCTTTTTTCCAATGAGTGAATGGTCTTTAAATATGGTAGTTGCACCATCTTTTTTAGTGACTCATTCATCCAGACAATTTCACCGGTTTCTACTTCGTAAGAAAGGATACCTGTATCTACCAGCTCCAGTATTTTTTGCAGGTACTGGTACTGTGTTTCTTTTTCTTTGCTGATGACCTGGAAGGTGGAATTGATCTCGTTAAATCCTTTACGCAGGGGCTGTATATCAACAGGTGCATGTTTTACATCAAAATAGCGTGAAAAATCACGGTAATGAATCGCCTCTACAAACTGGTTGATCTCGTCGTATGCTTTTTTCTGGAACCTGATAAATTCAATAACCTGGTAAACCAGGAAGGGAGCCAGCAGTGCCAGGTAAAGGTGCCATTGTTTTACAATAAAAAATGACGCAGCCATCAGGGTGATCACCAATAAAATAACCCTTGACATGAGGCGCCATTGAAAATTTTTAAAGATCGTCATTAGAGGAAGATTTTAGCTCCAGGCCACAGGGCTGTTCATTCCCCTGCAGCTTAAAACCTGCATTATTTTAAAGATCATATTTATTTAAACGCCTGTATAAAGCAGTTCTTGTTATACCCAGTTCTTTGGCTGCTTTGGAAATATTGCCGCTGTGTTTTTCAATTACTCTCAGGATGGTATTTTTTTCAACCGTACTTAAATTGGAATGTTGCACTTCTTCTGTTGCAACGGTCGTTTCAATGGGTGAAAAAATGATATC
>DASTMJ010000347.1:0-2842 GCA_035714205.1 Flavisolibacter sp. | reverse complement strand
TAATGGATTGTACACATAGCCTTCAACAACCCAACCAAACATCGGGTATTACAGGTGGAAACCCGCAATTAATAGGCACCATAGCAAAAGCAGCCATAGCCGCCGGAGCTGATGGGTTGTTTATTGAAACGCATCCGGATCCTTCCTGTGCTAAAAGTGATGGAGCCAACATGTTAAAGCTTGACCTGCTGGAAGATTTACTTGAAAAGTTGATAAAAATCAGGAAGGCTGTACTGGTATCTTAACTACAACGATTCTTTCTGAAATAAATACGATTGAATATTCTAGATTTGCAAACTTATTTAAGAACCTGGGCCTTGTTGCTGCGCAGGATTACCAACAGTTGAAGAGTGCGACGCAACAAAAGCTAAATGGAAATCCTTAACCCTGCTTCCACAAAACCACGGAAAGTACAAATAACGATTGCTTAAAATTTGTGTAGGAACAACACGCTAACTACAAAACCTTATTTTTGAGGTTTGTAGAAAAGAGTGGTTGATAAATCTCATTGAAATAAGGAATTATAGCACATGGCAAAAAAAGTAAGCCGTATTGGTGTATTAACCTCAGGCGGCGATTCACCCGGTATGAATGCAGCGATAAGAGCGGTGGTTCGTACCGGTATCTACAATGGCCTGGAAGTTTATGGCATTATGCGTGGCTACCAGGGTCTGATAGAGGATGATATTCATAAAATGGAGAGTCGTTCTGTAGCCAATATTATACAACGTGGCGGAACGATATTAAAAACGGCACGCTGCCAGATATTTCATAAACCAGAAGGAAGGAAAAAAGCTTATGATGTCCTTAAAAAAAGAGGGATTGATGGGCTTGTGATCATAGGTGGCGATGGCTCATTCAGAGGTGCTGTTGAGTTTAGCCGAGAGTATGATATACCATGCATTGGAATTGCAGGCACTATTGACAAAGATATCCAGGGTACAGATTTTACTATTGGTTTTGATACTGCTGTAAACACTGCTGTAGAAGCTATTGATAAAATACGGGATACAATGGATGCCCACGACCGCTTGTTCATTATAGAGGTAATGGGAAGAGATGCAGGTTATATAGCCTTACATAGCGGTATTGCAACCGGTGCGGAGAACATACTGATACCGGAACAAAAAACAGATATTAACGCTCTTATAGTTTCTTTGCAAGAAAAGGAAAGACGAAAAAAACTCGTGAACCTTATTGTAGTTGCCGAAGGTGATGAATTTGGCGGCGCCAATGAGATTGCCAAAGTAGTAAAGGAGCATTTACCGCAGGTAGAAACAAGGGTTGCCATATTAGGACATATACAACGTGGTGGATCACCAACCTGCCTTGACAGGTTGATTGCCAGCCGCATGGGCTATCATGCAGTTGAATGCCTGATAGAAGGAAGACACAATGTCTTTGTAGGAATTCAAAACAATAAAATGAATTATGTACCACTTGAAAAGGTGCACAAAAAGAAAGGCATCATCAGTAGCGAGTGGATGAAGATCGTAAAAATATTAGCGTCATAATTAAAGTAAACAATGTCAAAAAACGTAGGAAAATACTTCCATAGCCAGATGGATAAAACAGCGGGCCTGGAGCATACATTTCACCGCACAAAAATTGTTGCAACTGTTGGACCCGCCTGTGATACGTATGAAAAACTGCTTGAACTGGTAAAATGTGGCGTCAATGTATTTCGCCTGAATTTTTCGCATGGCTCCCATGATGATAAAATAAAGATCATCGAATTTATACGGCAGATCAACAGTTCAGAACCATATAACATTGCCATATTGGGCGACCTGCAAGGACCTAAACTTCGTGTGGGTGAAATGGAAAACGGCGGTATAGATGTAGAACCGGGAGATATGTTAACCTTTACCAACGAAAGATTGGTGGGGACAAAAGACCGTATTTATGTTTCCTATCCAAACCTTCATGCAGATGTAAAGGTTGGAAATAAAATATTGATTGATGATGGTAAACTTGAAGTACAGGTAAAAAGAATATTGAAGAATTATGATGTTGAAGTAGAAGTTACCATGGGTGGAAGGTTATCATCTAAAAAAGGTGTAAACCTGCCCGATACTAAAATATCATTGCCTGCACTTACAGAAAAAGACCTAGTAGACCTGGAGTTTATCATTGAGCAACAATTGGATTGGGTGGCTCTTTCATTTGTAAGAAGCGTTAAGGATATTACACTCCTGCGTTATAAGCTTGATGAAAAGAAAAGCAAGACCAAGATCATTGCAAAAATTGAAAAGCCGGAAGCATTAAATAATCTCAGGGATATTATTGTAGAAAGTGACGCTATCATGATTGCGCGGGGTGACCTGGGTGTGGAGTTGCCGGTGGAGCAAATTCCGCTTATCCAGAGAAATATCATTCGCAAATCATTACACCGCGCCAAACCCGTGATTGTAGCTACACAGATGATGGAAAGCATGATCGATCGTAGTAAACCAAACCGAAGCGAGATCACGGATGTAGCAAATGCGGTTTTGGAAGGTGCTGACGCTGTTATGTTGAGTGGCGAAACAGCAACGGGTCAACATCCAAAACTGGTGGTGGAAACCATGCGTAAGATCATTATGGAAGTTGAAAGAACAGAATATAAATACAATCTTGAAGAAGTATTGGTGCCACAGCCCCACTCTCCTTCTTTTTTGAGCGATGCTATCTGTTATAATGCCTGTAAATTATCCCAGGATGTTCAATCAGATGCTTTGATTGGCATGACCCAAAGCGGATATACTGCTTTTATGCTCAGCAGCTACAGACCAAAAGCACCACTGTTTATATTTACAAAAGAAAAAACGCTTGTTAACCAGTTAAGTTTAAGCTGGGGAGT
>DASTMJ010000346.1:0-33864 GCA_035714205.1 Flavisolibacter sp. | reverse complement strand
GGTTCATGCGCTGGTTTTCTTCTTTTATGATCTCGCTGAAATAAGAAAGTTTTTCTGTGTCGCGTTGCACTTTTTCATTGCGTATTGCATCAACAGCAAGAGAGATTGTGGCAATTGGTGTTTTAAATTCATGCGTCATGTTATTGATGAAATCATTTTTTATTTCACTCAACTTTTTTTGTCGCAACATGGTATGAATGGTTAGATAAAACGCCGCACAAATAACCAATGTAAATAAGATGGCTACAGCAATATTTCCTCTCAATCCTTTATAAACAATATCAGTGACATTGGGTACAACAATAATGATCCATTCATTTGCCGTAAGATTTTCAGCCGCAGAACCACTTGGTGGTACAATAGGATATGCTTTGAAATAGTAGTTTGAAGTATCCTCGTACCATTCTGTAAACTTTTGCGACTGTCTTTCCATTTGCCCGATGGTTTCATTCTTTAATGTAACCAATGCAAATTCGAACGGAATATTTTCAAGCTCCGCGGCAACAAAATTTGCTTTTATTTTTTCATGCAACTCCTGGGTTGTAAAACGCTGGCTAACATTATAGGTTCGTGGATAGTCCAGTGAAAAATTATTGAGGTCCGGAAACAATTTATTATTACCGGGGTTAGGTGCTACACCTTTAAATTGAGATAATTCTTCGCCAACCTGCTTGGCAATATCCCTCACCTTCTGATCGATCTGGTCTTTTCTTAACAGCACCATATTATTCAACCAGTTCAACTGAATGTAGATGATCCCCAGCAAAGACAGGGTGATCAGGACAAGTATTATCGGAAAAATTTTTTTCACAGTCGGCAATATGATGAAAAAATTGCGATTGCAAAAATATTGATGTGTACCTCTGGGTTGGTGGCATAAGATTGTTATGTATTATATTTAACACATATTGAGAATTTATGGTACAGCCGACATCGGGTGTTTTACTTATTGCGGATCCATTTTTAAAAGATCCCAACTTTATGCGAACAGTGGTTTTCCTTACAGAACACCGCGACGATGGCACTATTGGATTTGTGTTAAACCGTCAATATGAAAACACATTAGATGAATTATTACCAGAAGTAGAAGGACACAAATTACCAGTGTATTATGGCGGTCCTGTGCAAATGAATACCATACATTTTCTGCACCGTTATCCTGAAGAAATTCCTGGCGGAATTGAAATAGTGAATGGAATATTTTGGGGCGGGGATTTTGAAGCTGTTGTTGACCTGATCAACAGTGGCAATGCAGATCCGGAAAGGATTCGCTTTTATATAGGTTATTCGGGATGGAGTTCCGGACAATTGGAAACAGAAATGGCTGAAAAAACATGGCTCACAGTTGAAGCAGTCCGTAAACTGGTATTCCATCCTAACGCTGAAGAAATATGGAAAGATTCACTGAAACATCTTGGCGGAGAATACGAAATGATGATCAATTTCCCTATTGATCCACAATTAAATTAGGCTAAATTTCCTTCTAACACTTGTTTGCGTAAAAAGCACCATTAAAAAAACATATATAAAGTTTTGTTTTTGCTTCTTTCTTTGAAAAAGAATTCATTTCTTGATAAAAAAATTTATGGAATACCAAAACTATTCATCTTCACCCAGTACAGATCTATTTCCACAGGAAGCGACGGTTTACGGAACCTTCTGGGAACGTTTTGCGGCCGCCGTATTAGATTGTTTTATACTTGTCATCCCCAATTATCTTCTACAGTATATACTGGGTGATATTACGGGTTCTGTGGTTTCATTAGTTATGTGCTGGATTTATTATGCTACTTTGGAATCAGGCAGTCACCAGGCAACGTTAGGCAAAAGAGCGTTGAATTTAAAAGTAACTGATGTAAACGGTCAGCGTATTGGATTTGGCCAGGCCACTGGAAGATTTTTTGGACGATATGTTTCTACTCTAATTTTATTCATTGGATATTTTATGATGTTGTGGGATGATAAAAAACAAACCCTGCATGATAAAATGGCCAATACATTAGTAACGAAGTCAGTTTCTTAAACCAATTTTATAAGCATTTAATAAAGAATGGAGGTTGTGGCCTCCTTTCTTCATTAAATGAATTATTGATTAATCATTAAGATTGATCGTAAAACCTGCTTTGATCGTTGCATGACTCAACCCATCTGCATCATTGTATTTAAACGGCATATAATTATAGCCGGCCGCTAAGTGAAAACCTGATTGCTTTGCAGACCCGATAGGAATATGAATGCCTGCTGAAGGTTGTGCAGCAAAACCCAGGCTGTTTTTATCATCTACAAACTCACCATAAAATTTTTGATAAGTTACCAGATTAGCACCCGCAGCAAGCGATATGAAAGGTTGAATTGAGGCTGTTGAAGCAAGGTTGTATTTGGCTTTTATCATGACCGGGATTACCTGTATGGAGTTAGTGATCACTGCAGAAATATCTGACCCGGCTTCACTTATAATTTCCCTGGGGAATTTTTGGTAAAAATCCTGGTAACCTGCCTGCAAACCAAGTGATAATTGGTCGGTTAAACCAAACATCAATGCCCCTTCTCCTCCCCTCCAAGAGGTTTGGCTAATCACATTTTTTAAATTACCTGTAGGCACACCTACCGTGTAATTAATTTCAAATTTTTTGGTTCCTTGCTGTGCATTTGTACCTAAAAAAAAGAAAGAGGCAAGAAACATTGTAACTATATATTTTGCTGACTTCATAATTTGTTATTTATAGTTTATTGAGCTTTCAGGTAAGGAGATTGAGTGAACAATGCTGCCACCTGGCTCTCTATAGAAGTAGTATTAAATATTCCTGAACCACGAATCATTCCGCTCCAGACAGCCCTGATCTGGTTGTTTTGTTCTGCATTTTTAAGATCAAATATGTCGGCCATAAATGCCGTTTCACTGGATTCATATACACCATAATAGGTGGGAAAAGAATAACCATACCCCGGGTAATCCCAGTAATAAGGATCCCAGTAACCACCATAATAGCCACCATAATCGTTATAACTTACCAGGCTGGTTGTTGTGTTGGTAACTCTGCTCAGTGCGAGGCCAAGGTCAGGGTCCTGGTCGCGGTTAACTCTTGTATATCCGCGGCCTTCCAGTGCATTGATAAAGGCAGCAATAAATTGCGCATCCGCACTACTTCTTTCATGTGCAACTAACTGGTTGTTACTGATAACCGCAACGGAGTCAGCAATACTGAAAGTTTTATAAGTTTCAAAATTTGCACTTGTATCGTAATTGGTGATATAGATCCTGCTTTCATCTTCTGTAAGATTGTTCAATGGATCTTTTTTACAACTGGCTGTAAATAGTGACAAAACTGACACACATAAAATCAATTTCTCTTTCATAATGCATTTTTTAATACTAGTTATAGTAAATCAAATACAATACCTATCTACAGAATGAATGTAAATGAGGCGTATAAAAACAAAAACTCCCGGCAAAACCGGGAGTTTTCTCTAAAATTTTCTTAACTATTTATTCATTAACCGTGGCGCCTTCTACCAAAACGGTTACTTTATTATTCAATACTTCTACAAAACCACCCTGAATATCAAAGCTGGCTGTGTGATTATTTTTGTCACGCAAAACCCTTACACTTCCTGCTTTTAATGCACTCACAAGTGGAGCATGTTTATCAAGTACTTCAAAAGAACCGCTGATACCTGGCATTTGCACACCATACACTTCGCCACTGAATAATTTCCGTTCCGGGGTTAGAATTTCTAAAGTCATTGTTTCGTGTTTTAAGTTTTGAGTTTGTGTTAACCGCCTTTCACGGCATGCTTACCACTAAACCCGAAACATTATCCCTGAGCCTGGGCCAGTAATTTCTTACCTTTTTCAATGGCATCATCAATAGTACCCACCAGGTTGAAGGCAGCTTCGGGATATTCATCCACTTCACCATCCATGATCATGTTAAAACCACGGATCGTTTCTTCAATTGGAACCAGTACCCCTTTCAAACCCGTAAAGGCTTCTGCCACGTGGAAAGGCTGTGAAAGAAAACGTTGAACCCTTCTTGCACGGCTAACTGTTAGTTTATCTTCATCACTCAATTCATCCATACCAAGGATGGCGATGATATCCTGTAGTTCTTTATAACGCTGTAAAATAAGTTTCACCCGGTTGGCGCAATTGTAATGCGCATCACCCACAATTGCAGGGGTTAATATTCTTGAAGTAGAATCCAACGGGTCTACCGCAGGATAAATACCTAAGTCGGCAATTTTACGTGACAATACCGTTGTAGCATCCAGGTGAGCAAATGTAGTTGCGGGGGCCGGATCGGTTAAGTCATCCGCCGGTACATAGACTGCCTGTACTGAAGTAATAGAACCATTTTTGGTTGAAGTAATCCTTTCCTGCATTATACCCATTTCGGTAGCAAGTGTTGGCTGGTAACCCACTGCCGAAGGCATACGCCCTAACAGTGCCGATACTTCTGAACCTGCCTGGGTAAAACGGAAGATATTATCAACAAAGAATAAGATATCACGTCCTTTACCTGTTCCGTCACCATCACGATAGTACTCGGCAATAGTCAAACCTGAAAGAGCAACACGGGCACGGGCACCAGGGGGCTCATTCATCTGCCCGAAGACAAACGTAGCTTTTGATTCAGCCAGTTCAGTCATGTTCACTTTACTTAAATCCCATCCACCTTCTTCCATGCTGTGTTTGAAAGCTTCACCATAGTTCATAATACCTGCTTCGATCATTTCACGCATCAGGTCATTTCCTTCACGGGTTCTTTCACCCACACCGGCAAATACAGATACACCAGCATATGCTTTAGCGATGTTGTTGATCAATTCCTGGATCAATACGGTTTTACCTACACCTGCACCACCAAACAAACCAATTTTACCACCTTTTGAATAAGGCTCGATCAAATCGATTACTTTGATACCGGTAAACAACACTTCGGTTGCTGTTGAAAGATTTTCAAAAGCAGGAGGTTTTGCGTGTATAGCACGACCATTAACTTTTGAAACAGCTGGCAGTCCATCAATTGGATCACCTGTTACGTTAAAAAGACGACCTTTAATCTGGTCACTGGCAGGCATCGTAATTGGAGCACCGGTGTCCCTTACATCTGTACCCCGGGTCAATCCTTCGGTACCATCCATTGCAATGGTACGAACACTGTCCTCTCCAAGGTGATTTTGCACCTCCAGCACAAGGGTCTCACCATTATCTCTTGTTATTTCTAATGCGTTATAAATTTCAGGAAGGCTACCTTCGAACTGTACGTCCACAACGGCGCCAATGATTTGTTTTACCTTACCAACTTTTGCCATATCTAGCTTTTAAAAGAAGATTTTTAAACTGAAAAAAAACTTTAAAAGAAGCCATTTTCAATTTCGGCTGCAAAGGTAAGGGTGCACCGCTAATTTGCCAATTTGAAATAAAAGATTGTAGGAATGTGGGCAGAATTAACGTTTTGGTGAAAAGTGATGGTGAAAAATGACTGGACAACCGGGGATTGCAGGAAAGCCGGAGCTTAGATTTCCTATGAGAACCAATCATGCGAAAGCCAAAGCAAACAATCCCCTCCACTTTTTACTCTTCATTACCCTATCTGGCTTTTGAGCGCATTTTCAATTGCCGCACAAGGTATCATCATAGGTTTGTCTTCAATGGCAATATTCAATTGCTGGCCAATTACCTGGTAGCTTCCGGTGATGGTTCCAAATACCTGGATAGAGAAACTCCCCTGGACCGCATCGCCGCTAAACGTTCCACCCTGGCGTTCCACTGCCGCCCGGGCTTTATTAAATATTTCTTCTGCTGAACCCGGAAAGTCAATTGAAAAATTACATTTTGCCATATATATATTTGACTGCAAAGAAACAAATCCTGTGCGAAAGATAGAGATCAATAAACCCGCTTTTATTGCTTAAAACAAACGCCAAAATTAAAAATTGAAGTATTCATTTTAGAATCACAACCCAAAAATTCCCCATTTTTTCTTAAAACAATGTAAAGAGAGCGGGCAAATGAAGAAAAACAGAGAGGGCATGTAGTTTGCACAACTCAACATTATGAAGTCATTATTTTTTTATGCAGCAATTTTTTGCGGTTTATTAGCATCCTGTCAAAACAGCGCCACCGACGAAGATCAGAATGATGCAAAGGATGGAAAAAAGAATGTTAGTAAGAGAGATTACAGCATAACGGAGGCTAATGCCTATTCGTCCCTGTTTTTAGATAGTATTGCCGTAGAAAAATACATTGCTGATAAAAAATTACATGACTCTGTTTCAAGGCGTATCCGCAGTTTTTATAATACACGTAATTACCAGTTTGCCTGGTTCAGCAATGATGGCTTGACTGAACAAGCACTTGGTTTCTGGAACCTTCACGACTATGTAACAACTTACGATAATGATACATCGCTAAGAGATAAGGCATTACAAAAAAGAATGGACAACCTGATTGCAGAAGAAAACCTTTCTGTAAACGAATCCGGCAAAACCTTTATTAATACAGAGATACAGCTTACGCATCATTTTATTTTGTACATGCTCAATAATTATGAAAAGGGTTATGTGAAACGAAAAGAAATGGAACGTTTTATCCCTTTCAAAAAACAGGACATTATGTTCCTGGCCGATTCACTGCTAAACAAAAAACATAAAGACAATAAATATTTTGAAGATGTACATGAACCTTACAGGTTATTGAAAAACGAATTGGGCAAATACTACGCTATTGCCAAACAAGGTGGTTGGCCAGTAATTACAACTTCAAAAAAATCATTTAAGAAAGGCAGTTCAGATTCTGTTCTTAAAGTCATTAAAAAAAGATTGCAGCTTACCGGTGAGCTTTCTGCGGCAGATACATCTGCGTTTTTTACCGACACATTAGAAAATGCCGTAAAATTATTCCAGGCCAAATTTGGTTACACCCCAACTGGCGTCATCAATGCCCAGGTTATTAAAGACATGAATGTACCTGCCAAAGACAGGGTTGCGCAAATTTTAATGAACATGGGACGTATGCGATGGATGCCGGCAACACGTTCAGGTCAATTTATTATGGTGAACATTCCTGAATTTGTTCTTCACGTTTATGAAGGCAATAAAAAAGCTTTCGACATGAATGTAGTTGTTGGAAAAGAAGGACATAATACTATGATGTTCAGTGGTGACCTGAACCAGGTTGTATTTAGCCCATACTGGAACGTACCGCCCAGCATCGTCAAGAATGAAATACTTCCCGCAATTGAAAAAAACCCAGGTTACCTTGCCAGTCAAAATATGGAGCAGGTGGGTATGGAAGGTGATTTGCCTAAGATCAGGCAGCTACCCGGCACTGGCAATTCTTTGGGACGTGTAAAATTTTTGTTCCCCAACAGCTTCAATATTTATTTTCACGATACACCCGCAAAAAGTTTGTTTGAAAAAGATAAAAGAGCGTACAGCCATGGTTGTATACGTTTATCAGACCCCGAAAAAATGGCTAATTATTTATTGCGGAACAATCCTGAATGGACACCTGAAAGAATTAGTGAAGCCATGAACAGTGGTATAGAAAAATATGTAAAACTTAAAGATCCTGTACCCGTTGCCATAACCTATTATACAGCGTGGGTTGATGAAAATGGCCTGAATTTTCGTGATGATATTTATAATCACGATGAAAAACTGGCTAAAAAAATGTTTTCGTCGCCTGTTCAAGTAGCTCTGAAATAACTAAAATTCCTGATTGGTATATTTGTATAACAACCGGTTTAACGATTTCCAGGACCGGTTGTTATCAATCTTTCTATGCAGGCAATTTATTCACACGGGCTAAATTCTGATTATTGAACAAAATATTTTTCTTTGTTGTAACAGTTATTCTTATTTGCTTACTCAACTCCTGCGGTCAAACCAACAGCACCGTACCTGCAAAAGTTGAAAGAGATACTACCATTAACCTGGTAAACGCCTACTCCGAATTATTTTTCGACAGTTTACACCTGGAAAACTATTTAAAGAAAAACAAGTGGCACGACTCATTAAAGAAAGCAATACGCAATTTTTATAATGAACGCAACTTTCAATATGCCTGGTTTAACAATGAAGGTTTTACAGAACAAGCCTTTCATTTTCAAAACTTGTTGAATGAATACATCAGTTACTCAGGCGATAGTTCAGTATACAACCCATTTGTAAAAAATCTTTTGGATAGTACAGAAAATGCTGCCAATCCACTTGTATTACCGGATAGCGTTCGATTTGTAGCGGAGGTGAACATGAGTTCTTCCTTTTTGCGTTATTCACGCCGCGCCTACCAGGGTAATATTCCCTTGCACCAGAGAGACCTGAACTGGTTTATTCCCCGTAAACGTATCAACCCGGTAGCCCTGCTGGATTCGTTTATAAAAACTGCTGACCGCAAGGATATACATGAACCCGTAAATGAACAATATCAACTGCTGAAACAACATTTGCTCCGGTATTACAAAATGCAAAGACTGGGCAATTTTCCAATCATTGCCAAACCAGTTAAATCCTACCGCCTGGGAGATACAACTGCCTCCATTTCATCGTTAAAAAAAAGACTTATCGCTGCTGGTGATTATACTTCACAAGATACCACCCCGTTTTTTTCAACTGAATTACTTTCATCTGTAAAAAAATTCCAGCAACGCTATGGATTAGAACAGGACGGTGTTGTTGGTGGCAATACCTTGAGGTACCTGAACGAACCTATTGATAAAAGGATAAAACAGATTTTAGTGAATATGGAAAGGATGCGATGGATTCCTGAACAACCGAAAGGTGATTTTATCCTGGTGAATATCCCGCAATTCAGGTTAACAGTTTTTGAAAATGGAAAACCGGCGTTCGGGATGAAAATTATTGTGGGCACCTCCCAGCATAAAACGGTAATATTTACCGGCAGTTTAAAATTTGTAGTGTTCAGTCCATACTGGAATGTACCGCCGGGCATTTTAAAAAATGAAGTGCTGCCGGCAATACGGCGTAGTTCATCTTACCTGGAACGTAATCACATGGAATGGCACGGGAATACGGTTAGGCAAAAACCGGGTCCATGGAATGCATTGGGACTGGTGAAATTTCTTTTTCCAAACAGTTACAATATTTACCTGCACGACACGCCTACTAAAGGTTTGTTTGAACAAGAGAAAAGAACGTTCAGCCACGGTTGTATAAGAATTGAGCAGCCGCAGAAAATGGCGGAATGGGTTTTGCGCAAACAACCATCTTGGACAAAAGAAAGAATTGTTGCCGCAATGAATGCCGGGAATGAGTTGTTTGTAAACGTAAATGATCCTGTCCCCGTTTTTGTTGGTTACTTTACAGCCTGGGTAGATAACCAGGGTCAAATTAATTTTCGGGATGATGTTTACGGTCATGATAAAAAATTGGCAGCTCATTTATTTACAGAATAAAAAATATTCTGCTTGCCGTTACATTTGCGGATGGCATCTCACCAACTAATTGAAGTAACGACACCGCAACATAAAAAAGCATTCTTAGAAGTTAATGCCAGCATTAACAAAAACAACCCTCGTTACATTCGTCCGTTAGATAAAGACATTAACGATGTTTTTGATACGGCAAAAAACAAAACCTTTCGTTTTGGCGAAGTAAAAAGATGGCTTTTACAAAAAGATGATAACTATACAGGTCGTATTGCAGCATTTACAAATAAAAAGTATAAAAATAAGGGTGACGATGTAACAGTGGGTGGTATTGGTTTCTTCGATTGTATAAACGATCAGTCTGTAGCAGCCCTATTATTTGATCAGGCAAAAGCCTGGCTCACATCAAAAGGCGTAGAAGCCATGGACGGACCTATCAATTTTGGCGAACGTGACCGCTGGTGGGGATTGGTTGTTGAAGGTTTCCAGGAGCCGCTGTATTGTATGAACTACAATCCACCCTATTATCAAAGTCTTTTTGAGAGCTATGGTTTCCAGCCCTTTTTTCACCAGATCTGCCTTGGAATGAATCCAAAGCAAAAACTATCAGATAAAATATTTGAAAGGCATGCCCAATTTGAAAAAGATCCAGCTTTTTCAGTCCGTCATATCGATAAAAATAATCTTGAAAAATTTGCCGCAGATTTTGCAGCTGTCTATAATGCAGCCTGGGCGGGACATGGGGGATTAAAGGAATTAAAGAAGGAACAGGTTGTTTTAATGTTCAAAAAAATGAAACCTGTAATGGATGAACGTATTGTATGGTTTGCCTATCAAAATGAAAAACCCATTGGTATCTTCACCAACATACCCGATCTGAATCAATGGTTTAAATATCTGAACGGGAAATTTGGATTGTTTCATAAACTGAAATTTTTATGGATCAAAAAAACAAAACCGTGTAAAAAATTCACAGGACTGGTTTTTGGAATTATCCCGGAGTTCCAGGGAAAAGGTATTGATGCTTTTATTGTGGGCGAAGCTTATAAAGATGTAATGCAACCCGACTTTGAATACACGGATTATGAAATGCAATGGATTGGTGATTTTAATCCAAAAATGTTGAATGTGGGTTTAGGTCTTGGTGATGTGTATCAAAGTCGCAAATTAACAACGTATCGTTATTTGTTTGACAGGAACAAGGAATTTAAACGTCATCCAATATTATAGCCCGATCCCGACCTGAGCTAAAAAGTATTCAACTGGTGCACGGTTGGTTTGATAGGTTAATGAGTTGTAATTGGGATCGAATTCAAGTGAATTACGTACAATATACCGAAGACTACTGCCTTTGGCATAAGATACACGTAAAATAAGCCTTGCTTTTAACGGATTGCGGGAACCAATTGAAATTCCTGCGGCAGCACCTTTTACAAAACTGGCACTTGATGTACCACCAAAATCAAAAGGTTCTAACCCTAGTGAAGTTTCAATAGCGTCCAGGTTTTCTTTGATGGTAGAAAAATAAAAATTGCCACCTATAAAAAAATCACCAAAAGGAACAATGGGACCCACCTCGGGTGGCCTCAAACGTAGTATGGCGTTTAAATGGGCAATTCCGTAACTGGTTTTATAATCTCCTCTATAACCATTGATGTTTACATCAGTAATAAACCTGCCGTAATAGGTATAACCCAATTCACCACCAATTCTCAATACGGTATTCTTATCATTTTTTCCCCATGTGCCCGGATTGGATAGGAACAGTAAAGAACCCCCAAAACCAGAACCAAACATATTATTTCTTGTCAGCTCCTTCATGTCTTCTGAAGGCAAACTCAGATTCAATGACAGCATGCCATCTCCTTCAATGATCTTTTGCGAACTTATGAAGCTGGTATTGTTTTCTGAACCCGTACTATCCTGTGCATAAACGGTAGACAATACAAAAAGAAACAAATTAGTAAATAAGAAGATTCTCATAAATACAGTTATAACCTAAACCTGATAGAATACAAAACTACCCAAGGCACTGCTTTTCGCTACTAAAATCTGGTAAAAGGAAGTCGAAATCTTTACACATTTCATCATCTCTGCCCCCATTCCTTTACCTTAGCAACCGAGGTTTTTTATGGAAAAATTTATTGTTTCAGCCCGGAAATACCGGCCCCAAACATTTGATACTGTTGTAGGACAAGATCACATCACTACAACTTTAAAAAATGCTATTAAAACAGGCCACCTGGCCCATGCATTTTTATTTTGTGGTCCACGTGGTGTGGGAAAAACTACCTGTGCCCGTATTTTGGCTAAAACCATTAACTGCGAGCAACCCAGCGCTGATGGAGAAGCTTGTAACCAGTGTCACTCCTGCAAATCCTTCAACGAAGGTACTTCCATGAACATTCATGAACTGGATGCGGCCAGCAATAACTCAGTAGAAGATATTCGCAGTCTGGTTGACCAGGTACGGTTTGCACCACAGGCAGGAAAATATAAAGTGTATATCATTGACGAGGTACACATGCTTTCCCAGGCGGCTTTTAATGCTTTCTTAAAAACGCTGGAAGAGCCACCCCCCTATGCCATTTTCATACTGGCCACAACGGAAAAACACAAGATCCTCCCAACTATTTTAAGCCGGTGCCAGATCTTCGATTTTAAGCGGATAACCTTACAGGATACGGTGGACCACCTGCAGGGAATAGCAAATAAAGAACATATTAAAGCTGAAGAAACAGCACTTCAACTTATTGCCCAAAAGAGTGAAGGTTGTATGCGGGATGCCTTAAGTATCCTGGATAAAATAGTAAGTTTTACCAATTCAGAGGTAACCTATTCCAACACCATTGAGCACCTCAATATTCTTGATGCCGATTATTATTTCAGGCTGGTTGATTGTATGCTAAACCAGGACCTTGCGGGTACCATGTTGTTGTACGATGATATTGATAAAAAAGGTTTTGAAGGCGACATGGTCCTGAATGGATTTTCCGAATTCCTGCGTAACCTGCTTATATGTAAAGACGAAAGGGTTGCCGGTTTGCTGGAAGTGGTTGAAACCTTCCGGCAAAGGTTTACTGAAACTGCCCGCAGAACCGATGCCGGTTACCTGGTAAGTGCATTGAATATTTTGAATGAAGCTGAGATCAATTTCAGATCTGCCCGTAATAAGCGTTTGCATGTGGAACTGGCACTGATCAAGTTATGTTACCTGCAACAAGCGTTGCAACTCATTGGCAATGCTGGTGGAGTTGATAAAAAAAAAGTAATTGAGTCAGCCCGTTCGGTTGCATTCAGAGCCATTGCACCCATTGCCATACCTACTAAAACAACAGAACCACAACCCATACCGGCAATAAAAAAGAACGAAGCAAAACTAATCATAGAAACAAAACCCCAGCCGGCTGTAGTTGAAGAAAAGAAAGAAGAATATAAACCTTCTGCACCGGCAAATCCGGCTCCTAAAGTTTCTAACGGCAAAAAAATATCTTCTTTGGATGCCATTCGCCAAAAAGTAGGAAATGGAAACGGGAATGCTCAAATAGCCGATCAGCCCCTGAATGAAAATACTTTAAAAGAAGCATGGCAAAAATTTATTGCTCATCTGAAAATTGCGAAGAACCCTGCCTGGCAAAGTTTTGAGGTTGCACAATTGGTAATCAAAGACGCCAATAGCTTTGAAGCCATTGTTACCAATAATATCAACCAGAAGTTCCTTGAACTGGAACGCAACAAAACCTGTGAATTTTTGCAGGCAGAACTTAGAAACCGGCAACTGCAGCTCATTATTGTTTTGATTGAAGGAGCCAAAGAACAAATTGTTCACAACCTGCCCCTAAGTTCTAAAGAACAATATCAAAAGATCATTGAGCAATATCCCCTGGTAAAAGAATTACGGGACCGGCTACGGTTG
Organism: Flavisolibacter sp.; assembly: GCA_035714205.1. Lineage (GTDB taxonomy): Bacteria > Bacteroidota > Bacteroidia > Chitinophagales > Chitinophagaceae > Flavisolibacter. The sequence goes on along the minus strand of DASTMJ010000346.1, from coordinate 20,553 downwards.
GAACTGGATTATTAAATTATTTTTTTGCTTTAAATGACCAGGTGATCCAGAATTCTGCAACCAGGTCATTTGCCTGGTTATAACCGCTGGACAATACTCTTATACTTTGCCCCTCATTGGAGGCAATGGCTTTTTCGATGATTTGCCGTATACTAGCTCCTTCGTTACACGTAAAGTAGATAGTTGCAGTGGCTTTTTTATAAAATTTACCTTCAATACCTACTACCAGCATGGATACTTTTGGCGAACGTTTGTATAAATGACCCATTGCTAAAATTCCTGTACTCATCTCGGCAGCCATACTGAGGCAGGCAAAATAGGTTGAGTTAAAAGGATTTTTTGTAAACCATTTATATGGAACAGTTACCGTGCAACCGTCTGCGTTTACAGTTTTTATCCTGATCCCTGAAAAATAAGCAGCAGGTAATTTTTGCAAAAGGAACAACCGGAATTTAACAGGGTTGTTAATTAAAGAGAAAAAAGCAGCGGTTTGAGCAGTATTTGCTGCAGCTGTGTTCATGTGCTAAAGATATTACTTGCATCCAAAACCCAATTTATTTCGTCATTTTTGATATTAATAAAACAATCGAATGAAAAAGATCATTTTACTGGCAGCAGTTGTATTATCCTTAAATGCGTACGCACAAACAATAAACGGCAAAATCAATTTCATGAAAGGCCAAAAGCTTGAAGTTGTTACTGAAACCCAAAAAACTACAGCAATGGAAGTAATGGGGCAGTCCATGGAATCTACCGTAAATTCAACCATGACAGAGGCCTTTGATATTGAAGATGTAACCGATAAAGGCGCTACCATTGAATATAAAGTGAAGCGTCTTGTTTTTAACGCCAATGGTATGGGTAATACCCAAAGCTTCGATTCAGAAAAAGAGGGTGACCGGAATGGGCAGTTAGGCAAAATGCTGGAGAAAAGTCTGAAAAACAAATACAAAATGAATGTTGATGCTTATGGCAATATTACTGCCGTAACCAAGGATGATGATAATCCCAACGCTCCAAAAGATGCAGAAGCTGAAGCGTTGCAAGGTATTGTTTCGTCTCAATTGGGATTAAACTTCGGTGTTCCCAAAACAGGTGATGCCAGTTTTTTTAAAATCTTACCTGGAAAAGAATTAACCAAAGGTGATAGCTGGACAGACAGCGCCTCTGCTGCCGGACATAAAAGAACGACGGTTTACACAGTTTCGGACATTACCGAGAACGAAGTGGTTTTGAATTATACTGAACAGATCGATATAAATGCTACGCAACAAATAATGGGGCAAGAAGCCAATATCAAAGCCAATGATAAAATAACCGGCCTTGTAACAATTGATAAAGCCAGCGGCCTGTTAAAACAAAAAACAGCAACCATTGATAACTCATCAACAATAGAAGCACAGGGAATGAGCATTCCTTCAACCGGCAAAACAACCCTAACAATAAAAATTACAGCAAAATAAATTGCCACCCTATTAAAGAAGAATCCCGCTACCGGCGGGATTTTTTATTTTATAAAACTTCAACCTGATTTTTTAGCAGGTCTTCAAATTCATCTCGTTTACGGATCAACAAAGCCTCCCCATCTTTCATCAATACCTCGGCAGGCTTCAGGCGGGAATTAAAGTTGGAAGACATTTCGAAACCGTAGGCACCGGCGTTATAAAAAACCAGGTAATCACCTTCTCTTACTTCATTCAACTGGCGATCCCAGGCAAACGTATCCGTCTCGCAAATATTACCAACAACAGAATATTTTTTCTTTTCTCCTTCCGGGTTGCTGATATTTTCTATGCGATGATAAGCATCATAAAACATGGGACGGATCAAATGATTGAATCCGCTGTCAACACTAACAAATTCTGCGGCAGGTGTTTGCTTCATTACATTCACTTTCGAAATAAAATAACCGCATTCACTTACCAAAAACTTACCCGGTTCAAACCAAACCTGTAAAGACTTTGCGTCCGGGTGTGCTGCAAATAATTCATTTACTTTTTGTGCCAGCAGGTTGATGTCTGTTTCGCTATCACCCTCTTCATAGGGAACTTTAAATCCTCCTCCAAGGTCAATAAATTTCAACTCTTTAAAATGCGGAATGATATCGAACAGCACTTCAATCCCTTTCACAAATACTTCCACGTCTTTTATTTCGCTACCCGTATGTATGTGCAGGTCGTGGATCAGAATATTATAATTGTCCATCAAAGCCACCACCTTGCTGATATGTTCAACAGGAATTCCGAACTTGCTTTTTTCATGGCCGGTAGAAATTTTTAGGTTTCCGCCCGCCATTATATTAGGCCGCAGCCTGATGCCCACCGGGTAGCTGTGGCCGTATTCTTTTCCAAATTTTTCCAGGTTAGAAAGGCTATCAATATTTATAATAACACCCAGCTCTTTTGCTTCCTGGATTTCACTGAAGGCAATACCATTGGAAGTATATAATATCTTATCAGGGGTAAAACCTGCACGAAGCGCCAGCTTTACCTCATTAATAGAACTACAATCTACATTGGCACCAAGGGAGTTAATGTACTTAAGGATATTTATATTGGTAAGTGCTTTGCAGGCATAAAAGAAAACAGTGTTGGTCTGGGTGAAAGCCTGGGTCAGTTTTTGGTATTGTTCCTTGATTTTTTCGGCATGATACACATATAAAGGTGTACCAAACCTTCCGGCCAATTCAATCAATTGGCTATTGGATAATTGTTGCGTCATTATTGGAGCTTGTTGGGGATTTTAGAAAGTGAGAAACATTAGATCTTCTAAGGTTTATCTTTCTCTTCATCAGCATTCGCATCGTCATCTTCGTCAGAAAAGGACTCATCATCTTCTGTTCCTGGTGTTTCCGGAGATCCCTCTTCGGTTAATTCTTCTTCAATGGCTTCCTCGGCTTCTTCTTCATCACCTTCAATAAAAATTTCATCGGTAATAAATTCTTCAATAGCCTCTTCGGTGGGAGCATCCTCAGTTACTTCTTCATCCGCTGCATTTAATTCGGCGCCCATTTCAAAACTATGCCCATTTACATGTTCTTCTGCGGTTGTTGATCCCGGAATAACATCACCAATCAATTCACCGGTATCGGTAACAGCCAGCACTTCACTTTGTTCAAAATCAGTATGATTGATAACTGTTGGTTCTATAACCTGGTCGGCCAATACTTCTTTGATCTTTGGAAGATCTTCGGGAGAATTGATGCCGAAATAATCCATGAAGTTTTTGGAAGTGGCATACACCAGCGGGTGCCCCGGCAACTTTTCGTTGCGGCCGCTTATAACTATAAGTTCTTTCTCCAACAATTTTTGAACAGCATAATCACTGCTCACACCACGTATAGCTTCTATCTCGCCTTTGGTAACCGGTTGTTTATAGGCAACTATGGCAAGTGTTTCCAAAGCCGCTGCCGATAAGCGTTTTAAAAACTTTTCGCCATTAAGCTGAGCCACTGTTTTATGAAAATCTTTTTTGGTAAGAAATTGCCATCCACCACCACTTTGTTTTACTTCAAATGGATAAAACTCTGAATTGTATTTTTCAACAATACCTTCCAACGAAGCATCAACCTGCTCCACTTCAATTTTATCTTCCATGAAACCAAATGCCTGGTTTACCAACTCAGTGATCTCCGGTGCGGTTAAAGGTTTATCCGATGCAAAGATCAGTGCTTCTATATGCGGAATTAGGTTTGAAATTTCCATGGTGTGCTATCAATTTTAAGAAAGGCAAAACCGCAGATGTTATTAGTTCATCTGCATCTTCGCTTCTTATCCTTGTAAAGCGGCGGCACCGCTCACAATTTCTGTTAGTTCTGTAGTAATGGCTGCCTGTCTTGCACGGTTGTACGATATTCTGAGTGTACGCAGCAATTCATTGGCGTTTTCGCTGGCCTTGTCCATGGCCGTCATACGGGCTCCATGTTCTGAGGCATTAGCATCCAATACAGCTTTGTATAACTGGGTATTCAAAATCTTTGGCATCAGCTCAGCAATCAATTCTTCAATATTGGGATCAAAAATAAAATCAGCTTTTGTGGTTGATACCGTGTTCTGCGATTTTGGAATTGGAAGAAACTGTTCTGAAACAAAACGCTGAGTTGCTGCATTTTTAAATTCGCTGTACACAATTTCCACTGCATCAAATTCTTTATCAAGGTATCCCTTTACCGCAGCCTGCGCAGCTGCCTGAACGTTTTCAAAGGTCAGGTTCAGAAAAATGTCTTTATATGTATCGGTTACATTAAAATTATTCTTGGCAAAATGCTCAAATCCTTTTTTTCCAATGCTCCAGATGGTAACATTGCCTTTCGATTGCTGGGTAGCATATTTTTCACGAATGATCTGTTTAGCCAGCTTTATAACGTTGGCGTTATAGGCTCCTGCCAATCCACGATCCGATGTTATAACAATCAACAGCACTTTTTCTACAGCTCTTTCAACGGCCAGGGCATTGCCACCTTCCACTTCGGTATTGCTTACAATATTGCTCAGCATTTCCTGCAGTTTTTTGGCATATGGTCGCATTTGAATAATGGCATCCTGCGCACGGCGTAATTTGGCCGCACTTACCATTTTCATTGCTTTAGTAATTTGCTGTGTGCTTTGTACCGATTTTATGCGGTTACGAACTTCTTTTAACTGACCAGCCATAAATAATTTATAGTTTCTAGTTTGTAGTTTTAGTTGGTTGCCGGCTTTATATCCCTGTTCAACTTCGTTGTGTCACTCACTTGTACGTTCAAATCCCAATTCAGCTTTTTTGGCCAGCCCCCACTTTCGGCCCGCAAAAGTACGGGCTGAAAGCAGAAATTCCATAAAACCAGCAGAAATAAGCCCCATAGCTTCGTTAAAGGTGCATGCCAGCCCTAACAAAATTTGTAAGACACAAAAATTAAGGTGAATAGGCTATTGGCATCAGTTTGCAAGCTCCAATTCCCTTCTTAGCCCATAACTAACCCACAACCTGCCAACGGTTGCTCCGCTTTTTTCAATTATACGTTCTTCCTCTTTATACAGCTCGAAAAATACGGGTCCGGCCTTTAGCCTTTGCAGCATAGTTTCGGTTATTTCCAGCTGGGCCTTATTTACAGATACCAGTTCGTTTATATCATTGGTTTCAAAAGCTGTATCGGTTACCGATAATAAAACCTTGGTTTTTTGTTTGGGAAAGTGTGAGAGCTTTATACTAAAAGCCTTTTTCGGCAGAACTGGCGGCAATTCAGGTTCAATCCGGAAAGGATTGAATTCAAACTCCTCTTTAAATTTATTGCCTTCTTCATCTGTCAATACAATGGTGTGCCTGCCTTCCAGTTGTTCAACTGGTTTAACCAATTCGTAAAACACCCCGGTTAGCGGTGTGCTATCTGCGTGGAACAATTCTCCATCCAGTTCTATCCTGGCAGGCTTTTCCAATAATACTGCAGGCCCCTCTGCACCACCCTGTCTCAGCTGAACCAAAATGGTAGCATTTGGCTTCCCTTCTTCACCCCAAACCCTGTAATCAAGATAGTAAAGAAAATGGCCTGACTTTAATACTTCCTTTTGATCCGGGTTTGCACATCCTGCCAATATCACAAGAGAAAACAAAAAAGTTTTTACAAAAACATTCACCATTATAAAATTTGGTTACGGGGAGCCGGCAAAATACGTGAATCTTGGTATATAATGTTTTTGGTTTGTAAGTTGTTAAGTCTCATTACGGGCTATGCAAATTGATTTATCTTTGACGGCCCTGTCAAATTGGCTACTAAATCATATTAGCACCTTTTTTGAAAGGAAGCGGTAAATCAAGGCTAATCAGAATAGTTATCAACTCACTTTTCTGGCCCTTATTTGACCGTCTTATTTATTAATCAGCATTTTTACAACTAAAGATATATGATCGGTTTTCTATCTAAAATGTTTGGTGGCAGCAAGTCTGAGAAAGATGTAAAGGCTGTTCTGCCATTGGTTTCAAAGATCAATCAAAACTTCCAGGCTTATCAATCCATCAGCAATGATGAGCTTCGTAATAAAACCAAGGAATTTCGTCAGCGCATCCAGGATCATTTAAAAGAAATTGACGAACAGATCACCCAAACCAATATAAGAGCTGAAGAATTACCATTTAATGACCTGATGGGCAAAGATGGAGTGTACCAGGAAGTGGACAAACTCAAAAAAGAAAGGGATCAGAAGATTGAAGATATTTTAAAAGAGATTTTACCTGAAGCATTTGCGGTAGTAAAAGAAACAGCCCGCCGCTTTAAAGAACATACAGAGATTGTTGCAAAAGCTACAGACCTGGACCGTGATTTAAGTGTAACAAGAGATTATGTATCGATTGATGGCGATAATGCCATTTTCAAAAATAGCTGGACGGCTGGTGGTGGTCAGATCACCTGGAATATGGTTCATTACGATGTGCAGTTGATAGGTGGTGCCGTTTTGCATTCCGGCAAAATTGCGGAAATGGCAACCGGTGAAGGTAAAACCCTTGTATCTACCCTTCCCGCTTATTTGAATGCATTGGCTGGTGAAGGCGTTCATATTGTAACAGTTAACGATTACCTGGCCCGACGTGACAGTGAGTGGAATGGTCCCATCTTTGAATGGCTGGGGCTCAAAGTTGATTGCATAGACAAACACCAACCCAATAGCGAAGAACGTCGCCGTGCTTACCTGGCCGATATTACTTATGGCACCAATAACGAATTTGGTTTTGATTACCTGCGAGATAACATGGTGCATTCCCCTGAGGAAATGGTTCAACGTAAACACCATTATGCAATGGTGGATGAGGTGGATAGTGTATTGATTGACGATGCCCGTACACCTTTGATCATTTCCGGTCCGGTACCAAAAGGCGATGACCAGCAATATCATATTTTAAAACCAAGAGTGCAAAGCCTTGTGGAAGCACAGGAAAGAATTGTTCGTGAAAACCTGAATAATGCCCGTAAAAAATTTGCCGAAGGTGATGATGATCCGAAAAGTGGTGGCTTATTCCTGTTCAGAGCTTACCGGGGTTTACCAAAATACGGCCCGCTTATCAAATTTTTAAGTGAGCCTGGAATTAAGGTAAAAATGCAGAAGGCTGAGAATTTTTACCTGGCCGATCAGCAACGCAACATGCATATTGTGGATGAAGAATTGCTTTTCCACATTGATGAAAAAAATAAATCGGTTGACCTGACAGATAAAGGTCTTACCAACATAACAAAGGCTGGTGAAGACCCTGAATTTTTCGTATTGCCAGATATTGGTGTTAAGCTGGCCGAAATTGAAAAAAGTGACTTACCCGCTGAAGAAAAATTGCATCAAAAGGAAGCCATCCTGAATGATTATTCTCAAAAAGCTGACCGCATACATTCTGTTCAGCAGTTATTAAAGTCTTACACGCTTTTCGATAAGGATGTAGAATATGTTGTAATGGATGGCCAGGTTAAAATTGTAGACGAACAAACCGGTCGTATACTTGATGGCCGCCGCTACAGCGATGGATTGCACCAGGCTATTGAAGCAAAGGAGAATGTAAAGATTGAAGCTGCCACCCAAACCTATGCTACCGTAACGTTGCAGAATTATTTCCGTATGTACCACAAACTGGCTGGTATGACGGGTACTGCCGAAACAGAAGCTGCGGAATTGTGGAGCATATATAAATTGGATGTGGTTACCATACCAACCAACATTCCTGTCATCCGTAAGGATTCCCAGGACCTGGTTTACAAGACGAAAAGGGAAAAATTCAAATCTGTAATTGATGAAATTGAACAATTAAGAAACGCCGGTCGCCCGGTGCTGGTTGGTACAACGTCTGTTGAAGTAAGTGAATTGCTCAGCAGGATGCTAAGTGTTAAGAAGATACCACATAATGTATTGAACGCAAAACAACATGCCCGGGAGGCGCAGATTGTTGCGGAAGCAGGTTTGGCTGGTGCTATAACCATTGCCACCAACATGGCCGGCCGTGGTACGGATATTAAACTCGGACCAGGTGTTAAAGAAGCAGGTGGTTTGGCCATTATTGGCACTGAACGTCACGAGTCCCGACGTGTGGACAGGCAGTTGCGTGGTCGTGCAGGTCGGCAGGGCGATCCCGGAACTTCACAGTTCTATGTATCCCTGGAAGATGACCTGATGCGTATGTTTGGCAGTGAACGTATTGCCGGTTTAATGGACCGTTTTGGGTACAAAGAAGGTGAAGTGATCCAGCACAGCATGATCACAAAATCCATAGAAAGAGCACAGCGGAAAGTAGAAGAAAACAACTTCGGTATTCGGAAGCGTTTGCTGGAATATGATGATGTAATGAACAAGCAACGTAATGCCATTTATGAAAGACGTAACCACGCCTTGTTTGGAGACCGCCTGGCATTGGATATTGATAATGCTTTTTCTGTAACAGCCGAAGAATTAGTTAGTACATATAAAGAGCAGGAAGATTTTGAAGGATTTAAACTTGCCTGCATTGTAAATCTTGCACTAGATTCCAAGATCACGGCCGATGAATTTAAATCGGTTGATGTAAATACGTTGTCGGACAGGTTATACAATGAAGCCATAGATAATTACCAGCGTCATAAAGAAGAAGTGAAAAGGCAAGCGGTGCCGGTATTTAAAAATATCCGTCAAACACAGGGTCAGCATATAGAAAACGTGGTAGTGCCATTTACTGATGGAAGAAAAGGCATTAATGTGTTAACCAATCTTGATAAAACCGTCTCAACTGAGGGTGAAGAATTGTGCAATGCCATGGAGCGTAATATAACATTGGCTATGATCGACGATTCATGGAAAGAACATCTTCGTGCCATGGATGATCTGAAACAAAGTGTTCAGACGGTTTACCTGGAACAAAAAGATCCATTAGTAATTTATAAAGTAGAAGCCTATAACCTGTTCAAACGTATGAGCAGTGAGGTCAACAGGGATATTGTTTCATTCTTATGTCATGCTCAATTACCCGTTCAGGAGGAAGCACCTACTTTAAAAGAAGGTCGCCAGCAAAAAACTGATATGAGTAAGATGAAGGCTAACAAAGAAGAAATAGATGCAGCAGGCGATGATTATGCAGCCAATGAAAAAGATTATTATGATCCTTCAGGTAATGTTGCTGTGAAGCAGGAGCCAATTAAGGTAGGACCTAAGATAGGACGCAACGATCCCTGCCCTTGCGGTAGCGGCAAAAAATATAAAAATTGCCACGGCAAAGAAGCCTAGTTAAGTTGATTATTTAATCATCATCAATGATAAAAAAACCCTGCAGTTGCAGGGTTTTTTATGAAGGCTACTTTTTAAAATTCTTTTTGCCCGTACTTCCTTTTGTAACGATCATTCAATTGCTTATGCTTATCAGTCAGGTCAATCTTTCTCCCTTGTATAAAAGCATCTGTTACATTACTGGTACGCATATCCAAAATATCTCCGCTGCTGATCACAATATTGGCGTCTTTACCAACTTCAATGCTTCCCGTTTTATCTGACACACCTAGAATCTTCGCAGCGTTCAACGTAATGGCCTGCAATGCTTCTTCTTTACTCAACCCATAAGCCGCCGCTGTTCCTGCATTAAAAATGATGTTACGTCCACGGGTTTGACCATCATCATCAGAAATAGAATACAGAACACCGGCCTTTTGTAAAGCTGCAGCCGTTTTATAAGGTTGGTCTACATCATCATCTTCCAGGGTTGGAAGACTGTGAGGCTGTGTTAATACAACCGATACTTTATTTTGTTTCAACAGATCGGCAATTTGCCAACTGTCACTGCCACCAACAATTACCAAATCAAAACTAAACTCATTGGCAAGATCTAAAGCAACCAGCATTTGTTTTACAGTATTGGCATGCACATACAACTTCTGTTTTTTATCAAACAGATTCTTTACAGACTCAAACTTCAGGTTAGTTATTTCGTGAGTATTCAGGCTATGGTAAGCTTTGGCTTCACGGAAAAAACTTTTTAGCTCATCTACTTTGTCCAAACCTTCTTTTACCGGATCAGCTGCTGGCTGTTGAGGGCCACCTCTTCCTCCACCAAAACCACCAAAGGCCGGTCTTGCCAATAAAGATGGCATATAGATATGTAATCCACCATCGGTCTTATACGAAGCATCTTCCCAGTTCCAGGCATCAAGTTGTACTACTGAAGATTGTCCTGCAACAAAACTTCCCTGGGGAACAACATTCGCTAATAAAATACCATTAGAGCGAAGTGTATTGATCACTTTCGAATCGGTATTGTATGCTACAATCGAACGGATGTTGGGATTCATATCACCAATTTCCCGAACATCATTAGAAGCACGGACAGCACCAATCTCAACCAGGCCAAGATTACTTACGGGGAGTATAATGCCAGGATAAACATGCTTACCCTGCGCATTGATCTGTGTTGAACCGGGAGGAATAGAAACATTTGTTCCAACGGCTGCAATTTTACCATCGGTAACAACAACTGTTGCATTATTTAATACCTGGCCGTTACCAACATGCACGGTGGCATTTGTAATAACCGTTGAGCCCACCTGTTTAGGAGCGGGATAAACGGTCTCCTGGGCTTTTACACCCATCAGGAGACAAAAACTAAATATGCTAAAAAATATTTTTTTCATTTTGTAATGTTTATAGTTCACCATTCATCAGATTATATGCAAGATGAACCGGGCCTAAATTTAATTTTCAACATCATCCGCATCTATGGTTAACAATCCATGGTTATGCAAATGATCAGAACAGGTATGCATGATCTGGTAACTGGGAACTGCTGGTTGCACAGGAGCACCGCTTTTTTTCTCACCAACCATTTTCTTCACCAGGCGGGTTCTTTCTGCATCAACTCTTTTTTGCACCTGCTCATCTTTTGCCCTGTCAAAATAAACTGTACCATCCACTATAGTGTATAATGATTTGGCATAAATGCTCAATGGATGATCACTCCACACTACTATATCGCCATCTTTTCCGGTTTTCAAACTTCCAACCCTGTCTTCCACATGCAACATCTTTGCAGGATTTAAGGTTACCATTTTTAGTGCTTCTTCTTCAGTTACACCACCATATTTTACAATCTTGGCAGCTTCCTGGTTCAGGCGGCGAGCCATTTCTGCATCATCTGAATTGATAGCGACATTTAATCCAACTCTTTGCATAATGGCTGCATTATAGGGTATTGCATCCTGCACCTCCATTTTGTAAGCCCACCAATCTGAGAATGTTGAAGCGTTGGCTCCGTGCTCTTTCATTTTATCAGCAACTTTATACCCTTCAAGGATGTGTGTGAATGTATTTACCTTATAACCCATCTGCTCTGCAACTCTCAGTGCCGATGTGATCTCACTCTGAACATAGGAGTGACAGGTAATAAAACGTTTGTTCTCCATAATTTCCACTAATGCCTCTAATTCCAGGTCTTTCCTTGGAGCTATGCTACCTTTTTTATTTTTATTTGCTTCATATTCTTTCCATGCTTTCTGGTAGTCTTTTGCACGGGTAAAGGCATCAAACAAAACCTGTTCTACTCCCATTCTGGTATCAGGGTACCTATTTTGTATACCCGCAGTTGCCGGTGAACGTTTTACATTTTCACCAAGGGCAAATTTGATCTGTCCTGTCCAATTTTTAAATTTCAGATCCTCATCGTTAGCACCCCAACGCATTTTGATCAATTGGGTTTGACCGCCAATAGTATTGGCTGAACCATGAAGAATATGAGAGGTAGTTACACCACCACTTAACTGCCTGTATATATTTACATCATCTGGGTTCAGGTTATCAGCAATACGAACTTCCGAAGTAACACTCTGACCACCTTCATTAATTGAAGCGGCTGCAATATGTGAATGTTCATCAATAATACCAGGTGTTACATGCTTTCCTGTACCATCAATAACTCTTGCTCCATCGGCAGAAAGATTCTTACCAACGGCGGCAATTTTGCCGTTGCGGATCAACACATCTGTATTTTGTAAAACACCCTCTTTTTCGTTGGTCCACACCGTTGCATTTTTAACCAGTATCGTTTCCTGCTTTGGAGCCTGGCCTTCTTCCCAGCCAAATGGTTCCCATGGAAAATATAACTTACCAATTGGGCCTGCAGGACGTTTACGAACAGAATCAGCAGATTCTTTTAATGGCTCTAATAAGCTTGCCGTCCAGGTAAAGCTATTACCGGCGCTATCTTCACCTGTGCCCGTCCAGTTGTTGCCACTAACCATACCGCTTAACCGAAGATTATTCTCCAGCCTTCTTTCAGGTGCCACATTGATCCGAACCTGGCGGCCATCATAATAAAACTTGGATGTAACCGTGTCCTTCCCAATTAAACTGGCAGAAGAAGCAGATTTAAAATCTAATGTATAATTTACCGGCCCCGAGGCTGTATTTAACACCAGTTTGTATTTACCCAGTTTATCGTTCCATATGTCATCTCTTACATTATACCTGGTGCCTTGCACCCAGTTTTGAAAAATGGTTGTTTTTTCATTGAAGATGGGACCTGATGTAATGAGAAAGTTGGCAAGCTTTCCCGCTTCGAGGCTCCCCACTTTATCATAAATACCTAATGCAGTAGCCGGTGTTTTTGTTAACGCATTCAAAGCTGCATTTTCAGAAAGTCCATACTGAAATGCCTGGCGTAGTACAGAATTGAATTGTTTTACTTCACGCAGGTCAGAGGTGGTTAAGCAAAAAGGAATACCTGCTTTTTCCAATGCACCTGCATTGGTAGGTGCCATTTCCCAATGTTTCATATCATTTAATGATACAAAACGGGCATCATTCGGATCTTCAACATCCATTGCCTGCGGATAATTCAATGAAAGAATAAAGGTTGCGCCTGTATTTTTCATTTCTTTAATACGCTGGTATTCATTACCGCCTCCTTTAATAATGTATTGAACACCAAATTCATCACCAATCTTGTCTGCACGAAGGTTATTCCATTTATCATTGGCCTCAAAAATCTGAGGTAATGACTGGTTATCCAACCATGCCTGCAAGCTCAGGTTCAGCCCTTCACTTGAAGGTTTGTTTTTATACCATTGAGCATCCAGGTAAGTTTGGCGTAATAAAGAGATCATTCCCATTATAGAACCGGGATAACTTTGTGTAGAGCTTCCTTTATTAAAGGAATAGTGCGCAGAAGCTTTTTCTTTCACAAGAATAAAGTTTTCCTGTCTTTCGGCTAATGTTACAACGGCACCTGTACCACGGGCAATACCATCTTTAACGTGCGTTAATACAGTACCAAAACCCAGATCTCTTAAACCTTTAGCTTTTGCAGCATCAGAAGCAAAAACCCTGAAAGCATCCACTTCACTTTTAATAGCCTGGTTCCAGCCATAAGCACCTTTAGTAGCAGAGTTAAATTGAGCCGGTGCAAAAAAGTTGAAGCCGCCTTGTCTTGGTTGTTGTGCTGGTGTACCATAATCGGTATAGATGTCAATAAAGGAAGGATAAATATATCTTCCTTTGCAGTCAACTGTAACGGCGCCCTGTGGAACTTTTACATCTGCGCCAACTGCTACGATCTTGCCATCTTTAATAACCATAGTGGCATTTGAAAGAGTGGTTGAAGCATCTTTTACAATGGTTGCATTTGTAAATGCATAGTGCCCGAGTCGTTCGTCGGCCACTCCATTCACGGGAAAGGTAGTTTGCGCCTTTATTGCCGATATAAGCAAAAGACTACAACCCACCAGAAAGCATTTTGCTTTTCTCATGTGGATGAATTTTTGAATTACTTTGTTATGGAAAAATTTCAGATGTTCTAAAAATAAATACTTTTTACATGTCAATTGCACAATTTATTGACCATACTATTTTGAAACCAACAACAACTTTGGCGGATATTGAAAAGTTGTGTGAAGAGGCTATGGAGTTTCATTTTGCTGCCGTATGTGTTTCCCCTTATTATGTTCGGGACGCAAAGCAGATTCTTAGCAATAGTGATGTAAAAATTGCAACGGTTGTTGGCTTTCCTTTTGGATATAGTCATTATACCGCAAAGCTGGTGGAAACCGAACAGGCACTATCCGACGGAGCCAACGAGATTGATATCGTAATGAACCTTGCGGCTTTTAAAAGCAATGACGTTGCTTATCTTGAAACAGAGATCAATTCCCTGACAGATAGTATTATGGCCGCTAATGCTAAATCAAAATTGATCATTGAAAGCGGAATACTTTCCGAAGAAGAGATCATTAAGTGCTGTGAACTGTACAAGCATTTTCCGGTAGACTTTTTAAAAACTTCGACAGGATATGCTGAAAAAGGCGCAACGCTGGAAGCTGTACATATTATGAGAAAACACCTGCCTCCTTCCATTCAGATAAAAGCAAGCGGAGGAATTAAAACCTATGAATTTGCCAGGCAACTGGTTGAAGCCGGGGCCACAAGACTTGGCAGCAGTGCCAGCGTAGCTATAGTAAAAGGTGAAACTCCCCCGACGGATGGCTATTAACATTACCAAAACAAACTTGGAACTATTTTTGATTTCTCTACTCATATGGCCCCAATGAAATTTTTATTATTGCTTTTTGGATTGCTTTTTTTAAAAACAGGTTTTGCACAAACCGCCTCGATTGATACTAATTCGGTATTGATACATAAGGATGAAAGGATTGATGCATTGGCAAAAAAACAGGCAGCCATTAACGCAGCTATTAAAAAAGCAAATGCCCGCAGTATGAAGGGCTATCGTTTACTGGTGATTAATACCAACAAGCGAAACGAGGCCATAGATGCCAAAACAAAAATTTATACTTATTTCCCCGACCTCAAAGCTTACCTGGTATACCAAACTCCTTATTTTAAATTAAAAGCAGGCAATTTTAAAACGCGAGACGAGGCTGAAAAATACCGTAAAACAATGGCTTCCATTTTTCCTAAAGGTGTATTCATCATTAATGATACGATTGAAATAACCCCGGAAAAAGATAATGAGAACCAATAATCTTATAGTCTTTCATTCTAATCTTATATAATACTATCAACATGCCTTACCTGGCAGGTTGATGAACGATTGCCTATTTTTGATTTATGCTTCAGCAAAAGATCAAGGAACTTGCAAGGCAGATGGCCCCCGAGTTTATTTCCATTCGCCGCCATTTACATGCCCATCCTGAATTAAGCTACCAGGAGTTTGAAACATCAGCGTTTATTCAACAAAAACTTACTGAATATAATATCCCATTTGAAGTAAAGGCAACAACGGGTGTTATTGGCGTTATTGAAGGGAAAAACCCCTCATCCAGGGTAGTAGCACTTCGTGGCGATATGGACGCTTTGCCAATTACAGAAGAAAATGACGTTGATTATAAATCAACAAAACCAGGTATTATGCATGCCTGCGGCCATGATGTGCATACCTCCTGCTTGTTAGGCGCAGCAAAAATCCTGTCACAAACAAAGGATGAATGGGAAGGCACCGTAAAATTTTTATTTCAACCCGGTGAGGAAAAAAACCCGGGAGGCGCCAGTTTGCTTATCAAAGAAAAAGCACTGGAAAACCCAAAACCGGAATGCATTTTTGCGTTGCATGTAAACCCTCAACTTGAAGTGGGAAAACTTAGTTTTCGTGCAGGTAAAGTTATGGCCAGCGCCGATGAATTATATTTCACTATCAGAAGCAAGGGTGGGCATGCGGCAGCACCACATCTTACGGTTGATACCATTTTGGTGGCATCACACCTGGTGGTTGCCTTGCAACAGATCATCAGCCGGAACCGGGATCCCCTCTATCCCTCCGTACTTTCCATTACATCGTTCCAGGGTGGATTTACCACCAATGTTATTCCATCGGAAGTAAAACTTATGGGAACTTTCCGTGCAATGGATGAAGAATGGCGATTCAAAGCCCACGATATCATACGCAAACTTGCTACCGAACTGGTAGAATCGATGGGAGCTGAAATTGACCTTCATATTGACGTGGGTTATCCAACAGTTTATAATAACGAAGCACTGAATTCTCTTGCCAAAAAAATTGCGCTTGATTTTATGGGAGGTACTAATGTTGAGGAAACCGAGATCAGGATGGGAGCAGAAGATTTTGGTTTTTACTCCCAGTTGCTTCCTGGGTGTTTTTTCAGGTTAGGTACAGCCAATCAAAATAAGGGCATTATTGCCGGTGTACATACCCCTAAATTTAATATTGATGAAAGTGCCATTGAAACAGGTATAGGGATCATGGCCACATTGGGTGCAACAGCTTCATTAAAATAATAACACCATAAGTATATTATTTTTGCAGATAGTTCAAAGCAACAGTCGGCATGGAATTTAAATGCAAACTGATATCTGCTGATTGTTGCCCGTTACTTTCGTTGAATTGGTACAGGTATCAATTCAATAGTTAATCACTAAGTGCTGGTGTTAAAAAGAGGAAGCTGGGATGATTTATATTTTCCTTTTTCTACCGGCTTAAAACAATTTATGCAGAAAGATCTAAGAAAGCAGGAAGCATTACGATACCATTCCAAAGGAAAACCAGGAAAAATAGAAGTTGTTCCCACCAAAGAGGCTAAAACCCAACGGGATCTTTCCTTAGCCTATTCACCCGGTGTTGCAGAACCTTGTAAAGAGATTGCGGCTAATAAAGAAAATGTATACTTATATACAGCCAAAGGAAATTTAGTTGCTGTTATCAGTAACGGAACAGCGGTACTTGGTTTAGGCGATATTGGCCCTGAGGCCAGCAAACCTGTGATGGAAGGCAAAGGTGTTCTATTCAAAATATTTGCAGATATTGATGTTTTTGATATTGAAGTGGCAGAAACCGATCCTGAAAAATTTGTACAGATTGTTAAAGCTCTTGAACCAACTTTTGGTGGCATAAACCTGGAAGACATAAAGGCACCTGAATGTTTTGTCATTGAAAAAGCATTGCGGGAACAATTGTCCATCCCGGTCATGCACGACGATCAGCATGGTACCGCTATCATCAG
The DNA here is from genome assembly GCA_035714205.1 of Flavisolibacter sp. Lineage (GTDB taxonomy): Bacteria > Bacteroidota > Bacteroidia > Chitinophagales > Chitinophagaceae > Flavisolibacter. Next base: position 3,620 of record DASTMJ010000346.1, on the reverse strand, counting down.
TTCGGCAGCTTTGCTGAACGCCCTGCAATTACAAAAGAAAAAAATTGACAAAGTACGTTTTGTCATTAATGGTGCAGGTGCAGCTGCCATGGCTTGTACTCAATTATATGTTTCGCTGGGTGCAAAACCGGAGAACTTTTATGTATTTGATATTAAAGGTCCATTACATAAGGGAAGAACAGACCTGGAAGAATTCAAGATCAAATTTGCAAATGCTAAAGAAGACCTTACGCTTGACAAAGCCATGAAGGATGCTGACGTATTTGTTGGTTTGAGTGTTGGTAATGTGGTTACTGCGGATATGGTGCGTAGCATGGCCAAAAACCCCATTGTATTTGCAATGGCCAACCCAGATCCTGAAATTGAATGGGATGAAGCCAAAAATGCAAGAAAGGATGTAATTATGGCCACCGGCAGAAGTGATTACCCCAACCAGGTAAACAATGTATTGGGGTTCCCTTATATTTTTCGTGGTGCGCTGGATGTAAGAGCAACACAAATTAACGAAGCCATGAAACTGGCTGCCGTACATGCCCTGGCTGCATTGGCACAATCCCCGGTTCCCGATATTGTCAATCTTGCTTATAACACCAAGACCATCACCTTTGGCTCTGATTATATTATACCTAAACCATTGGATCCGCGTTTGCTGGCAACCGTTGCACCAGCAGTAGCTAAAGCAGCCATTGAAAGCGGAGTGGCACAGAAGCCTATTGCCGACTGGGAAGCATACAGCAGCGATCTCAATCGAAGGCTTGGATTAGATAATCAGGTAATGCGCATACTTGGCAACAAGGCCCGTCGTGGACCAAAACGCATTGTGTTTGCTGAAGCAGATAATGTAAAAATTCTTAAGGCTGCGCAAATTGTAATTGATGAAGGCATTGGCTACCCCATTTTACTTGGTGATGAAAATAAGATACGTGTCATTGCGCAGGCAAATGGTATCAACCTGGAAGGGTTACCCATATATGATCCCCGCAGTGATGAAATGGAAGAGAAGCGTAACCGCTACGCTGAATTATTTTTTAGTAAACGACAACGAAAGGGATTTAATTATTATGAATCCAAAAAGGTGATGAAAGACCGCAATTATTTTGGTTGCATGATGGTAGAAACGGGTGATGCTGACGCAATGATCTCGGGACTTTCAAAAAACTATCCAGATACCATTCGCCCGGCTATTCAATGTATAGGAATGGAAACAGGTACCAATCGAATTGCAGGTATGTACCTTATGCTCACCAAAAGAGGTCCCTTATTTTTAGCTGATACCACTGTAAACTTTAATCCTACAGCAGAAGAACTGGCCGAAATCACTTTGCTGGTTGCCAGGGAAGTAAGGCATTTTAATATCATTCCACGAATTGCCATGCTTAGCTATTCCAATTTCGGAAGCAGCAATTCACCGGAAGCCAAACTTGTGGCTAAAGCAAGAGATCTGGTTAAAAAAGAATTACCAAACCTGATTGTTGATGGTGAGATGCAGGCCAGTGTGGCATTTAGCAATTCTATTCTCAAAGAAAATTATCCATTTAGTGAGTTGGTGGATAAAGATGTAAACACACTTATTTTCCCCAACCTGGCAGCCGGTAACATTGCTTACAACTTATTAAAGGAAGTTGGCGCTGCCGATGCCATTGGCCCGATTTTATTAGGTTTGAAAAAGCCCGTTCATATTTTGCAATTAGGAAGCTCAGTTCGCAATATTGTAAACATGGCAATGATTGCAGTAGTAGATGCACAACTAAAAGGAGAAGCAGAAACGGAGGAAATGATCAGGCGTTCACCCTGGTGGAAACGCCTGAAGAAAAAAAGTTAAGTTTTAAGTTTGTTGCAAGCGTTTTAACTTATACGGTATAAGTTGTAAGTTGTTGAAAGAAAAAAGCCAGAAAGCATCAGTAATGATTGTTCATTACGGGTAAAATTAACCATATGTCATTTTTCAACGAGATAGGAAAATATTTATTACTGATCAAAGGAATGTTTTCCAAACCAGAGAACATGAAGATGTATTGGAAGGAATTCATGCATCAATGTTCTGAAATAGGCATGGGTTCATTGTGGATCGTGGTTATCATCTCGGTGTTTATGGGTGCCGTATCAACCGTTCAAACAGCTTACCAGCTTACCAATCCTTTAATTCCCGCATACACCATCGCACAGGTTGTTCGAGATACTGTGATCCTTGAATTTGCCCCTACTCTTGTATCTATTGTGTTGGCTGGTGTGGTGGGCAGTAAGATTGCCGGTGAACTGGGAAACATGAGGGTATCGGAACAAATTGACGCATTGGAGATCATGGGCATCAATACAAAAGCCTATCTCATACTTCCAAAAATTATAGCAGCATTGGTAGTGATACCCATGCTTATTGTAATTGCCGCCATGCTGGGCATATGGGGTGGAAAAATTGCGGGCACCATGTCAGGCATTATTTCCGGTGATGAATTTAATAAAGGTTTGTTTGCCGGCTTTATACCATATAATGTTTTTTTTGCCATGGCCAAGGCTTACACATTTGCATTTTTAATATCAAGCATACCTGCTTATTACGGTTATAATGTAAAAGGTGGTGCATTGGAAATTGGAAGGGCCAGTACAAAGGCTGTAGTAGTTACCTGTGTAGCCGTACTGTTTGCCGATTACATATTAGCAGCAATATTGTTAAAATGATTGAAGTAAAAAACCTACAGAAAGGCTTTAGTGGTAAAACCATTTTACATGATGTTAATGTAGTCATGAAACCAGGCCAGTGTAACCTTATCATTGGTACAAGTGGTAGTGGAAAAACCGTCTTCATGAAATGCCTGGTAGGCTTGTTCCAACCTGATAAAGGGGATATTTTATATGATGGTCAGAACTTCACAAAAATGAATATTGACCAGAAAAAAGAAATACGTAAACAAATTGGTATGTTATTCCAGGGTTCGGCGTTGTTCAGCAGTATGACGGTGGAAGAGAATGTAATTTTTCCACTCGACATGTTCACCCGCGACACCCGTAAGGAAAAACTGGACCGTGTAAACGAAGTTTTAAAAAGGGTAAACCTTGAAGGTGCCAATAAAAAATTCCCGGCAGAATTAAGTGGTGGTATGATGAAGCGGGTGGGTATAGCAAGAGCCATCGTATTAAATCCCAAGTATTTATTTGTAGATGAACCCAACTCCGGACTGGATCCGCAAACATCAGGGCTGATCGACCAGTTGATCAAAGAGATTACCGATGAATACCAGATCACAACCGTTATCAATACCCATGATATGAACAGCGTGATGGAAATAGGCGATCATATCATATACATGTACCAGGGCCACAAAGAATGGGAAGGCACCAGCAAGGATATTATTTTTAGCAAGAATCAACGCCTGAACGATTTTATATTTGCCTCGGAGTTTTTAAAAGATGCCAAAGACATGCGTATGCTGGAAGAAACCGGCAAAATATCAGATAACCGAAATATGGAAGATCTAACACATGATGATGCACCTGAATTGGTACCTCCTCCGGAAGACAAATAATTTTTGCACTTAGCTTTAGAACTGCTATTAAACTTTGATTGCGTCGCACACTTGTACTTTAGTATGGCTGTTCAACCTAAAAAACCTGCTTCCTTAGTT
>DASTMJ010000345.1:0-15453 GCA_035714205.1 Flavisolibacter sp. | reverse complement strand
GCTGTATTTCATGGCATGGGTGACGAGGACCTGAAGCGCATTATGCAGTATCCTTTCAATATGTTTGCTTCAGATGCATCTATCCGTGTTTGGAACCAGGGTGTTCCCCATCCCAGGGGCTATGGAACAAATGCAAGAGTGTTAGGTAAATATGTGAGAGAAGAAAAAGTCATCCCACTTGAAGAGGCCATCAGGCGGATGACCTCACTGCCAGCACAGAAATTTGGGTTAAAAGACCGCGGTTTATTGCGTGAAGGTTTTGCTGCAGATATTGTGATTTTTGATGAGAACGAAGTAACAGATCTATCAACCTTTATAAAACCACATGCTTACTCAAAGGGCTTCAAATATGTTTTGGTAAACGGACAGGTGGTAGTAGAGAATGAACAACACCTGGGTACAAGAAGTGGGAAAGCATTACATCACCAATCTTTGTGACACTTAAAAAGAAAAAAACCTGGCAGTGAAGCTGCCAGGTAAAAAATTAAAGGATCTGTTTTAATATCTCACGGTGACTTCTTTCCACATGTGGTTTGAATTTTTCATACCATTGCTGCCATTCTTCTGCCTTCATACCGGAGCTTAAAGCAATTTCATAGTCAGCCAGGTTATCAAAACCTTCTTCCATTATCAGGCGATACGAATCACCTGTAAAATCTGTCAATATTCTCATTTGGGTAGCTTCGGGTAACATTTGATTTTGCGTGGCTTCTTCCAATAGTTTTTTTGCATCGCGAAAGTGACCAAATTTCAATTGAAAAATATCACGTACCAAAAAAGTTGTTTTTTGCCTATTAGCTGCAGGTTGCATAACGCCGAGTTGTTGCATCAATACAGCTGTGAGCATATAAATACGGGCTTCCTTTATTAAACCGTTTTCAAGTGTATAATTAACACTAAGTGGAACATTTACTTCTTTGTTGGTTGGAGCAATACCAGTAAGTTCACCTATATGTTTCCCTTTGAAAAGGCCTTCCACCTGTGCTTTATCTTCTGTTATGATATAATTGGTGATCTCCAGTTTTGCATCAAAAGCAACATGGTAAATGTAATGAAGCATGGCTCCGATTTCAGCGCGGCCTTTATGCACTTCAGATGTGCTTAAGTTCTTAAAAACCGCATCTTCTGCTACGTACTTTACATCATGTGTGGCAAAATAAGCAAGCATGTTTTGCTGTGTGATAGACAGCGTTTCTTTTGGTAAGGTCATCTCTTCCATAATGAATAGTTTTTAAAAGTGAGGTTGTTTTCACAGAGTTTTACTATTCAGCGGGATATGGAATATTATCAGGGGTAAACCTGGTAAAACTTATACGGGTAATTTTTTGATAAACAAAAGGACGGTGATGTTTAGAGAGGAATACGTAACAGAAAGATAGTTTATTTACAATATCTGTACAAGATTTCTAAAAAGGAAAAATCAACAAAATTTAATAAAACACTTATTGGTTTACAGTTATTCTGACAGCTTTGGCTCTTAAATGAAGTAAACTTTTTTTCATGCCCATTTGTAGGAGGGGCTCCCTGTGTTTTGCTTTTAAGTGCAATTTTTTTACCGATCTGCTGATAAATTTTACAGTTAATATCGCACCCAGAAAAATATCAAGCGCCACAAAAACAGGTAGCAGTATAATGCTAACAACCAGGTATAAAAAGTGTCCGGTAACGTCCAGTAGTGTATTCATTGATAGTAAGTCTTATAGCGGCTTTCTATGGATGTGGACTTTCAGAGTCAATGAATTTCAAAGGATGGGATTTAATAAAAAGAATTGATAATAATATAGACATTTTTGTTTGTTTATTCGTTGCACACAATCTTTTTCTTATTCACTCCTTATAAACAAACTCAATTATTGTTTATAAAATCCTATGCCAAATATTTACCCGTTCTTTTTCAAAGGCATAACCATGCAAAGATTATTAATATAGGTAGGTTAAAACATTGATCATTGCACGAATTGGGGAATTTTGGGGTTGAACGGTTTTGCTTAATTGATGACGGTGTTTTTTTGCAGATTGCCAATGCTAATAAAATTTGTATCAGTCCAGCATCTAACTTTAGTATTCAAACATTTTAATATGATTAAGAATGTAGTTACTGCATTTTTATTTTTTATTCCAGCTTGCGTTTTCTCACAGGGAAATCATCCAACATCCGGTTCGGTAATGACACCCGAGTTATTGTGGAAACTGGGGAGGGTATCCGCTTTGGGAATTTCAAAGGACGGCAAACATATTATATATAGTGTAAGCACACCGGATCTGGAATCTAATAGGAGCAACAGGGAAACGTTTATGATTCCCGTTGAAGGCGGCACACCAGTATCCATTATTAAAGCAGATAGCCTGCTTGTAAATAAAAATGTTTCTCCAGATAGTCAGTACATTTTGAGCCACCAGGAAGTGGCGGTAAAAAAGATAAAAGCGGCAGATATATATTCCGACCTGCCAAAATCGAATGCTTATGTTTTTGATAACCTCAATAACCGGCATTGGGATGCATGGGAAGACGGAAGCTTTGACCATGTTTTTGTAACACCCGTTGGCAAGCCCGGAGAAGCAAAAGACATTATGCAGGGAGAACCATACGATGCACCTCAAAAACCTTTCGGGGGAGATGAAGATTACATATGGAGCCCCGACAGTAAACATGTGGTTTATGTAAGCAAGAAAAAGTATGGTAACGATTACGCGGTAAGCACTAATACAGACCTCTACCAATATGATCTTGCCAGTGGCACCACTAAAAATTTAACTGCAAACAGAAAGGGTTATGATGTTAATCCGGCTTATAACAAAAATGGCATCCTTGCCTGGATGAGTATGAAAAGAGATGGTTATGAATCTGACAAACAGGACCTGGTAGCCTTTACAACAATGGGCAATGTGATCAACCTCACTGGCCACAGGGATGATATTCATGTACAGGGTTTTAGGTGGGCACACGATGGTAAAAGCATTTATTTTTTTGCACCCATCAACGGGACAGTTCAATTATTTAATGTTGATTATCCAGGCGTTACAAAAAAACTACCAACCATCAAACAAATCACTAAAGGTGATTTTGATATAACAGGGATTGTAGGCGAAAGCAATTCCGGATTAATTGTTTCAAGAACAGACATGAATCATGCAGCAGAAGTGTTTTCAGTTGATGTTGCAAATGGTAACATGAAACAGCTTACCCATGTTAATGATTCGGTTTATAGTACAATTGGAAAGGTTAAAACAGAAAGACGATTTGTAACAACAACGGATGGCAAAAAAATGTTGGTTTGGGTTATTTACCCACCCGGTTTCGACCCGGCTAAAAAGTACCCTACCCTTTTATATTGCCAGGGAGGTCCCCAATCGCCATTAACACAATTTTATTCTTATCGCTGGAACTTCCAGCTAATGGCCTCACAAGGTTATATCATCGTGGCTCCGAACCGTCGCGGCATGCAGGGCCATGGCACCAGGTGGAATGAACAGATCAGTAAAGACCATGGCGGACAGGCAATGAAAGATTACCTGTCAGCAATTGATGCAATATCTAAAGAAAAATTTGTTGACAAAGATCGGTTAGGCGCAGTGGGTGCATCTTACGGCGGTTATTCTGTTTTTATGCTGGCAGGTATTCATAACAACCGGTTTAAATCCTTTATCTCTCATGATGGGATCTTTGATACCCGCAGCATGTATGGAACAACCGAGGAATTGTGGTTTGTGGATTGGGATTATGGGGGACCTTATTGGGATAAGAAAAATGTGGCAGCACAAAAAGCGTATACAGCATTCAACCCGATTAATTATGTAGATAAATGGAATACTCCTATCATGATTGTACAGGGAGGGAAAGATTACAGGGTTCCGTTAGAACAAGGTTTGGCAGCATTCCAGGCAGCACAATTAAGGGGGGTTAAAAGCAAGCTGCTTTACCTGCCGGAAGAAAATCATTGGGTATTGAGTGCACAAAATGCGCAGGTATGGCAAAGGGAATTTTTTAAATGGCTGAACGAAACCCTACCACCTGCTGGTAAGAAAGATTTTTGATTAGTGATTGTTTCAATCTGGAAAAGAGTTTCAGACATTTACCAGGTTGAATTTGGCAGAGGGAATGCTCCGGGTCAGGTCTTGCCTCTTTATAAATGTGAGCCGCAAAACTTACAAAATTTTGCATCCCGGTCATGTCCTTCCCTGCCACAGCCGGGGCAGGTTTCATTACTATGTTTTCTTTTTCTTATGGCAGACGCCATTTCTGTAGTAACAATTCCGGTAGGTACTGCTATGATACTATATCCAATGAACATGATGATAGAAGCAATAAACTTTCCTAAAGGAGTAACCGGAGAAATGTCTCCATAACCTACAGTTGTTATGGTTACGATAGCCCAGTATATGCTATCGGGTATGCTTTGAAATCCATTTTCTCCTGCTTCCACCAGGTACATTACAGAACCAAGTATGACAACAATGGAAAGAACAATCAACATAAAAATGCTGATCTTTTTTAGGCTGGCACGCATAGATTCACTCAGGAACTCCATTTCGGAAAGAAAATGACTAAGCTTAAAAATTCTGAAAATGCGTATGAGACGTAGGATTCTTAATACCAACAACGTTTGCGCACCAATAAAAAAAATACTCAGGTAAGTGGGAATAATAGCCAACAGATCGATAATGCCAAGAAACGAAGTGGCATATAAATAGGGCCTTTTGATACTAACCAGCCGCAGTATATATTCCAGCGTAAATAAAATTGTAAAAACCCATTCAAGAATATAAAAAAAGCTTCCGTAGTTTTTGTTGAAGGTATTAACACTGTCAAGCATTACAACAGTAATGCTGGCTATTATGAGAATCAGTAAAGCAATATCAAATGCCTTACCTGCAGGTGTATTTGATTCATAAATGGTATCGTGTAATTTCCTGCGCCACGATGCTGCACGTTGGGTTGGCATAATCAATCATAATAAATTGCAATAAATCTGGCACATGGCATTAACTGCCTGGCCGCAAACAAATCCAAGCTACAAAAAACAAGTTGTTTTATTTATAACGGGTATTAAACAGATTTCAGAGATCAGTTCAATAGTGCAATAGCTTTTGAACCACTTCGTGCAACCGGGCCCGGGCTAAAAAATTATTTTCAAGTTCAATATTAAATGGCACCGGTGTGTCTAAGGAAGCACAACGCATAATGGGCGCATCAAGGTAATTAAAACAATTTTCTGCGATCCAGGCTGCCAACTCTCCCGCAATACCACCAATCAACGTATCCTCGTGAAGTAATAAAACTTTACCGGTCCTTTTTACAGAGGCAGCGATGGCCTCATAATCCAAAGGCAATAAGCTTCTTAGGTCAAGAATGTCAATTGAAATATCTGTATGGTCCATTGCATAATCTTCCGCCCAATGCACCCCTGCCCCGTAGGTAATGATGGAAAGATCATCACCTTTCTGTACCTGCCGTGCTTTGCCGATCTCAATTTCAAAATAGTCCTCGGGAACAGGCGCACTAATACTGCGGTACAAAGCTTTATGTTCAAAATAAAGCACTGGGTTAGGATCATTAATGGCGGCTATTAATAGACCTTTTGCATCTGCGGGTGTAGAAGGATAAACAACTTTTAAACCGGGAGTGTGTACAAACCATGCTTCGTTGCTTTGCGAATGGAAGGGCCCTGCACCTACACCGCCGCCGGTAGGCATACGAATCACCACATCTGCATTTTGCCCCCAGCGGTAATGAATTTTTGCCAGGTTGTTGATGATCTGGTTAAAACCTACGGTTACAAAATCAGCAAATTGCATTTCCATCATGCTTTTAAAGCCTTCCAGGCTTAACCCCAAAGCTGTTCCAACAATGGCGCTTTCACAAAGCGGTGTATTACGTACTCTTTCCTTTCCAAATTGCTGAACAAAACCTTCCGTAATTTTAAAAGCACCTCCGTATTCTGCAATATCCTGCCCCATTAAAACCAGATGGGGATGCTGTTGCATGGATTGCTGGAGCCCCTCCTTTATAGCATCGATCATTCTTAACTCACGGCCATGTGACGGAATTTCTGAGAGTTGGTTGCCGGTGCTTGAAGGTTTCTCTGCGTATACATCTTTTAATTCGTTAGCCGTATTTACTACTATAGGAGGAGAAGCAAAACCGGTCTTTAACTCTTCTTCTATCAATTGCTTTTGACTGGTACGGATGGTTTCCACCTCTTCATTACTTAACATGTTTTCCTTCACCAGCCATTCTTCATAATTTTTGATAGGATCTTTCACCTGCCAGGTATCAAACAATTCCTTAGGTATATACTTTGTGCCACTTGCTTCTTCGTGGCCACGCATACGAAAGGTGAGGCATTCTACCAGGTAGGGTTTTTGATTTTTTATGCAATAATCCCGTACACCTTTTATAGTATCATAAACGGTTAAAACATTGTTACCGTCAATCACTACAGATTCCATTCCATATCCTTTGGCCCGGTCTGCCAGTGTCTCGCAGCGGTACTGTTCCTGTACAGGCGTACTTAGACCATAACCGTTGTTTTCTATTATGAAAATGACAGGGAGATCCCACACTGCCGCCGTATTTAAGGCTTCATGAAAATCGCCTTCGCTGGTGCCGCCATCTCCAGTAAATGCCAGCGATACCTTATTTTGTTTTTTGAGTTTATATGCCAGGGCTACTCCATCTGCAATGGCCAATTGCGGACCAAGATGGGATATCATACCGCAGATATGGTGTTCCCTGGTACCAAAATGAAAACTTCTTTCCCGCCCTTTTGAGTACCCATCCTGGTTGCCCTGCCATTGTTTAAATAATTTATGAAGCGGCATGTTGCGTGAAGTGAACACACCCAAGTTCCTGTGCAACGGCATGATCCATTCATCTTCCTGCAAGGCTAAAGTGGCGCCAACTGAAATAGCCTCCTGGCCAATGCCGCTGAACCATTTTGAAATACGGCCCTGGCGCAACAACACAAGCATTTTTTCTTCAATGAGGCGAGGCCATAATAATTGCTTGTAAATATGTACCAGTTCTTTACCGGTAAGGTCTTTTTTATGAAACTCCATGAAAATTCAATTGATTAATCCCTGTCTCCAATGAGGCCGTTCAGAATATAACTTACTATTGTTACTATCAGGCTTACTAAAAGTGCAGACCACCAGCCATCAACCGTAAAACCATCAACAAGACTGGCTGCCCATTTTACCATTAATGCATTTATGATAAGCAGGAATAAACCAAGGGTTAAAATTGTTATTGGTATAGTAAGAATAACAAGAATGGGTTTTATAAAAGTATTAAGCAAGGCCAGTACTAATGCTACAATGATGGTTGTTTTTACATCGGTAATAGTAACACCAGGCAACAAATAGGCGGCTAAATAAACCGCAACAGCGGTAATGAGTACTTTAATGATGAAGCCCATAAAAGTTCATTTTAAACAAATGTAAACTGTCTGACCCAGAAAGTAAGAACCTTGCTGCTGTTTTATAAAATCCCAATACCTTAAAAGAAAAAAGGATCAACAACGAGTGAAGATCCATTTTCATTTTTTTAAAAGTGATTTACTTACACAACTACCAGCTCATAAAACTTTTCGGGTAACAGGTATTTATTGGCAAGTTGCTGTAATTCTTCAGCGGGAACTGTTTTTATCGTGTCTATTTGTTTGTAGAAATAATCTTCGGGCAGCTCATTCAGGATAATCGTCTTCCATCGGTTGATGATGTGAAAGGGTCCGTCAAGGTCGCCTAAAATTGATCCCATCATATAATTACGAACCAGTAATAATTCTTCATCATCCACCAGTTCGTTACGCAACTCCTCCATCTCTTTATATACTTCTGTAATGGTTGCTTCGCAAACATCCCTTCCGGCTTCTGTACTTATAACCCATGCACTTTCCTGAATATGATTTTCAAGATAGCTGTAAATACCATAGGTATAACCTTTCTCTTCACGAATATTGCTCATTAGCCTTGATCCGAAAAAGCCGCCAAACAAATTATTTAGCACCTGCACTTTTGCAAAATCGGGATGGTGCCGGTTTGGGAAATTGGTCCCTATTCGTATGGCGCCCTGCACACCCTGGGGGTCATTAATCACCCGGTGTTTTTTTTCCGTCGTTTGTTGTGTTGTTATAAAAGGAACATTAATGGTAGTGTTTTTCAGGTCGCCGAAATATTGATCCAGCAAAGGAAACAAGTCAGCTGGAAGTTTTCCTGCCGCAAACATCAGGAATCTTCCGTTTTGATAATATTGTTTGTAAAAGTCTACAACCTGGTCCCTTGTTAAGGTATCAAAATCCTCAAAGCTGCTAAAACGCCCATAAGGATGTGTTTCGCCGTATAAATAGGTGTCGATCAGCCGGCCTGCAATAAAATCACATTTTTTCAGGTTTACATTCAGCCTTTGCTTCATGTTTTGCTTATACACGTTGATTTCTTCCTCGGGGAAAACGGCATCTATAAGCATCTCCCGAACAACTGGAAGCAATACCGGTAAATGTTTGGTTAAACAATGCAGCGTGAGCACGGCTGTTTCATTGTAACAATTCCGGTTAAGGTAAGAGCCATAGTATTCAAAATGTTCATTTAATTGAAAAGCTGTTTTTTTACTGGTTCCATTTTTCAATAAAAAATTAGTGCTGGCCGCAACAAGATTTTGTTTTTCGTACCAATTGCCGGCATAAAAAACCCATTCAATCTGCAGCACGTCTTCGGCTCCCGCATCAATGGTGTACACATGAACCCCATTCTTCAGTGTGTGTTTTTCGTAGGGTTTTAAAGTAAGGTTGAAAGCTACGGCGTCTTTAATCGGAGGCGGTTGTTTGCGATCTAAATCTTTTATAATGGTTTGCATGCTTTTTTTAATTTGATAAATACCAAAGTGTGCTGGAATTCTCTGCCCTGAATATCTGGTTGCTTTGCTCCAGAATATCTTCAACAGTTACTTTATTATAACGGTCCAACTCTGAATTCATTAAAGCTGCATCTCCAAGTAATTCGTAAAAAGCGAGGCTGTTGGCACGGTTCATAACGGACATGTCTTCAAAAGCAATCATGCTTTCGGTTTTATTCTTTACTTTTTGTAGTTCCGCTTCCGAAACTTTTTCAGCTTTTAATTTATTGAGTTCTTCATCAATAGCGGCTTCGGCATCTTCTATTTTTACACCTTTTACCAGTTTGCCTTCTATAGCCAGCAGTCCAGCATCTATGGTTCCAAAATGATAACATTCAATATTGCTAAAAAGTTTTTTTTCTTTCACCAGCGCCTGGAACAATCTTGACGAGCCACCGCCGCTTAAAATTTCAGTGATAAGATCGGCCACGTAATAACGGTGATCCATACGCGGATAAATATGCCAGCATTTGTACAATGCATCAAGTGGAACGTTGGCATATACTTCCAGTTTTTTTGCTACGGATTGCGGAGGTTCTGAAGGCAGCTGCCTGTTGTACCTGGCACCGGATTCAATAGGTCCGAACCATTTTTCAGCTAGTGTTCTTACCTGTTCTACTGTTACATTTCCGGCTACAACCAGTATAGCGTTTACAGGACGGTAATGTTTAAAAAAGAAATCTTTTACATCCTGTAATTGTGCATTTTCAATGTGAGACAATTCTTTACCAATGGTCATCCAGCGGTAAGGATGTACCTGGTAGGCCAGTTCACGAAGTTTTAGCCAAACATCGCCATAAGGTTTGTTTAGATAATGCTCCTTGAATTCTTCGCATACAACTTTACGTTGTACTTCCAGGCTGTTGTCTGTAAAACCCAGTGAAAGCATTCTGTCGCTTTCCAGCCAAAAAGCCGTTTCCAGGTTGTCTGCAGGAAGTTGAATATAATAGTTGGTAAGGTCGTTGGTTGTGTATGCATTATTTTCCCCGCCGGCCATTTGTAAGGGTTCATCATAAACCGCTATGTTTACCGATCCGCCAAACATCAGGTGTTCAAATAAATGTGCAAAGCCTGTTTTGGCCGGGTCTTCATCCTTGGCTCCTACATCATACATTACATTCACAACGGCCATGGGTGTTGAGGTGTCCTGGTGTACAATAACTCTTAATCCATTTGATAACGTAAACTTTTCAAACTGCACCACGAAATTCTGATTTAAGTATTATCTGATAAGGTTCTTTGCATTTATAGCAAAAGGGCTGTAAATGTATTTCAAAAGAAGGAAATATAATGATCCGGTGATTTCCTGCTGTTAAAGAATGCTCTTGATTTTAAGGGTGAATTCGATTAGTTCTTCACCCCTCTGAATGATTAATTTCAACCGCTCGCCGGTATTTTGCAGTGCCATTTTATATTGTTGCAGGTTGAGATTGAAGTTTTTATCAATAGAGATCACAAGATCACCTTCTTTCAAACCAATTTCTTCAGCTGGCGAACCTTTGGCTACATCACCAATTATGATTTGCCCGTTTTCAAAATACAATTCAATGCCCGAATAGGAATAATCAAACTGTTCATTATAATGCGAATTGGGAAGAAGGTGAATGTCTCGCCTTGCGTAGTTCAGTATTATATTAAAACGCCGCAGCAGGTCATTCCCAATTAACCCACCTAAATAAGGGTAAGAAGTAACATTGTACACATCATCAAACACATATGTAGGTACGTTTTTAAATTTATAGGGACCAAGCCTGAATTCTTTTACCACCGTCATTTTCATATCAATTTTTCCTCCCAGGCCTTCGGCTTGTTTTGTATAAAACTTTCTTTTTTTGTGCATTAATGAACTATCCTTTATAAAATCTTCAGTAAGCATAAGGTTAAGACCGGCTCCCATATCAAATAAAAACCGGCTGTTAATGGATTTTCCATCTCTAACTCTTGCCACTTGTACTGGCAAGGTGTTGATAAGAGGCCTTAACAGAAAACCACCTTTTGGATAACGGATAGAACCTTTTGACCAAAACTCAATAAACAAGTTATCGTAATCAACCTTTAAAATATACCTGCTCAGTACGGAGTACCCTATGATGCCATCAATGCGTTCGCCATATACCGATGTTAAAATAGAATAGTCATTGATGTGGAAATTAAGACTGTCAATATCCAGCCCTTTCAGGTGCAGCATCCGGTTATTCAAAAAACTTACCTGCCTTACGCCGGCAATGCCCCTGATGATTTTGTTTGAGGGTACACCCTTCAGTTGAAAATACTCCACGGTCATGGAATCAAGTGAAATGCCGCCACTACCTGTATCCAGGATAAAATTCAGGGTATCCGGAAAAGGCTCAAGGGTGCCTTTTAGTAAAATAACACCCCCGGTTAACTGCGAAAAATTAAACCTTGTTAAAAGCCGTGCAGGTTCAATAAACTCTTCCTGCGCCGCCGAAACAGTGGAAACAAAAGGAAATATAATTAACCAAAGAAGTTTTTTCATCTTGTGGTTGACTAAAATAAGGACAAAGTGCATGAAATAAAAGTTGCAGGCGCTGGTATATTAAAATTATTCTAAGCTTTTAGCTGCGCCAAACCTTTCATCCATTTTGCAGTTCTTCCATCGTAAATTTGCAGCCCTATGCACCTCCCATCGTTGTTTAATAAGGCTCTGAACTTCCAGTTCCTGGATATTGAAGAAGGTATGCACCTGTTTCAACATGCACCGCTTTCCGAATTAATGTATGTAGCTGATGAACTTCGTAAAAAACAGGTTCCGCACGGAAAGGTTACCTGGCAGATAGACAGGAATGTGAATACAACCAATGTCTGCATCGCCAATTGCAAATTCTGTAATTTTTATCGCATACCGGGTCATCCGGAGGCCTATATAACCGACATGGCGGCTTACCGCCAGAAAATCTCGGAAACCATTAAATATGGCGGCGACCAGTTGTTGTTGCAGGGCGGCCATCATCCTGAACTGGGCCTTGATTTTTATACCAACACGTTTAGACAAATAAAACAGGAATTCCCAACCATAAAGCTTCATGCGTTAGGACCACCTGAAGTTGCCCATATAAGCAAACTTGAAAAAATGGCGCATCATGATGTTTTGAGGGCTTTAAAAGAAGCTGGTCTTGATTCGCTGCCCGGTGCCGGTGCCGAAATTTTGGTAGACCGTGTACGCCGGCTGATATCCAAAGGAAAATGCGGGGCAGATGAATGGCTGGCTATCATGCACGAGGCGCATAAACTAAACATCACTACTTCTGCCACCATGATGTTCGGGCATGTGGAAACATTGCAGGAACGTTTTGAACACCTTGTTAAGATCAGGGACGTGCAGGCAAAAAAACCCGCAGATGCCAAAGGGTTTCTTGCTTTCATTCCATGGACTTTCCAGGATGTAGACACCTTGTTGACCCGAATTCGTGGGGTGCACAACCTGACAACCCCGGAAGAATATATACGTATGATTGCCATTAGCAGGATTATGTTACCTAACATTAAAAACATACAGGCTTCCTGGCTTACCGTTGGTAAACAAACAGCCCAGCTGTGTTTACTTGGGGGGGCCAATGATTTTGGATCTATTATGATTGAAGAGAATGTTGTAAGTGCAGCGGGAGCACCCCATCGCTTCACCTATAAAACCATTCAGGATGCCATATCAGAAGCAGGTTTTGAACCTCAGTTACGTAACCAGCAATATGAATGGAGAGAAATTCCTCAGACTATCCAAGAACAAGTAGTGAATTATTAAGATCTAAAATCTATACACTTTGAAAACAAACAATATCCGTTTAAACTGGTTCAGCAAAATTGCTATTGCCGAAGGGATTTCGTTTTTAGTATTATTGTTTATTGCTATGCCGCTAAAATATTTTGCAGGCTTGCCCGAAGCGGTTAAGATTGTTGGCTGGGCCCACGGTGTTTTATTTGTGGCGTTCTTATTTCTTTCTTTTGTTGTAAAAACAACACTTCGGAAAGATTTTATCTGGCTGGTGAAAGCTTTTATTGCGTCCATATTACCATTTGGAACGTTTTTACTTGAAAAAGAATTGAAAAAAGAACCAGCCTACAGGCAACAACTTAAGTGATATTGGCAATGAAGAATTCAAGTTTTTATTTTCACGGTTGGTCTTTTATTCTTGGTCTTATATTCGGAATTTTTGGAGTGATCTTTACGCTGTTTGCCGTAACCAACAGGAGGGATAAGATCTATTCTTCTTTATTAGGCCTTGGAATTGGAATTGTTATCAGCATGTTGCTTTTGAAATTAAATCCCAACTCAGCAGCATTCTTCAATTTCTGACAAATTCAAACTCTTTAAATAGTTTCCAGGGGCCATTGTGATATTCCCACAACTGTAAACCTGTGCCCTTTGCTGTAAACGCACAAAAGTTTTGCTGTAAAAATTCCTGTAATTCTTTAGCGGCTTCCGGGGTAGCTTTATTCTGGATCGTAATGTGTGGACAAAGTTTTTGATGATCCTGCGGAATTAGAAACGAGTGCCATTGTTGCTGTAAAGTTTTATGAAGTAAGAGTAATTCCGGGCATTCAATTTTATAGGCAATACCATTACCTGTTAATATGGGTTCTTTTATTTGTAAGTTCAGCGTTCCAAACTGTCTGCACGCATCTGCAACATCATCTAAAATGGAAGGTTCGTTGGGTAATAAATGAAAAAGGGTTAGGTGGGCATGCACAATGTTTCCTTCATTCGGATAATATATTTTTCTAAGGGCGTCAAAAAACCTGAAAGCATTTTGTTCAATGGCCACAGTCAGGATCAAGGGTACTTCCATGGCATAAATAAACAAAGTTTTAGTTTAATAAAGTACTAAGTGCCATTCTTTTAATACACATAACACTTTATCATCAGTGCTGTTTCATAAGAAATTTTTCCAGTGCATCTATAGCTTGTTTTTTTAGGTCCGCAGGTAAAGCATCCTGGTCTACCCACTCATCGTGTATTCGTTTTATAGAAAATGATGGAAACTCTGGTTGAACTGTTTCAGAAAGAAACCGGTATTGTTCATTATCGAAAACCACATGGTAAACCAGGTTCTGGTTATTGATTGCAAGATTGGTTGAAAACAGGTTTTCCATGCTAACGTTTAAAAGTGAACGACAATGCGGTGGCCATACAATTTAAAATTATATTATTTTGTTCCGAGACTGTCTTCTGTTGGCGCCTGCTCAAGTAATTGCATTAATTCATCCAGTTTAGGCGCTAATATGATCTCGGTTCTTCTATTGCGTTGCCTACCCTCTGCCGTCGTATTGACATCAACGGGTTCGTATTTACTACGGCCGCTTGCGGTTACACGGGTGGGGTCAACTTTATAGGCGTCTGTCAGAATTCTTACAATAGAAGTGGCTCTGGCCACACTCAGAGCCCAGTTGTCCTCATACCTTCCTTTTATTGGAATAGAATCAGTATGACCTTCTACTACCACGTTGATGTCCGGGTTAATATTTAAAACCTGAGATAAAGTCTGCAACGCCTGCCTTCCTTTAGGGTTGACTACTGCACTGCCGGAAGGGAACAAAAGACTTTCCTGGAGGCTAACATACACCCTACCGTTTTTTGTAAACACCTGTAGTTCGTTTGAGTTAAAACCTACCAGCGCATCGGCCATTTTTTTACGCAGATTTTCAACTGCCTGACGTTGACTTTCTAACAAACGCCTCAGGTCCCACAACCGTTTTTGTTCAGCTTCCAGCTGTTTTTGCGTCATGTTAGCCACACCGCTGGCATCTGATGCCTGTTTCATAGCATCATCTATTTGCTTTATCAACTTGGCATTATCACCTTGTAGGTTTTCTATCTGTCCTTTTAGTTGGGTAATGTCATTGGCCAGTTGTGTGTTTTTTGCCAAAAGTTCCTGTTCCCTTGTTAAAGACGCCTGGTATTTTTTCTGGGATACACAAGAAGACAAAAGAAGCAGGCCAAGAATCCAGAAGAGTGAAAAATGGTTTTTTTTCATACCATCAGGTTTTAGGGAAACGCCAAAAAATTATGCCATGTGTTAGCAAATACCATGAGAAGCCGATTAAAATAGGTAATCTATGCGCTGCAATTGCTCTCTAAAATTGATTTTTTTACCAGCATAAAACATTGTTTCGCCGAATAAAAGGAAAGTGTGGGCTATGTAAACTGCATCAGCTTAATGCTTTCAATAAATTTGAAAGCTTCGGACCCGTTGCCGGAGACCTTGTGATGATCACAGCAATTAGTTGCACCCCTATTACTCTATATGAAAAAAAACACCATTTTGTGGGCGGATGATGATGCTGATGACCTTATGCTGATGAAAGAAATTCTTCTCAAAAATAATCGCTTATACAACATTGTAGAGGTTAGAAATGGTAAGGAAGCGCTTGATTATCTAAAAATTTCCCGTGAGAACGGAAAGTTACCCTGCCTGATCATTCTCGATATTAACATGCCGATCCTTGATGGAAAAGAAACCCTTTCCATATTAAAAAAAGAAGAAGAGTTCAGCTCTATTCCCGTAGTGGTATTTACAACCTCTAACAGTGAACTGGATAAACTC
>DASTMJ010000344.1:0-28161 GCA_035714205.1 Flavisolibacter sp. | reverse complement strand
GAAGAAAGTATTAAAACAAAAATGTACACCCTGCCGGCTGATGTTATTGTTTATTCGGGTCACGGACCATCCACAACTATTGGAGATGAAATGAAAACCAACCCATTTGTAAGAATGATATAGTTTTTAGATGCTGCTTTGTGCGGACAGAAGTTGTGAAGTTTGTAAGCGGTGTGGATCGTTTGTAAAAATATGACAAACAGGATTACTGGTGTGGAACGGGGCGTCGCAAAAAACCCATCATAGTAGAACAAAAACTGGCACCATCCTTACGCTGTTTTTGGAGGGAAGTACTTGCCGATGTAAGGCATTTTCTGAAATTCTTTTCTTTCAACATTGATGATGAGCATGCCAAATAAACCAAAAAGCACAAGGGCAAATCCACGATTAACCCAAACATCCAACTCAATCAACTGAAACAAGGTATAAACGCCAT
Source organism: Flavisolibacter sp. (assembly GCA_035714205.1). Lineage (GTDB taxonomy): Bacteria > Bacteroidota > Bacteroidia > Chitinophagales > Chitinophagaceae > Flavisolibacter. The sequence continues at coordinate 27,725 of DASTMJ010000344.1, read as the reverse complement.
ATAAAAGCACTGAAATGGTTATGTAGGCTACCAGTTTTTTCCAGGCATAGGGAACAGGATAGTTTTTTTGTCCCCAGATGTAGGAGACTACCATCATAGTGCCATAACAAAAGAACGTAGCCCAGGCACAGGCCATATAACTGAAATAAGGAATAAAAAAGTAGTTGATGCCAAGTGTAATGGCAGCACCAATCAAAGTAATCCAGGCGCCGGCCATTGTCTGGTTGGATAGTTTATACCAGATGGACAGGTTATAATAAATTCCAAGAAACATATTGGCCAGTAAAAGAATGGGCACCACTTTCAGGCCTTTCCAAAATACCTCGTTCATAATAAAGTATTTCCACACATCTAGAAAAAGTGCAACGGCCAGGAACATAAAACACAAAGTGATCACAAAAAATTTCATTACCCGTGCATAAATGCGCTGCGGTTGCTGTCCCTGGGCCGCAGAAAAAAAGAAAGGCTCGGCCGCCATACGAAAAGCCTGCACAGATAATGTAATTAAAATGGCAAGCTTGTAGCAGGCACTGTAGGTTCCCACTTCTATTTTGGCCGCCTGCACCGAAGAAACCGGTGCCAGCCAGCTAAGCATAATGCGGTCAAATGTTTCATTGATCATACCGGCAAAACCTGCAAGAATAAGCGGTGATGAATAAACCATGATCTCTTTCCACAACTTTGCATTAAACTTCCAGCGAAAGGCAAATAATTCCTTCGATAACAATAAGAGGGTAAAAACCGATTGTACAAGGTTGGCAATAATAACATAACCCACACCGATCTTAGGATCGTAAAAAGTGCCGATAAAACTACCCGGCGACTCTTTTTGAATTTTTGGGCAAACAGATAAAAAGAAAAATGTAAGGGCAATATTGATCAGGATTCCCGCAATACGAACAGAGGCAAATTTTACAGGCCGGCCCTCGTAACGCAGTTTGGCAAAAGCCAAAGCAGTAAGCGTATCAAAAGCAATGATAAAAGCACTCCATGTCAGATATTCCGGGTGTTCCTTAATACCAATCAGGGTGGCCAGTGGGTTATTAAATAAAATCAGCAGCAGGGTAAATAAAGTTGTACTTACAATCAATGAAACCATGGATGTATTGTAAACCTCTGCTTCCTGCTCTTTATTTTTTGAATAACGGAAGTAAGCTGTTTCCAAACCATACGTAAAAATGATGTTCAGAAAAGGAATGGCAGCATACACAAGGCTCATTTCACCGTAGGCTACACCACTTAGTGTTAAGGTGAGATAAGGTGTAAGCAGGTAATTCAGGAACCGGGCAGCAATGGAACTGGCTCCGTACCAAACTGTTTGCCCTGCTAATTTTTTAATGCCGCTCAATGGGATATTGATTTAAGAATTATGCGAATTTAACAGCTAAATGCTACGAATGTAATTGAATGTTCATGAAATTATTTGGTTTGACTGGCCTTTTATGATCTGGTAACGGGCAACATTTAAGTGAAAGACAAAATGAATTATCTGTAACGTGGATTATTAATGAACGATGAATCGCTAAGTGTTCTTAAAAAAGCAACCAGGTCGTTTTCTTCTGCATCGGTCATGTTGATGCCATTGGTCAACAAGGGATCCAGCGTTGCACTTTGATTGATGCCAAACCGATAATGTTGCAGCATCATGCGCATTACACTCAGTCTTCCATCATGTGTGTAATAGGAAGTTAATTCAACATTTCGGAGGCTTGGTACCCTGAATTTGAGCGAATCATTTTTGTCGCCGGTCACTCTCATTCGTCCGAAATCATTCAGGTGATCATCAACCTCAATTCCGGCATTCCGATAACTGAAATCGGTAAACAGCGGTTCTGTATGACATGTGGCACATTTGGATTGAAAAAGGGTATAACCATTTTGTTCTTGTGTTGTAAAAACCGCTTCTCCGTTTTTCACTTTATCGTACTTTGAATTGGCGGAAACAAGACTGATCACAAATTGTGTTAGCCCTTTTAAGATCCGGTCGCTGGTAACCTGTTCGGTTCCGTAGGCTGCCCTGAACAAGCGGCGGTAAGCAGTATCATCTTTTATTTTCGTTATGACGTTGCTCATGGTTTCTGCCATTTCATCGGGTGCAGTAATATGAGCTAACGAAACCTCTTCAATGGTTTTGGCGCTTCCATCCTGCCTGAAAGTAGTATACCATGCCAGGTTGGCCAGTGCAGGTGCATTGCGCAAGGTATGAGAATGATCATAACCATGGCTGCGGTCGTGCTCAAAAGTTGTAAAGGCCGCTACCTGCTGGTGGCAGGATGCGCAGGGAAAATTTCCATCAATGGAAAGCCTGCCATCGTAAAATAATTTTTTCCCTAACTGAAAACCTTCTTCCGTCAATGGATTTGCTGTAAAATTATAAACCGGGGCAGGAAAACCATTGGGTATAGTAAAACTGATTGGTGTTGTGCGAAACGGCCAATCCGTTTTACGACAACTTTCCAGCAATATTGAACCGGAAAGAATTACTGCCAAAAGATATAGTATAACAAGACGTGGTGTCAAGAAAGGTGGTTTCTAACTCTAATCTATTATTAATTAAGACAGCTAACTGTTAAAAAAGATTGCGTGGATTAAATTTTTTTCTTCCTTGTTTTATTTCAGAAGAACGCTTTTTGCTATCAAGCCGCTTTTCTTTTGAAAGCTTTGAAGGCTTTGTGGCAATACGAAGTTTTTTCTTTTTTAGTGCATTTGTAACCAGTTCGTTTATTTTTTGAATGGCTTCTTCTTTATTCTGAATTTGCGTTCGGTGGTTTTGGGCCTTTACCAATAGTACGCCTTCAGAATTAATACGGTTGGATAACCTGGATAATATAATAGCCTTTTGTTCATCTGTCAGCAATTGCGATGATGGAACAGCGAAATAAGCAATAACCGCGGTTTCTACCTTGTTTACATTTTGTCCGCCCTTGCCCCCGCTGCGGGTAGTTTGTAGTTTTAACTCCTCTGATACGTCGATCATATGATCAATGGTCATTTACATTTGCAAATAATAAAAGTACGAAACAATGAGGGCGGTTATTCAAAGAGTGTCTGAAGCTAGTGTAACCATTGATCATGCGGTTGCCGGAAAAATTGATGAAGGTTTGCTTGTTTTAATTGGATTTGAGGATGCCGATACTGAAGAAGATATTCAGTGGTTGAGCAATAAGATTGTGAACCTGCGTATTTTTAATGATGATGAGGGTGTAATGAACCGTTCTGTTTTAGACGTAAGCGGAAATATTTTGTTGGTCAGTCAATTCACTTTACATGCTTCAACAAAAAAAGGTAATCGTCCCAGCTATAGCAAAGCCAGTAAGCCGCCGGTTGCCATCCCGCTTTATGAACAAATGATTCATCAACTGGAAAAAGATATGGGAAAAAAAATTGAGACCGGGCAGTTTGGAGCAGATATGAAGGTGGCTTTATTAAATGACGGTCCTGTAACCATTTTTATCGACACAAAAAATAAAGAGTGAGAGATATTGAAAACCGCGGGGACCTGGTTGCATTTTTACAGGCATTTTATAAAGCGGCTTTTAAAGATGAACTGATCGGACGTTTTTTCACCGAGGTGGTTCCTCTTAACCTTGAAACGCATATTCCTGTAATAGCCGATTTTTGGGAAGCTGTTGTTTTTGGTACAAGAGGATACCGCAAAAATGTTATGGAAGTGCACCAACATATTCATCATTTATCAGCCATAAAAAAAGAACATCTTGACCGTTGGGTAAGTATTTTTATCAATACCATGGACAAACATTTTGAAGGGCCGGGGGCAACATTAATGAAACAGAGGGCACAGTCAATTGCAACATTAATGAACATCAAACTCAATCATTCAAACAACTTAATATAAATGACGATACAGGAGGCACAACAGCAGGTTGATCAATGGATAAAAACAAGCGGCGTCCGCTATTTCAACGAATTGACCAACATGGCCATTCTGACAGAAGAAGTGGGAGAAGTGGCCAGGCTTATGAGCCGCATTTTTGGGGAACAATCATTCAAAGAATCGGATAGGGAAAAAGAATTGTCAGATGAACTGGCTGATGTTCTTTGGGTATTGATCTGCATTGCCAATCAAACCGGTATTGATCTTACCGAAGCTTTGCAGCGCAATTTTGATAAAAAAAATACCAGGGATGCCGACCGTCATATAAAGAATGAAAAACTATCCTGAAATTTCGCTGAATACAATACTTCAAAGAGTTCTGCTTTCATAACCTAAACATTGGCGGCTTTTTTGTAACAACCACCAAAACGGTTGTATGAAAAAGTTTTCATTTAAACTTGTGTGGACGGCTTTGAAAGATTCATTTGCCGGATTTTCAAATGATAAAGTAACCAAACTAAGCGCTTCGCTGGCTTATTATACCGTGTTTTCGCTGGCGCCGCTGCTCATCGTCATCATATCTGTTTGCAGTATATTCCTGGGTCGGGAAGCCATTGAAGGAACCATTCAAGCGCAAATGCAAAGTTTTATTGGTTCCGATGCCGCTAAACAGGTGGAAGATATGATCAAAAATGCCTCCATTAGCGGGAAAGGAACACTGGCAACCATTATCGGCGTAGTTACTTTACTGATTGGTGCTACCACTGTTTTTGGAGAGATCCAGGATTCGGTAAACAGTATCTGGGGACTCAAACCCAGGCCGAAAGTGGGTTTTATGAAACTGGTAAAAACCCGCCTGTTGTCATTTGGTATGATAGGTACACTTGGTTTTTTGTTGTTGGTTTCTCTTGCTGTAACAACTGTTGTGGAAAGTATTGGTGAACGAATACAAAATGTGTTTCCTGATGTTGCAGTCATCGTATTCTATATCATCAACCTTATAGTCACACTGGGCATTACAACTGTTATGTTTGGCTTCATCTTTAAGGTTTTACCTGATGCAAAAATTAAATGGAAAGATATCTGGCCCGGCGCCGTTGCTACTTCACTGCTTTTTTTGATCGGTAAATTTGCCATTTCATTTTATGTAAGTAAGAGTGAAATTGGGAGTACCTATGGAGCAGCTGGTTCCCTTGTCATACTCCTGGTTTGGATCTATTACTCCTCTATAATTTTATATATAGGAGCCGAGTTCACCAAATCATATGCTTTTAAAAAAGGCGCTCATATTGTACCTAATGAATATGCTGAATGGAATAACGAAGCAACTGTTGCAGGCGCAAAACCCAAACCTACTCATACGGCTGCGGAGAAAAAAGAACAAACCATTACAAAACAAACGCAGGTGATACCTTCTGTTTCAACCAGGAAAAGAGGTTCAGTAACATCCAAGAAAAAATCTGCCGGACTTGGAACCATTTTATTGGGATTAGCGCTCTATTATATAAATACCTCTTCTAAAAAAACCAGCAATACCTGAGGTTGAAACACTTGTAATTGAATGGTTATGGCTATCTTTTTGTAATAATCCATGAAATTGCAGGCAGGATGAAGAAAAAAATTACTTTGAAAGGTTTATGGAATGTAGCTAAAGACTCAATAAACGGGTTTATAGACGACAGGGTTTTAAAATTAAGCGGCGCACTGGCTTATTTTACAGTGTTTTCAATAGGCCCCATGTTGCTTGTAATGATTTTTTTTGCAGATCTTTTTTATGGCCGTGAAGCAATAGAAGGCAACATTTTCAGCCAGCTACAAGGATTTGTAGGTCCTGCTGCTGCTGAACAAATTCAAAATATCATCCGGAATGCTACCCTTAGTGGCAAAACCAGTTTTACGGCAGTTATTGGCTTCGTTACCTTATTGCTGGGAGCTACCAGTGTTTTTGCTGAAATACAGGATTCCATCAATATGATCTGGAACCTGAAGCCAAAACCCAAAAAAGGATGGCTGAAGATTATAATGAACCGCCTGCTTTCATTTTCTATCGTCGTTAGCCTTGGTTTTGTTCTATTGGTCTCACTGGTGGTCAATGGCCTGATTGAAGGTTTTATGAACCGGCTGCAGGCTCAATTCCCCGAAATGACAGTAGTTCTTGTTTATATTATTAACCTGGTAATTACATTTTTAATAATCACCTTACTATTTGCCATCATTTTTAAAGTATTGCCCGATGCCATCATCAGGTGGAAAGATGTTATTGTTGGTTCGATGACAACAGCCGTTTTATTTATGATTGGCAAATTTGGCATCACCTACTACATCGGAAGAAGTGATATTGGCAGCAGTTACGGTGCAGCGGGTTCGCTTGTTGTGTTGTTATTATGGGTCTACTATTCTTCTATGATCTTATATTTTGGTGCAGAGTTTACAAAAGCCTATGCCTGTGCCTACGGAAGTCGCATATTGCCCAGCCGCTACGCTGTTTGGATCACACAAATTGAAATGGAAGACGGTCATGGCTCTTTAAAACAACACGAAAAGAAAATAAAAGAGGAGAACGAGCATACAGGAGATGATATAAAAGTTAAGTAAAACTGCAGCCGATAAAATTTTGGATAGAATTCCCCGGAGAGGTTGGGGCCAGGTATGCACAAATCAACCATTCAACCTATTTTTGCCGCCATTATGGCAACAGACAGCAACAGGTTCCAGGCAATTATTTCGCATTGCAAAGAGTATGGCTTTATTTTTCCTTCATCCGAAATTTACGATGGACTGGGTGCCGTGTACGATTACGGCCAGTGGGGAAGCGAGTTAAAGAAAAATATCAAAGATTATTGGTGGAAAAGCATGGTGCAGATGAATGAAAATATCGTCGGTATTGATGCAGCCATTTTTATGCACCCCACTACCTGGAAGGCCAGCGGGCACGTTGATAATTTCAGCGACCCGATGATCGACAACAAGGATAGTAATAAACGTTATCGGGTAGATCATTTAATTGAAGCCAGGGCCGATGAACTGGAAAAAGAGGGACATGCCGAACAGTCAGAGATCTTACTGAAGGAAATGGATACGCTTTTGGCCGCCAATGATTTTGATGGTCTGAAAACATTAATCGAGAATAATAAAATTGTTTGTGCCGTAAGTGGTACCTGTAACTGGACCGACGTACGCCAGTTCAACCTGATGTTCTCTACTGAATTTGGAGCCGTTTCTTCAGAAGAAGAGGAAAATAAGATTTACCTGCGGCCGGAAACAGCACAGGGTATTTTTGTAAATTTTCTGAATGTGCAAAAAACCGGCAGGATGAAAATTCCGTTTGGGATTGCACAAATAGGTAAAGCGTTTCGTAATGAAATTGTAGCCCGCCAGTTTATTTTCCGTATGCGGGAATTTGAACAGATGGAAATGCAGTTTTTTATCAGGCCCGGAACACAAAAAGAATGGTACGAATACTGGAAAACGGAGCGAATGAAATGGCACATCAGCCTGGGTATTCCTGCAGATAAGTACCGCTTCCACGACCATGTGAAGCTGGCACACTATGCCGATGCCGCCTGTGATATAGAATACAATTTCCCTATTGGTTTTAAAGAAGTGGAAGGCATCCATTCCCGTACAGATTTTGACCTGAAAAATCACCAGGAATACAGCAAAAAGAAAATGCAATACTTCGATAACGACATTGATGAAGCTACCGGTAAACCTTACGGTAACTATATTCCTTATGTTTTGGAGACATCAATTGGTGTGGATAGAACCGTAATGATGGTTTTAAGTGAAGCGTATGAAGAGCAGGACCTGAGCACAGAAGAAAAGAAAGACAGCCGGGTGGTTCTGAAGTTTCCTCCCAAACTGGCGCCAATCAAACTAGCAGTATTGCCATTGGTAAAAAAAGACGGGTTGCCTGAAATTGCAAGAACCATTATGGATGGATGCAAATCGCATTTCCGTTGTTTTTATGAAGAAAAAGATACGATTGGAAAACGGTACAGGAGAATGGATGCCCTAGGCACGCCGTTTTGTGTAACAGTAGATCACCAGACAAAAGAAGATAACACCGTTACCATTCGTTACCGGGATACCATGCTTCAGGAAAGGGTGCCGCTTGACCAGGTAAGAGAGATCGTTCAGAAAACATTATAAAACGAATCAGCCATACAGCTCAAAATGTATGGCTTTTTTGTCATAACCAAGGTCTGCAATTCGTTTGCGGGCTTCATCAATCATATTTTTCCAGCCACATAAATAAAAGGAGGCGGGGGGTAATGCCGAACCCTTTTTCTTCTCATGTACCAGGTTTTCGTAAATGGCATGTACATAACCACAACATCCTTCCCATTTTTCCCTTGACAAAGTAGGTAGGTAATGAAAATTCTCTACTTCACCCTGCAGTCGGTTCATTTCATCCTGGTATAATAAATCAGCTTTTGTACGGGTACCATAAATCAGGTAAATATCCTTGTGAGAAACCCCATGTCTTTGAATATGATGGATCATACTTCTGAAAGGAGCAATGCCCGTTCCTGTACAAATAAAAAACAGGTCCCTGTCTATTTCCTGTGGTAAAGTAAATACACCTTGCGGTCCCCTGAAGGTCAATTCAGAATTTACCTGCACTTCGTTAAACAAAAATGTGGTGCCTGTTCCACCTTCGAGTAAAACAATCAACAATTCAAACACATTGGTGCCATCCGGCCATGAGGCTATGGAGTAACTACGCCATCTTTTGTTTGTTTTTTCATGTATAGGAAGATCCAGTGTAACAAATTGCCCAGGTTGAAAATCAAAAACTTCTACTTCGGGCACTTGAATCCAATAGCGGCGTGTGTTATAGGTTTCCTGTTCTATCCTTGTTACAATTCCCTTCCTCCATGGTTGTACTGCCATTAGCCTGTTTTAACATTTATGAAATACGATGCAGGTAAAAATTACGTTTCTAAGTTATCCACAATTTTTTGCTATTGGCACAGTAGTTGAAAATTACATCTATGAAAAAGCGATAATAATACCTCAAGATATTTAGTCGGACGGTTTAGGTTAGAGGCCAGTATTCTTACTGGCCTCCTTTTTATTGTAGTACGATCGGTTCCAATACTATAAGCTTCTTTTGAACGGCATAATAAAACTTGCCGCCGTATTTATACACTACTACCAGTTCATTGGTTTCTGCTTTCACTTTAGCGATCTTTAAACTTTTTGACGGCATTTCACTGGAGGCGTCAATATGATAAACTTTTTTGGATGTTTTTGGTACCAACGTTACTGTTTTAGAATACTCGGCCACATTGCCGCCTGTTTTTATTTCAACAGGAGTTTGAACAACGGTAGCCGCTTTAACACCGGTTCGTTGCCCCTTGATATACATTTCTACCGGGTAAATCCTCAGTTTTGATGGTCCTTCCAGGTAGATCATATAACTGAACTTTTCCTTTGTAGAACTATAGCTTAAGAAATTACTTTCTTTATTCATGATGCGGGGAGGGGCTCCGCCGGTTACAGGGCGTACGTAACCATATAATTTAACATCAGACCTGGTTTGCGCATTTGATTTGAACACAAGAAAAAAACAAAAGGCAAGTAATGATAAAATGTATTTCATATTGAGTTGATGTTTGAATGAATGGCAATACATAAATAAAAACAGTCTTTAACGCTTTATTAATTTTTGTACATGCCTGTATTTTCCATCGCTACTAAAAATATTCAAAATATAAACACCTGAAGGTAGCCTGCTTACATCCATTTCTCCATTTTGATAAGAAGCCTCTCTTTTTTGTATCAACTGGCCATTAGCACCGTTCAGCCGTACTACTATTTTTTGTATACCGGTTAATGTTCCGGCCTGGTAGTATATTTTATCGTTCGCTTGTGTTGGATAAACTTTTGTAATAAATGTCGGGTCGTTGGTAACCGGATCTATACCGGTGTTTAAGTTGGGTGTATAATTGGGTGTTCCCAAAAAGGAATAATACATGCCGTTACCATGAGTGCCAACTAATAAAACGTTATCAACGGGCCGGTAGGCAAGATCCTGCACCACGGCAAAATTCAAAATAGCATCGCCTTCCCGCTCCCAGGTGGGTTGGTTGTTAGCCGTTAAGGTTGTTCCAATATTCACAGCACTATAAAGGCCTACCGATGTTCCTACATAATATTCTGTTACGGGATTATTACTGGCATCCTTTTTAACAATGATCATGCAACTGCGTATAGACGGTAGCGTTAGATTTCCTTCTGCATTGTACCAGGTGGGGGCCGGTGCTTTTGCATTTCTGGTCCACCAGATACCCGTTACGCCATAATTGGAAACAACAGCAAGTATCTCATCATCATTATTGGGATTCACTGCAATGTTTTGAACATTTCCCTGCAATCCCGGTGGTGTTATATCAACTGGTGTCCTGCTCTCTGTATAATTCCGCGGATCATCAAGCCGGAAAATTTTTCCCTGCCTGGCCCCGCCTTCAAGATCAGGTGTTGTGCCAATATACAAGGCATGACTGGTTGCATAAGGCCCCCTGCTGAAAGCCATAGCCCTGATGCGGATACCCCTTCCTCCGGTAGAATTACCTGGATTAACTGCTGCGCTTACACCTTTTAGTTCTGTCCAGCCCGATGAACTGCTGGCAGTGGAAGCACTTGTTGTTCGGAACAGGCGGTTGAAGTTTACATAATAAAGATCTTCTGTATTGTCAGGATTCAATTTAAAATTCGTTACAAATTCACCAAAGTCTGATTCTGTTTGAGCGGTAGAAGTGGTAAGACCGGAAGGCCTGATCTCTGTACTGGAACCAAGGTTGGGAAATGGTGTACGTCGCAACCTTCCATTTTGTATACCATAATAAATATATTGAGTGGAGCCCGTTAGTTTTGAAAATCCTACGGAATTACCATCGCCGCCACCCGCCAGTGAACGGTGGTTATTACTGTCAGCTGCTCCTGTTCCAAATAACCCGGTTTTATCTCTGATGGTCGTGCCATTATCCTGTGAGCCACCGGCAAAATTATTACGACCAGTAGTGGGATCTATGGCAACATAATAAAATTGGAGAGTTTGGTAATTATTGATAATGCTCCAGGCAACCGTACCTGCAGCAATGTTGGTGGTTTTGTGTAAGCCACCATCATCTCCTGAAATGCCCTCATTAAAATTTGATGGATTAAAAACAAAATTGTGCATATCAGGGTGGCTGTTGGGATATATTGTTGGGTTTTGTGTGGTCACTGAACTGGTATTGTACCCACCTATCCATGCCGTATTTGCCGTTGTAGCAAACCCATCAGTTGAACGATATAGATTAGTGCCACCCAGGATCACAAAATCGGGATTATCTGGTTTTATTGTGATGCTCATATCATATCCTTCCTGGACGCTGTAGGGGTCAACTCCTGGCAAGTTGCCACCCGGGAAGTCCGGCATATTTGCTGACCTGTTATTCCAGGAAAAAGACGTTCCGCTTATGGAAAGTTTGAACAGATCTCCCTCCGGCTGGCCATTGTCACTGAACAGGCCGTTCTCATATAAAACATAAGCAATGTTCTGGTTGGAGGGTGCAAGAGCCAGTAAAATGCGTTTTGAGTTATACGTGTCCTCCTGGAAGAAAGTGTAAGCATTACCACGCCACCCTGCTACTGAATCAACATTCAGTGTAGAGCCTCCTGCAATGCGACTATAAGAATTAAGGTCGCCGGTATTGGAAACCCATACACCTCTTAATGCAGGATCCTGGAAGCCGCCGTTCACCCCCAAAAAAATGCGGCCCGCGTTTGAGATAACAATATCCATTTGCCCGTTCTCAGGTGTAGATGGACTGGTGCCGCCAAAAACTACCTGGAATGAAGTGCCACTATTCTGGGATCGCAACAAACGCCTGTGCCCTGCCACATACAAGTCTCCGTTTACAGGATTGATTGCAAGTTTGTGTACAAAGTCAAAGGGATGGTCAAAACTTTCAAGAACATCACCCGGTAGTTGCTGTACAGCATTTAAGGGTAGTTTGGTCCAGCTAACTCCATTATTGGTTGATTTCCAGATACCCCAACCCAGGTAATTGGTCAATGCTATAATCCCGGTTGAGTTGCCTACAGCTTCACCGCCACCTGCATACCAGGTATCATTAAAACCTGCCCGGGGATCCTGTACAACAGCTGTAACATTGTGAATATCGTTTTGAGGAGAAACCCGGGTCCAGGTTGCACCGCCATCTGCCGACCGCATAATACCTCCACTTACACTACCTGAAATGATAACCCTGTTGGAAGTACCGTTATAGCGTTTGTCATAGGCCAATGCCCTTGTGCGGCCGCCAATATTATGAGGCCCTGCAGGCACATAGGTATTTAAGGCTCCAAGCCGCAGGTTACCTGCTGACTGTGATCCTTCACGCACCGGCAAGGCCCTGGCAAAAGCTACTTCCTGTTCAAAAATTCCTTTGGGGATGGTCCCGGTATTGGGATCCTTCAACATATCAAATTCATACTGAACTCTTGCCCGGCTGAACTCATCCAACAAACCCTTTCTTTCATTTTCTTCAAAATCAAAGTATTCAGTATTATCATTTTTTGTAGATAGATGAACTATAATGCCCGTAAGCAGGGTAATGCATAAGGATGCGGCCAGTATCTTAGTTTTCATTTTTTTAAATTTACCGGTAGTAGTCTTATTGATTGAACAGATACGTAAAAAAAGAAAAAACAGCTCAAGGGTTTGAAAGGATATTTAATTTAAATGAAAATATGCAATTTTCATGCGCATCAGCCTGTGCTTGACCTGAATTAAAAAAGCCCTCTAAAATGAGGGCCCTGTTTTAGTTTTTAGTGATCTTTTGAACATGCCGGTATTTGCCGTCGTTACTGGTTATTTGTAAAATATAACTACCCGATGATAGTTGTCCAAGTTTTATCGAACCATTCTGGTAAGGCTGTTGGGTGTGGATGAGTTTTTGTCCATTTACGCCAAACAATTCTATGGTCAGGCTTTTAATGGTAAACATATTTCCAACCCGGAACAAGACCTCATTTTGAGTGAGTGTAGGATACACCATCTGGATAAAATTCTTATCATTTGTAACTGGGTCATTGATCCCTGTAACAATGTTATTGTCCAGTGCAACTGCATCGCCAATTTCTGCTGCAAACGCACCATTACCATGTGTGCCTACCACAAGCGTATTATCTCTTTGCCTGTTTATCAATGATCGCACAATGGCTCTTTTTAACATGCCCGAACCTTCGTTGAACCATTGTGTGCTGTTGCCGGAGATAGCGGTAGTGCTATACAAACCAATTGATGTGCCCACGTAATATTCAACTCCACTTTTTCTAAGTACAATAGCGCAGCTTTGTGATGAAACTGGTCCTAGCGCTCCATCAATCACCTGCCATGTAGGTGTAGCTGAAGTGGCATTGCCCGTCCAGAAAATGTTATTTAAAGGAGTGTTGCCATCATAATTGGAAACAACTACTAAAACGGTATCAGGACTTCTTGGATTTACACTAACACCTGAAACATAACTTCCTGCCGTCATTGAATTAGGGGTTATGTTGACCGGTGTAATTGAAGCAGCCCCTGTATTTGGGTTGTTCAGGCGGTAAACTTTGCCGGCATCTGTTCCAAAATATAAATATTTTATATTGTTCCTGCTTTTGCTGATAGCCATAGCGCTTACTTCTTCTGAAGCAGATAAGGTATTTCTTACCCCGGTTATCTCGGTCCAGGAAGAAGCCGTGACTGTAGATGCGTTTCGGGTCCTGTATATTTTGTTTTTGTTGTTGTAATAAATGTGTTCTGTAGAATCCGGGTCATTTACAAATAAGGTGGTCCACTGCCCGTTACCTGAATTACCTGTTGGCGTAATATCATCAAAGGCCGTAACATCAATAGTACTGGTATTTAAATCCAGTTCAAGTTTCACCCGCCGTATGGCTCCTTCAACTAACGTGGTGTACCAATATTGCGTCCAGAGATTACCATTTTTTGTAAAACTCGATATGGAAGCAGAGACACCATCGCCACCGGTAATTTGAAAATGTTCCAGGCTGGTACCTGGATTTAAATTAACCTGGGTACCGTTATCCTGTGTGCCGCCTATAATAAAATCGGCGTCCAGGTCAGGTTGTATATTGATGGCATAATACTGCATCGTTTGTAAATTGGCATTTAGTGGCTGCCAGCGAACGGTATCCGCCATAACACTGGTGCTGGTTTTATGCACGCCGCCATCACTTACAGTGTACAAAGCATCATTAGCTCCGTTTACAAAATAAATTCCGTGAACATCGGGGTGGTGGTTGGGATAGATAAAATTTTCAGGCTGTGGAAAGAAGTTTTGACCATAACCTCCAATCCTCCTGAATTTTTGTGCAGGATCGGTTTTCGAAAGATCTACCCGTACTAAGGTTACGCCGCCAACAAATAAAATATTGTCATTATCCGGTTTAACAGTAATAGCCATATTATAACCTTCAAACTGTGTGGTATACGGATCGATACCACCATAATTGAAACCCGGTTCATCAGGTACATAACTGTTCAGATTTGTCCATGTATAACTGGAAGGGGTACCCGAAGATATATCTGCCCTGAAAAGGTCTGCTTCGGGTTCTGGTGTGGCTCCATCGGCAGATTTTCCATTTTTATACAATACAAATAGCCTGGTATTGGCATTATTTAAGGCCATTACAGCACGACTCCATACACCATGGGCTTTCCATCCGGCAACAGAATCCGTTGCTCCTGAGGTCCCGCCGGCAATGCGGGTCCATGCACCGGAATTGCCAGTAGTTGACTCCCAAATGCCAGCTAATGATCTGTCCTGGTTCTTACCCGAAAAAGCTGCAAATATTTTTGAGCCGTTTGAAGGTATAATAACATCACAAAGCCCTTCTATACTATTGTTGGCTACCTGGCCTCCTAGAACGGTTTGCCAGGTTTGCCCTCCATCAGAAGATTTCATCAGTCGGTTATGGACAGCTGCGTATATATGAGATGTTGTTGGATGAACTGCTAACCGGTGTACCAGGTCAAACTGGCCGTTAAACTGGTTGGGGTTGGCATCGGCGGTTGAAGCCAGTTTTGTCCAGCTGGCACCGTTGTTGGTGCTTTTAAAAACTCCATGACCAACCGTAAATGCAAGGTCAGTTGTCCAGGTTTCCCCGGTTCCGCAATACCAGGTATCCGGGTTGACTGGGTCCTGGACAATTGATGTGGCACTTCTTATATCATTATCACCCGAAACAAACGTCCAGCTGGTGCCTCCATTGGTAGACCTGAAAATTCCCCCTGTCACACCACCTGTTATCATAATATTAGCATTGCGGCGGTCAAAGGCCAGGCCGCGGCCGCGGCCCCCAACATTATCAGGACCGATGTTTCTATATGCATTTTGTACGGTTACAGAACCACCTCTTAACCACGCACCACTTGCAAAGCCTTTGTCAGGGACTTTGGCGCTTACTTCATCTTCAATCTCCCTGATATTAGCGGGTATTTTTCCCGTAACAGGATTGCGTAGCATCTTAAATTCATGCGCCATCCGTTTTGAGGTGAATTCAGCTTTTTCTTCCTCTTTTTCCTCCCCAACCTCCCGTGTTAAAACATTAATAGAAAGGTTGCCTGTTAATTTTTTTACAGGATTGGTACGGAATAAAAGAAATGGCGCACTAAGTACAAGCAGCAAAACGGTTCTTGCCAGCAATAGTTTGATATTCATGTAGCTTATGATTAATATTAGTTCGTTTTGGTCGAATAAAGCAACCGGTTGAGTTAGCAACTAAATAAATAACAATTTCCTCGTGCAGGGGTTTATTCGATGAACAGGCAATTTAAGAAATTCAGCCAAAAATGTACATTGTTTATGCACCTGATATCGAAACCAGGTAGAACTTAACATTTATGAAAATGCTAATTCGGGTCTCTTTCCATAGCCACGGGTTATCTTTGCAGCTTCTTTTTGGAAAATAGTACCAGCGCAGGAATATGAGTTTTAGTGAGTTATTGGATAAGTATAAAAATTCCCCCCGCCTTTTTACCCTGGCGGACAAGCTTTCTTTTGACCAGCCTCAAAAAATATTTTTACGGAACCTTCGGGGAAGCTCCTCGCAGTTTTTAGCTGCCGCGGTTTTTTTGCACCCCTCGTGCAGCCAGCTAAACCATGTTTTTATTTGTAACGATGAAGAAGACGCTGCCTATTTTCATAACACGCTTGAAAACCTTACCCAGGCATTAAATCTTCATTATTTTCCTTCTTCATTTAAAAACAGGAAGAATTTCAGGCTTCTGAATTCGTCACATATTATGTTGCGTACAGAAGCTTTGACAAGGTTTGCTTCCGGTGGCGGTAACAGGGTAGGGGCCCTGGTAACCTATCCCGAAGCGCTTTTTGAAAAAGTAGTTTTATCGAAATCTATTTCAGCCAATATTATCCATATAAAAGCCGGGGATGAGCTGGATCTTGATGCGTTGTATGAAAAACTGGTGAATTACGGATTTGAACGTACGGATTTTGTATATGAACCCGGCCAGTTTGCTGTAAGAGGAGGAATACTGGATATTTATTCGTTTGGAAATGAAAAGCCTTACAGGGTAGAGTTATTTGGCAATGATGTGGATTCCATCCGGATCGTGGATCCGGAAACACAATTGAGTGAACGGCGTTTATTGCAGGTTAGTATTATCCCTAATGTTGATACCCAGTTCGACGATGAGGAAAAAGTTTCCATTCTTGATTTCCTGCCGTTGAATACTGTTATCTGGATTCAGGATGAAGCCCTGTTGAAAGAAAAATTAATAACCTCAGAGGAAGACCTTGAATTGTTTCTTGCCAACCATGGCACCTACAAACCGCAGGATGAACAGGATGATAAACTGATCAAAAAAGAGGTCCATCCAAATGAATTTATAAAAGCAAGTGAATTTTTTAATGGTCTGGTACAAAAGCATGTTGTGTTTTTTGGTCATGAAAAACCCGGAACAACAGCTTTTGAAATTGTATTCAATACAAAAGAACAACCTGCTTTTAACAGGCAGTTTGATTTACTGATCGCGGACCTGAAAAACTGGGAAAGCAAAAAATTTGATCTGAATCTTTTTGCCGAGAATCCAAAACAACTGGAACGTCTCTATACTATCTTTAAAGACCTGAAAGAAGAGATTCATTTCAATCCAATTGCAACGGCCATACATGAAGGTTTTATTGATGAAGACCTTAAACTGATTTGTTATACCGATCACCAGATCTTTCAGCGTTATCATAAGTACAAGGTTAAACAGGCTTATAACAAAAACAAGGCTCTTACACTTCGTGCACTTCGTGAACTGACCCCCGGCGATTTTGTGACGCACATTGATCATGGAGTAGGTGTTTACAGCGGATTGCAAAAGCTGGAAGTGAACGGTAAACTGCAGGAAGCTGTTCGCATTATTTACAAAGACAGTGATATTCTGTATGTCAACATCAATTCACTGCATAAAATTGCCAAGTATACCGGTAAGGAAGGTACGGTTCCAAAAGTGAACAAGCTGGGTAGCGATGTCTGGAACCGCCTCAAGGAAAAAACCAAAACAAAGGTTAAGGAAATTGCTTTTGACCTTATTAAACTTTATGCCCAACGTAAGGCACAAGAGGGTTTTCGGCATACACCGGACAACTACATGCAAACAGAGCTGGAAGCATCTTTTATTTACGAGGATACGCCTGACCAAAGCAAGGCTACTGCTGATGTAAAAAAAGACATGGAATCACCTTCTCCCATGGACCGCCTTGTTTGCGGTGATGTGGGTTTTGGTAAAACCGAGATTGCGATCCGTGCTGCCTTCAAAACAGTTGTGGATGGCAAACAGGCCGCGGTGTTGGTTCCCACTACCATACTGGCATTTCAACATTATAAAACTTTCAGCGAACGCTTAAAAGATTTTCCGGTTACGGTAGATTATGTCAACCGTTTTAAATCGGCCAAAGAAAAAAAAGAAACGTATAAAAAGCTGGAAGAAGGAAAGGTTGATATCATCATTGGTACACATGCAATACTGGGGAAAGATGTAAAATTTAAAGACCTTGGTTTGCTGATCATTGATGAAGAACAAAAATTTGGTGTAGGGCATAAGGAAAAAATAAAAACACTTCGCACCAATGTGGATGCCTTAACACTAACGGCAACACCTATCCCAAGAACCTTGCAGTTCAGCTTAATGGGTGCGAGAGATTTGTCCATCATAAATACACCACCTCCCAATCGCCAGCCTATTCAAACAGAAGTAAGAGTGTACCAGGAAGATTTTGTGAGAGATGCTATCTATTTCGAAACCGAAAGAGGAGGCCAGGTATTTTTTATTCATAACCGTATACAGGGCCTGGCCGAAATGTCGGCTATGATACAGGGTTTATGTCCAGACCTCAGTGTTGGTTTTGCCCACGGGCAAATGGAAGGACATGATCTGGAAGAACGCATCATGGATTTTATCGATAAAAAATATGATGTTCTTGTGTGTACCAATATTGTAGAGAGTGGCGTTGACATTCCAAATGTGAACACCATCATTGTAAATAATGCACACCAGTTTGGCTTAAGCGATCTTCACCAGTTACGTGGCCGCGTAGGCAGGAGCAATAAAAGAGCATTTTGTTATTTACTGGCACCGCCCATGAGCACGTTGCCGGCTGACTCACGAAAGCGTTTGCAAACACTGGAACAGCATAGTGAGCTGGGAAGTGGATTCCAGATAGCCATGAGAGACCTGGATATTCGCGGGGCAGGAAACATGCTGGGCGGGGAGCAAAGTGGTTTTATGGCAGAAATAGGTTTCGAGATGTATCAGAAAATACTGGATGAGGCCATCAGGGAATTAAAAAGAACACAGTTTAAAGAATTATTTAAAGAAGAAATTTCAAAACAAGACGATTTTGTCCAGGATTGCACCATTGACACCGATCTTGAGATTCTGATACCCGATAGTTATGTTGAAAATATAACAGAACGACTTTCCCTGTACTCGCGTTTAGATAACTGCGAATCGGATGAAGAACTGGCGATGATGGAACAGGAGCTGACCGATCGTTTTGGTCCTTTGCCATCACAGGTGCAGGAACTGTTTATTACAATTAAGTGCCGGAAACTTGCAGTGGAACTGGGTTTTGAGCGGATGATACTTAAAAATGATTCACTGAAATGTTATTTTGTGAACAAACCAGATTCACCCTATTTTGAATCAGAGACCTTTAATTCTATTCTTCAATACCTGCAAACAGGTACCAATAAAGCCCGTTTAAAACAGGTTGGAAAGTTGTTTATGATAGTAGTAGAGCCGGTGAAAGACATGCAGGATGTGTACAGCTTTTTACAACGCATGCATGCAGGGGTTATAAGTGTAGGGGTCGTGGGGTAACAAAAAGCCTTGTCCGCTCCATTTCTTCCTCCCCGATGCTATATTCATACCAGCACCATACAATATGGATACTAAAAGGCAGGCACCACCTTTCTTCGATCATCCTTCGATCATCCTTCGATGATGCTGCGATTCTGCTCAATTATTTATTGGAAATCAATAGGAGAATTACCAGGTAAAATAACGGGCTGGCCCCAATTGAAAGAAAACACAAAATAGATTTTTTTTTAGCGGGTTACAAGCAAAGACCTGGGCAAAACAGAAAGGCTACAGTTCTTTTTTAAAAGTGATTTCGCCAATGCAGAAGAACTGCACTCCCCTTTTCCACAGGTAGAAGGCAAGCACACCGAACCCGGGTAGGGTGAAAGGGGAACTCGTTTTATGAGTTTTTTGTATATTGGTTGCCGAAGAACGATATCCATGAAACTGAACCGACTGCCGTTTTTTAGTATCCTTTTATTTGCCTCAACCCTTTTTGCTCAAAATAACTATTCAATCGCCTTTAGGAACGGTAGTATCAGACCCGATGCCAATCTCAGGCAAGGTTTCCTGGATTCATTCTACAAAAAGAGTATACGGTTCAATGAAAAATCAATGGCCGTTGTACAGTTTCATAAAATTCCTGGAATCAACGCTGTCAAACAACTTGAGGCTCACGGTGTTCAACTGCTTGAATACGTTTCAGGCAACGCCTACACAGCTACCATAAAAGCCCCGCTTTCGGTTTTTGTTTTAGTCAATGCAGGAATAAGATCGGTGGTTGAATTGGAACCTATGCAAAAAATGAGTGTTCAACTGGCAGGCGGTAAGCTGCCTGGTTGGGCTGTAAAAGCAGCCGGCACCGTTGACGTTTGGATAAGTTATCCTAAAACTTTTTTACTGGACGAAGTAATGGAGGGATTGAAACAGGCAAATGCCGAAGTGATCTCTCTTTCTTTCCAGGCCTACCGGGTCTTATCGGTAAGAATTTCTTCCAGCCGTTTACAGGAACTGGCAGCATTACCTTTCATTGAATATGTACAGCTGGCGCCATACGGCGATCAACCATTAAATAGCAACAGCCGTGATCTGTCGGGAGCCAACCTGTTAAACGCGGCCATTGCTGATGGCGGAAGGGGTTTAAATGGTGAAGGTGTGGTAGTAGGAGTGGGAGATAACGCTGATGTACAAACGCATCTTGATTTTGCAGGCCGGTTGATCAACAGGGCTGCCTCTCCTGCTGCTTCTCATGGACAACATGTTACAGGGACCGTGGGTGGCGCCGGAACCATCAATGAACAACACAAGGGCTATGCGCCTCGTTCAACAATCATCAGCCAGGCATTTTCAGGTATACTTTCCAATGCAAAAACATATGTGCAGGATCATGGAATGGTAATTACCAATAATTCCTACGGAGATATTGTGGACTGCGATTACCATGGTACCTATGATCTTATTTCAAGAATACTTGACCAGATGGCTTTTGATCTGCCGTATCTTGAAAATGTATTTGCTTCGGGCAACAGCGGGGCTTCCACATGTGCCCCGTTTGCCACCGGTTATAAAACTGTTTTGGGTGGTTATCAAACCGCAAAAAATGTTTTAACTGTAGGAGCAACTACTGATTCGGGTATGATCGCCTCTTTCTCAAGTCGCGGCCCTGTAAAAGATGGTCGTTTAAAGCCCGAGATCACTGCATTGGGAAACAGAACAGTTTCAACCTGGCCTACAAACACGTATGCATCAAACCTTGGTACAAGCATGGCTGCGCCAGCTGTATCAGGTGGATTGGCACTGCTTTACCAACGATACCGCCAGTTAAATGGAGGATCGAATCCAAAAAATGCTTTGATGAAAGCCATCATTTGTAATAGTGCCGCTGACCTGGGAAACAACGGGCCTGATTATTCTTTTGGTTATGGCTGGTTGAATTTAGTAAGAAGTGTAGAAGCCCTGGAAAAAAACTGGTATATATCCGCAAACAGTACACAAGGTAGTACTCAATCTCATTCAATTAATATCCCGGCAAATACTGCAAAGGTGAAGGTGATGCTTTATTGGAATGATCCGGCTGCATCTTTATTAAGTTCAAAAGCTTTGGTAAATGACCTGGACCTTAAGGTTGTTGAACCATCGCTATCCGTTCATCTTCCCCAGGTCCTGGACTCGGGTGTAAATCATGTGTCCAGTCCTGCAACAACAGGCGAAGATCATATGAATAATATGGAGCAGGTGGTAATCAATAATCCTGCGCCCGGAACATATACTATAAACGTTGCAGGAACAGCTATCGCTCAAAATCCATCCCAGGAATATTTTCTTGTGTATGATATTATACCGGTGCAATTGCAACTGGCATCGCCTGCAACAGGTGAAAAACTTTCACCTAGTACAAATGAGTCGAACCGTATTAAAATTACATGGGATGCAGATGGTTTGCAGGGCACAGCCGCATTGGAATTTTCTGCAGATAATGGTGCTACCTGGAATACCATAGAAACAGGGGTGGCACTGGATCGTACCATCTATTCCTGGTACGTTCCCAACATCAGTACAACCCAGGCTTTACTACGAATAACGAAAGATGGATCGGGAGAAAATAGTACTGTCGGGCCTTTTACCATTATGCCCCGACCTGTTGTAACGCTGGCCCCGGTACAATGCGAGGGTTATATTTCCATTAACTGGACAACTGTTAATGGAGCCACAGATTACGAAGTACTGTTGGTGAAAGACGGGCAAATGCAAACGGTTGATGTAACAACAGGCTCAACGTATACATTCAGTGGCTTATCGAAAGATAGTACCTATTGGGTAAGTGTAATGCCACGCATCATTAACAAAAGCGGAAGAAGATCTGTTGCTGTTTCAAGAAAACCAGAGACAGGAAATTGTAGCGGGAATATTTCCAATAACGATCTAAAAGTAGATGCAATTGTATCGGCCAAATGGGGAAGGAAATTTACTTCATCGGAACTCAGTTCATCTTATATGGTAAGTGCCCGTATAGAAAACCTGGACGATGCTCCCGCTTCCGGTTTCAATATTCAATATTCAATTAATGGCGGATCCTGGATAACAGAAAATGTTAGCACGCCTATTGTTGCCAGGGGATCCTATACTCACAACTTTGCAACTACAACCGACCTTTCCGCTCCGGGTCTTTATCTACTTACGGTAGTAGTTAAAAATACAACGATTGATAATGTTACTGCAAATGATACAATGAGTATTGTTGTAAAGCACCTGGATAATGCTCCACTAGACCTGTCAGCCTATTTTACCGAAGATCTTGAAACGGCTGCTACAGGAACCTATCAAAAAGATACTGCGGGGTTAACAGGAATCGATCGCTTTGATTTTGCCCCTGCAAATGGCTTTGGCCGTGCCCGAACTTTTGTAAATTCAGGTATAGCTCATTCCGGCTCTAAAGCAATAACGCTTGATGCTGACCGGTATATAGCAGCCGGTACCAGTAGTTTTTTGTATAGCACATTTAATCTCGGCAATTATTCTTCAGCTTCCAATGATATACGATTTGATTTCTGGTTTCTGAATCACTCCCAGGTTAATCACAGTAATAATAAAGTGTGGGCAAGAGGCAGTGACACAGAAGCATGGATTGAAGTGTATGATCTTAATACAAATGCTGCCAACCCGGGGCTGTATAAAAAAACCGGGAGTATTGAACTTTCACGTCTGCTTTCCGATTCAGGACAGCTGATAGGAAGCAGTTTGCAGGTGCGTTGGGGACAGTTTGGACAATATCCTGCAACCGATAAGATATTTGGCGCAGGTTACAGTTTTGATGATATCAGGGTTTACCGCGTAATAAATGATCTGCAGATAAAAAGTGTTGATGTTCCGCAGGTCATCAATTGCGGTCTTTCAAATGCAGCGGAAATTAAGATCTCTGTTCGCAACAGTTCGGCATCTACGCTTATGAATGTACCGGTAAAATACAGGGTAAATAATGGAGCATGGATCAGCGAGTTCATTCCTTCTATTGAAGGCAATGATACATTGCAATATAGCTTTTCTACGAAAGCAGATCTTTCTGCCTTCAACCAATACACGGTACAGGCTGTGGTTGACCTGGACAGCGACAGCTTTAAAGAAAATGATACATTGACAACTGTTGTCAGAAATTCACCTGTTGTAATCGATTTCCCTTATCTCCAAACCTTCGAGACTGGCGATGGAAATTGGTTTGCAGAGGGTACAAATAACAGCTGGGAATACGGATCTCCATCCGCTGGTAAAATCAACAAAGCAGCCAGTGGGGCCAGGGCATGGAAAACCGGTCTGAATGGGAATCACAATAATTTAGAATTTTCATTTCTATATTCTCCCTGCTTTGATGTATCCGGGTTGACAAATCCAACATTAAGCTTTAGCGTGGCTTTGGATATTGAGGATTGTGGTGCGACCTTATGTGATGCTGCCTGGGTTGAATACTCAACGGACGGAATAAACTGGTTTAAACTGGGGAGCTATGGAACCGGAACCAACTGGTACAATAAATCAACATCGCAGTTGTGGAGTGTTTTTTCGTATACAAACTGGCATGTTGCTACGGCAGCTTTACCAACCGGTTTTAACAGGCTGCGTTTACGTTTTGCATTCCGGTCAGACCCGGGTGTTACCAGGGAGGGTATTGCGGTAGATGATATTCATATCTATGATAATCCAAATGGCATTTACGATGGCATAACTCTCTCAACTCCGGTAACGCAACAAGTATCGGGTAATAACTGGAATCATTTTTTAAAAGATGGGAAGCTTATCGCATCCATACTACCAAACAACCAGGATCTGGGTATGACTGCTGCCGGAGCTTACATTTTTGATGGCCCCGTTCGTAACAATAACAGGCAATACTATCACCACCGGAATATTACTATTCAACCCGCAACTACCACTTTGAATGATTCCGTTACACTCCGTTTTTATTTCCTGGATAGCGAAACAGATTCACTGCTCAAAGCAAACAATTGCAGTGATTGTTCAAACACGTTAAGTGCTTATGAACTGGGCGTATCAAAATACACAGATCAGGATAAGGTATTTGAAAATGGAACGATATCGGACAACCAGCAAGGTTCCTGGAAGTTTATCAGCCAGGATAATGTCAGCGTAGTGCCCTTTGATAAAGGCTATTATGCTGAGTTTAAGGTGAACGGTTTTTCGGAGTTTTGGTTAAGTAATGGCGGTTTTGATAAGAGTACACCACTTCCTGTAAAAATGCTTGATTTTACTGCCTCTAAAGCGCAGGGTACAAATGTTTCTATAAATTGGACAGTCGGCGCTGAATCTGGGGTAGACCGTTACGAGATTGAAGTAGCAAGAGGCGAAGGCCAGTTTCAGGCCAACCAGTTTATCATGATTGGTTCGGTAGCAAGTTCCGGTTACTCCACGTCTACAAGGAACTATAGCTTTTCCGATATTGAACCCGGTAAGTTCGGCTCGCAGTATTACAGGCTAAAGATCATTCATGAAGACGGAAGCTTTATTTATTCCCCGGTTCGGTCGGTATCTTTTGATGCACCTGTTTTATGGCAGGTATATCCCAATCCTTCTAATGGATTTTATCAGCTGGTTTACCAGGCAGACATTTCAGAGATGATACAAGTGTCGGTTTATGATAGCAAGGGAAGATTGGTTAAGCATAGTCAAAAAATAGGCAATGGATCTACGCAAAAGATGGACATTGATCTAACAAATGGCAACTATGCTTCGGGAATCTATCTTTTAAAGATCAAAACAGGTAATAAAGAACTTTCCTTTAAACTAACGAAGCTTTAAAGCAAGAAACCGCTAAAAATGAAAAAAGCTGTCCCGCTTAAGCAGGACAGCTTTTTAATTATTTTGATGAATTTATTCCCAGCCTTGCTTGGCAATACCCGCTTTAATAGCAGCCATAGCTTTTTCCTGATTGCATAAGGTGGTAAGCTTATTGCCTTTGCCATCATGGCCTTGAACCATATAAGCACCTTTCGCTGTTTTTGTAATTACGGCATCCTGGATCGGTACACCTTTTTCCTTGGTTTTTACGTTGTAAGCTGTGAGTTGCACGTCTGACATATGATTAGATTTTTTGGTTAGTAATGTTTAAATCTACGTTTTTTCGGCAAAATGAAGGCCAAAATGTTTTAATCTGTTACCGCAGAGCCCGTATTCCTCCAAAATATTATTTCAGTTTAGACAAGCCGGCCATCAGGTTTAAAGTATTTACACCTTTATTGGGTTGTTTCAGGCTGGCATTTGAAATGTGCCGTACAAAAAACCGGAAATTTAAAAAAAGCGAACGTTTATCATCAACCAGTTTAAAAAAACCTATTCCCAGGTTATCAGAAAAAATAAAACCTTTGGCCTGTCGCGGAAGGTCAGCCGTAATAAAATGCGGTCCTGAACCGAGCATTTGGTACAAATAAAAACCGGGTGACAGTTGCTGGTAATACCGTATGCCGATGTTTGAGCCGAACTCAATATCCACCGGCCGTATAGTGGCAACAAGGTTAAATTGAGGTTCAAGGTAAAAAGCTACAAACTCCTTTCTTTTTTTCTTTCCAAACTGCCAGGAAAAATCACCAGCAAAGAAAACCGGGTTATACCGGGTTTCAAGGTTAATCTGGTGACCATAACCTATCACACCACCAGCCGATCTAAACCTGTATACAGAATCCTGCGCCTGCAAGGACGAATTAAAAATGGAAACAACAATGATTAATAACAGGCATTTGTCTTTGATTGAAAACATAAACGGAATACTTCAATAATTTGTCTTTAAAATCATTTTATTATGGAATCTATTTGATCTAATTCCTCCCTGGAGAAATCCTGATTATCAAGGCATTTAATAGAATCGGTTACCTGTTCAGGTTTGCTGGCTCCGATAATGACAGAAGTTATTCGGGGATCTTTTAAAACCCAGGCCAGCGCCATTTGAGCAAGGTTTTGTCCACGTTTGTTTGCAAGTTCATCCAGCTTTTTAACTTTAATAAGAAGCTCATCGGTTATACCACTGGCTTCCAGGGCCCCATTGCCACGGCCACTTGCTGCCCTTGAATCCTTAGGAATTCCGTTTAAATATTTATTGGTTAAAATGCCCTGGGCCAGTGAAGAAAAGGTGATGCATCCAACACCATTTTGATCCAGCACATCCAGTAATCCATCCTCAATCCATCTTTCCAGCATTGAATATTTTGGTTGATGAATTAAAAGTGGAGTTCCTGATTTTTGTAACACATCAATGGCTTTTTTTGTTTCATCAGCCGAATAACTTGAAATTCCGATATATAAAGCTTTGCCCTGCCGCACCATCAGGTCCAATGTAGCCATTGTTTCTTCTAATGGTGTTTCTGGATCGGGGCGATGATGGTAAAAAATATCGACATAATCCAGGTTCATTCTTTTCAGGCTCTGGTCAAGGCTTGCCATTAGGTATTTTTTGGAACCCCGGTCGCCATAAGGTCCGGGCCACATGGGCCAACCGGCCTTTGATGATATGATCAATTCATCACGGTAGCTTTTCAGGTCCTGGTTTAAAATTTTACCAAACGTTACCTCTGCTCCTCCAGGCGGAGGTCCATAATTATTCGCCAGGTCAAAATGCGTAATTCCGTTGTCAAAAGCTGTATGAACGATGCTTCTGCATTTCTGAAAATCATCGGTTTCGCCGAAGTTGTGCCAAAGCCCTAATGATAGTGCCGGTAATTTTAACCCGGATTTTCCGCTGCGGCGATATGTCATTCCTGAATACCTGCCTGCATTTGCTGTATAATTCATATGGGATGTGTTGAGATAAAATTAAAGGAAAGATCTATGTAGTCTTTTCAAGTTTTGGCTTAAACTGTAAAACGCCGGCAATTTCCCTCCAATGGTTTCATTTTTTGACCGCTCATCAGCCAATTTGATTCAGCACATAAAAGTTTTGTTAAACGGGTGTTTTTAACCCAACGCTTTTCTCAACAACAGGGGTATTGGTATAAATCGAATTAAAAACTAAAAACAAAAATTTTAAAACCTCGAAAAATGAGAAGCAGATTAACCAAACCAACCACTCTTTTACTTTTATTAGTAGTATTCATTACCGCTTGTTCTAAAACAGATATCAGGAAGCCCGAGGTCCCGGGCAACCCCGGTGGTAACCCCAACAATCCCGGGCCGGCTAAAAACGGAAGTTTCCGTTTTTTACCCTCGGTAGATCTTACCGGGCAACCGTATCACAGTTCGAACCTTAAAGCAGTTGTAAGTATTTCCAGGGCCAACGGAGAGCAAGTTATTAAAGACCAGTTGCTGACCCTTAATCTTTCGGCACCCGTTCAATCAGCAACACTTGAATTACCTGCAGGTGATTATAAGCTTACTGCCTTCCGTATGGAATATGGAAGTGTGCAAACACATTTTGCAGTTCCCATTGCGGGTTCGGTAAAGGCAGCACTTGTGCAAAAGCCTTTAAGCCTGGATTTTAAAGTAGTAGAAAATACTATAAAAGATATTGCTGTTGAGGTGTTG